>JAIEPG010000002.1:0-300000 GCA_019749895.1 Candidatus Babeliales bacterium | reverse complement strand
GCCGCATGGTTGGTGGAAAGCGAAGAAGCAGAAAATGGAATTGGCGACACCCTAACTTTTGAATGGGACAATGAAACCATTATTCTGGAACGAAAATCATTTAATATTACCAATACCTTTTCTTTGCAACAATCTCAAACCAACACACTAGAAATACCAGCAAGTACCACTACCTGGACAGTCAAAAATACTGCACAAGAAGAACTAGGTCGCATCAAATTTGTTCGTCGACCTTTGAGTAGCTCAGATTTTGAATATAAACAAAACACCATAATTTTGATGTCATTTAGCGATTTTTTTCATGCTATAATTCCAGACTTTTTGGGCGGTTATGGCGTTGATGTTAAAAATTTAGCTCCAGAATTTTTCATAATGATTAAGCAACTACGCGCACGAGCAACAAAAGATATGATGCTTAACATACGCGTTGCAACACTACTTAATTTGAGCGATTTACAATTTATTTCTTTGGGTAACTCAGGAAATTAGTACTGAAAGGATTTCGTTAGCCATGCTTACTACCAGATTTTTTATGCCCTTGATGGCACTTAGTCTTATTTATTTAAACCCTATCGCAGCCCACACTCACCAAACAAGTTATAATGTTTTTAAAACATGGATTCGCGTTCAAAAAGTTTTTGAAGACCGCAATTTTACTGAACTAACCAATAATCTTTCAAAAGATATTTTTTTAAAAAAATTTAGAAAAAATTTTGAAAAAACATATTCACTTCTTAAAAAATTTGACGCTTTTCTTCCCGCACTTACTGGCAATCTGATGAATGATCATGGTTACCAATTTGAAGAAACCATCTCGCCAGAAATGTATGAAATTTTTTATTTTTTATACTCAGCACTTGAATCTGACCCGGCAGCATTTATTGCTTTTTTAAAAAATAATCAGTTTTCAACAGCAATAACCAACCAAACTGAAGGTTTTGACACCTATGATGTTACAATCAATAAATACAAAGCACTGGTCAACCTTTTGTGTACGCATGCAAGTCATCAGGTCCAAGAAGAACTGGGCTACGCTCTTGCCAATCGCTTCTTTGAATATTGTTTTAGCACTCAAACATTTCCAGAATACCAACAATTGCTCATGAACGCAGAATTTTATCCCCTTGCCCGTTTTTTACACGGCGTTTTATGGAACTATTTAGTTGGCAGCGGCTGGAAACACTGGCACAAAAATACACTCGACGCATTGCAAGAAAGAGCAGCGCAAGGGCACAAAATTGTTTATATTGCCGGCGGCAACGACATCTACCAACTCCTCAAGCGCGGCATTTATACCATCGACATTATCGACCCATTTTTGCCATCACAAAACGCTTATTATGCAAAAAATTGGCAATGGTTTGTTGTTGGACAAGGAAAAAGTAATGGCATTGGTGATACCATTTCGTGTGATTTTGATAGCAAAAATATTGTGCTTAAGCGCAGCAGATTTGAACAAGGTGATACATTTTTCAATAAATTGTCCAATAACACGATTATTCCTTTACAAAAAAGTATTACCATCTGGCAGGTGCTCGATGCCCAAACGCTAGAAAATCTTGGAACCATTACCATTCACCGACGCTTTACCAGGCAAGAAGATTTTGAGATAAAACCCCAACAAACGTTGCTCATGTCGTATGACGAAATGATTTATGCTGCTATGCCAGAAATGTTAGATGGTTGGGGGATTGAGCCAAGTAAGTTTTCAAATGATTTCTCTCTGTTGGTAAAACAGCTCCGCAAGCCTGTTGGCAAAGAGCATATGTGCAACATGCGCATTGCATCACTCAGTAATTTTGCTGATCTTAAGTTTATTAATCTTGCTTCAAATCCAAACTAAAAAAAGGAAACATCATGAACATGCGCCAAGCTTATCTACTCGCTCTTGCGTTGTTGTTTGCATGGACTAACGCCAAAACTATCACCATAAAAAGCGAAGCTGACGTTTTTAAAAAATGGCATGAATGGCAAGGAGTTTTTGCTCAGCACAACATTCAAGACGCAAAAAATTTATTAGACACATTTTTTTCACTATCATTCAAAAGAATATACGAAGACAAGATATACGCACTGCGCCACCTGCGCCCATTTTTAATCAGCTTGACCAACAACACTATCAACGAACATGGTCACCAATTTCGGCCATTTTTAGATGCAACATTCAAAAAAAATATAGCCGATTTGTACGACTTGCTGGAACAGGACATATTGGCTTTTATCCAATTTCTCAATGATCATAATTTTGCATCAGAAATGACCTTGGCAAAGCAAGAATCTCACGAAAACTGGAATCAAACAATCGATTCTTATACAGCCCTACTCAACGCACTATTTCCTTATACCATCAACAATATAGCCGTGGGAACAGAACTTCAATTTGAAATAGCAAATCGCTTTTTTCGTTTTTGTTTTTCTCCTGAAACGTTTCCAATCTTTCAAAACATGCTCAATGAACAAAAAAATCTCCCAGCGGCACGCCTTTTGTATGCAACAATATGGTACCACTTAGCAGGGACGGGGTGGAAAAACTGGAGTGCTCAAGCATTAAAAAATATTAAAGAACAAGCCAGCCAAGGCAAAAAAATTGTGTATATTGCGGGCGGCAGCGATGTTTTACAACTGCTTAAAAACGGCGTTTACAATATTACTATCGTAGACCCGCAACTGCCTTCACAACCAAAATATTATACCAACGAATGGGAATGGCTGATCAAAGGCGAGGGCTCTGATGGGGGCATTGGTGACTGTTTAACAATAGATTCGGGCGAACAAAAAATCACCTTGCGCCGATCGCTTTATAAACCTTTAGGATCATTTTTTAAGGCACGCTTAGCCGACGGCCAAATTATCGCTCTTGAAAAAAGCTTTACCACGTGGGATATTTTTGACGAGCAAAACAATAAACTTGGTACTTACTCACTTGAACGCCGCTTTGCAGAACAAGCCGATTTTATAGCACACAAAGCAAAGGCATTAGTTATTTCTTTTAATGAACTTTACTTTATTTCATTGCCAGATTGTTTGAACGGTTGGGGTATTGAGCCACATAAATTTTCTCAAAACCTTACCTTATTTGTTAAACAATTACACGAGCCAGTTGGCAAACAAGAAGTGTGCGCTATGCGCATGGCAAGCCTAATTAATGCTTCAGATTTTAGATTTTTAGCATTAGGAACCTGCATTAATTAACACGCAGAAAATATCTTTATTTTTTGAATGTAAAAATATCTTTGCGCTTGCACGCCAAAACAATAATGCCAAACAAATTAATAAGCGCTACCGGCACAACAAAGAAATCTTTGATTGTCCACAAAAGCTCTACATCAAAAATTGAGCCAATATAAACTATTGCAGCAACCAAGATATAATAAAAGCCCATGCCACGATTTTTTGTCAGATACACATAGCACTGGCTACCATTAAACGAGTTACCCAAAATAGTGCCAAATGCAAACAAGAAAACACTGGCAACCAAAATAATTGAACTTGCTGGGAAGTATTGCGCAAACGCAACGGCCACCATGTTGATGCCAAGACTCACACTTGGATCTTGCCAGGTACCGGTCAACAAAATAACCAAACCACTGAGCAAACAAATAAAGCCAATCGAGTAAGCACTGACCATGGACAAAACACCTTGATCAAAAGCATTTTGCGCACCCGATTCGGAATGTGGAATAGTTGCCGTACCAATGCCTGCTTCACTAGCATAAATACCGTTGGCAATACCCCAGCGCAACATCTTTTGCCAACCATAGCCAAGCAAAACACCCGTGGCACCATGTGCTGTACAAAACGATTCAAACATCAAACCAAACATAGCCGGCACGCGTTCAATATTCAATGCAATAATCCAAAGCGCCGCCCCACAGTATAATAAAAACATAAACGGCACCAACTTAGCTGACAAGTTACCAATTTTTTTAATACCGCCCATCAAATAAAACGTTACCAAACCTGCCATTAACAAACCGGTAATGCCAGTTGGCATGCCGTACGTTTGCAAAATATCGGCCAGCGTGTTTGCTTGATTACTCGACCATACCATGAGCAAGATTGCTGCCAAAAAAGCATAAATTGCTGCCAGTTTTGGATGAAACTCTTGACGCAAATATTCCATGGGCCCGCCGCTGTACGAACCATCTTCACGCTTGGTGCGATAGTGCATTGCCAAGGTAACTTCAACAAAGTTTGTTGCCGCGCCAAAAAATATAGCAATCAAAAAACCCAACAGGGCGCCTGGCCCACCAAGACGAATGACCACTGCAGGAGACACGATGTTACCAATGCCAATGGTTGTCGACATGGCGGTAAACAGCGCTTTGTGTGCCAACACCGTATGCTCGCCTTCTTTTTTTTGCCTGAAGAGACTTTTGAAAAGCAAGCGAACCATGTGTGGCAACATACGCAACTGCACAAAGCCCGTTTTAAATGACAAAAAGATGCTGCCAAAAAATAGGCAAAGCAGCGGGACTAATAATAAACTTTCGCTCAATTCTTTAACTGAATAGCCAAACAGCATAACAGATCCTTTTTGTAAGATTTCTTGATTGCTCAATTAAAAACGGGTCATTATCAAATAAACGCGCTACTGGACTTAAGAACACTGCTGATTCAAAAACTGCTTGCCTTTGTAAACAATAATCCCTATTCCCAAAACAATGAGTAACGGAATCAGATTGTACATGCCAGCATCAACCAACGACTTAGAACATAAATACAGTAAAAATGAGCAGCTCAAGAGTGCCGCCAACGCAACAATTTTGTTTTTGCTGGCCACAAAAAAGGCTACGGTTGTGAGCAAGTAGCCAATGGTAACGCCAAAATCACCAATCACCACCAAATAACTGTCTGCCGTGGTCAACAACAAAAAGATGCTAAGCAAGAAACACTGCACCATCAAGCAAACCCAGGGGATTTGGTTTTTGGTTAACTTGGTCAAATAAGAACCACCAATGATATTTTTGTCCTGAGCAATAGCATACAAATTCCAACTATTGTAAAAATACATGCCATAAAAGCCACCCAAAAACGAAAGCATTATCGTTGCATAAACAATATTGCTGAGCAAATCTGCTACAACCGGATCACTGGTAAACAAGCCTATTGCGTGCAAAAAAGGATTAACATCAAAGCTACCCTGAACGCGCAAAGCACAAAACTGCAACACAACGTAGACCAGCATGATAATACCAAAAGACGACCAAATCACTGCGGAAGCTTTACGCTGACTATCGCCAATTTTGTCGGCCACCGCACAGCAGGCCTCAAAGCCAACGTAAGCAAAAAAAACCATAGGAATCGTTTCAAAAAAGTTCGAAAAATCCCATGCTTGCGCAACATATGATGTGCCAGTACCAACAAATAACGCACCAACAACCAGCACCAACATGGGTATCATTTTCATGACAACAAAAAAGATTTGCGCACGCTCCATAAATTGAATATTAATCACATTGAGCAGGGTAAAAAATAGTACCAACAATAAATCAAATTTTAACCCTAAAAGGCCGCAGGGCAAAAGCACACGGTGCACCGATGCAACATTTTGTAGGTAACTTGAAAAAGCGTGAATCACCGCAGCATTACCTGCAGTTGTGCCCACAAAATAGCCCCAGCCACTCAAGAAACCCCAAAAACTGCCCAACGATTTTTGACTATACACATACAAACCGCCAGCTTCGGGATGTCGCTTAGCAAACCATGCAAAAACCGCGACCAACGGCAGTAAAAGAAGGCCACAAAAAAGCCATGCAAATGGACTGAATATCCCACTTTTTAGAGTAATTGATTGGGCTCCCAAAAAGAATGCGGCACCAATAACAATATTAATATTGATAATAACGGCTATCCAAAAAGGAATGGTTTGTTGTTTTGTCATAAATTTATTTTTTCTTGTTTAAATACAAAAAGGTTCCAACGGCAACGCCAATAAGTAACGGACTTGCATAGCAAAGCCGCAACATATTGCTGCCTTCAATAGAAACCCAAGAAAAATAACCAAGAGCGCCACATGAACCAAATCCAAGAGAAGTAAGCACCATTTTAAAGTAATCTTTTTGCTTTGCTTGAACACGAGCAACCGCTAAGAGCGTTAGCGTGTACGCAGTAAGAACACCCAATGTTGAAATGGCCAACAAAATTTCAGTCGTTGGAATAAAGGTAATAAAACCAAACGTTATGAAAGCAACAATAAAAATAGCATAAACGGGGCGGTTGTAGTGATTAACACTGGTCAACTTTTTTGGATGCGGAAAAAGTTTTTCCTGCGCCATGTTGAAAAAGTTAGTAATATTTGAAAGCGTTACCCCGTAAACTGCGTTAGCAAAGCTCAACAGCAAAATAACGGTCAACCCACGTTGCATAAACCACAACACATTTGCTGATTCAAAGCCCAAAAAGTTGGTGAAGGCGGGCACACCTTGAGCAGCCAACTGAGCAGCACCCATAATGTGCAAGACACCAAGATGGAATAATGCATACAAAGAAACAACCACAAAGAAACCTGTTAAAATAACACCAAAGGCTTTTTGTGAACCACCCTTGAGCATGTGGCTAATGTTGCTACAGCTTTCAAAACCGCTATAGCCAAAAATTGCTGCCGGAATTGCAAAGCCCAAGTTTTTTACATCGCTAAAGTTAAAAACGTACGAACTGTCCCAATAAAATGGCAAAATTACAATTACCAAAATCATGGGAAGTAATTTAATAATAGTTACCACACTCTGAATCTTACTAATGAGCTCCACTGAAACTAAATTAAGAAGCGCGAGGGTTAAAACAAAACCAATATTCAAAAGCAGGCTATATTCATGCCAAATCGGCGTAGGAAATTGTGCAACCAAAATATCGCGAAATGCCAATATTTGCGTTGCAGCAACGGCTATAAAGCCCCACAAATATGCCCAAATAGCAATAACGCCAAACGTTTTATTAATACCTTGTGTGCAGTAATTGTAAAAACTGCCACCCCCTGGGAACATCCGCGCAGCCAAAGCTACACCCCAAATGACCGGAAAGAGCATAAGTGCCACCAGCGGCCAGCCCAAAAAGCTCATAGAACCAGCGCGAGTAGTCATAATTTGTGGGCCAAAATAAATGCCAACACCAACAATAATGTTAATGCTCATTAACACTGCGGACAAAAATGAAATTGAACCTTGCTCTTTCATTGGCAAAAACCTTTCAGTTATTGTTAAATTGCCGCTTTGTGAAAAAAATACTCACGCAGGCGCCACCCTTGCAAAATTAAGTTCGTATGGTACGATTGATATGCTTTTTTGTGTAGAGTTAGTACAGAGGTGTGACACTCATATTAGGTTATATTAAGGATTTTTTATGAAAAACACAACAATCAAATCGGTCATTCTTGCCCTTACTGTAGTTGTTTTGCCAGGATGCTCTGTTGTTGATACTATCAAAGAAAAGCTCACCGGATCCAAAGAAGAATCAAAACCAAAAGCCATGCGGTCCTTAGTTAAAGAAGCTGCTAAAGACGGCGGCAAAGTCTTGTGCAGCATCAACGGCACTCCAGTCATCACCGAAAAAGATTTCAATCAAAGCATTCAGCAAATGCTGCAAGCAAACCCATACTTTCGTGGCGCTGGTGCTGAATCACTACCTGCTTCAATTAAGAAAAAGTTCTTTGACGAACTGGTTAAACAAAAGGTCATTATTACTAATGCTCAAGAATCTGGCTTGCAAAAAGATCCTAAATTTATTGAAGCCTATGAAGATATGAAAAAGCTTGTTAAAGATTCATTAACAGTACAATTCTTTGAAAAAGAAGTATTTGAAGGCATTAACGCTTCAGACAATGACGCACAAAAATATTTCAACGAAAACAAAGAACAATTTGTTAAGGTAGCCGGCGGCGTTCTTGTCTCTGGGGCTCGTTTTGAAAACGAAGCTGACGCAAATGCTTTCAAAGAACAAGCAAAAGGCAAATCTGAAGATGAATTTAACACATTGGCAAAAGCAAATAGCAAAGCAAAACTAAAAAGCTTTGGCCGCGTTAACAAAGCTGAAGAAAAAGGCTTTGGCGCTTCCAGCGTTCCTGGCCCAATTAAAGATACTGCGTTTGCTTTGATGGATCTTCCTGCCGTTGAAAAAGTAAAAGTTGCTAAAGAATTTTGGGTTATCCACGTTTCAGATAAAGAAGAAACAACATATTTTGCACTTGATGAAATTAAGCCACAAATTTTGAATATCCTGAAAAATAATCAGTTCAGAGAAAAACTTGATGAAAAACTTAAAGCAATCAAAGCAAATATGAATATTTCTAGCGACGAAGAATTCTTCAAAGATTCACAAAAATCTGACCTTGAAGCATTGGCAGAGCAATTTAAAAAGGCAGCACAAGCAAGTGGCGCAACCGAAAAACCAGCTGATAAAAAATCAGCAGCCACGGCTGTATAAGTAGGTAGTAAAAAGCAAGAAAAGTACTATATAAGGACGAGTTTTCGCTCGTCCTTTTTTTTATCAACAGAGGCATTTCCATGAAAAAGTTATTAATTTCCATCGTAATTCTTACCTCATGGCACTCACTGGCAATTGCAAAAAAGAAAAAAATGGCTCATCCAAAAAAGGTTTCTCTCGCAAAAAAAGCAGAACCTTTAAAAACATCAGCCATCAAAACTGAATCTGCACCAAAACCAACCAAGATAGCAACAACCACTCCAGCCGCCACAACAACACCATCCGAGCAAAAAAAAGAACGTACACGCTGGGAAATTGATAAAATTATGGTGCGCGTCAACGGCAACAACATTTTAAAGTCACATCTTGAACAACCACAACTAGGCAAAGAAGGCGGCTTTTATTCGCTTAATGAAATGATTGACGAAGAACTCTTCTGCCAAAAAGCAGTCGAGCGACACTTGATCCCAACCGTGCCAGACATCAACCGCCAAATTGTAAATCTTAAAATTCAAAGTGGTATGGCAAATATGTCTGACGATGACTTTGAAGCACAGCTCAAAGAAAACGGCTTTAACATGGCTATGTACAAACGCCAACTCAGCCGCTTGATGGCTGCTGAAAACTTGAAGCGCGTAGAAATTAGTGAAAAAGTTGTAATCACTTCACAAGAAGTTGAAGCACACTACAAAAACAATCCAACGTTTGCACCAGCTCGTTATCATTTAAAAATTGCTGCGATTCCAGAAGATAAAATTAGTGAGTATAAAAAGCTTCTCAAGACTCAAGAAATTACCTGGAAAGATTTGGGCTGGGTTGAGAAAAATGAAATTGATGAGCAATACTCTTCGGTATTAGCTATGAAAAAAGGGTTTATTTCCAAGCCAATCAAATCACAAGAAAAATATCACAGCATCTTACTTGCAGACAAAGAAGAACAACGCATTAAAACATTGGACGAATGTTATTTTGCTATTGAATCACAATTGCGCAATCAAAAACGCGACAAGCTTCTTGAACAATTGATGTGCGACATCAAAGAAAAAGCAACTATTGTAACGCTTTAAAACTTGAATTGACATTTTGGCAGCAGTTATTTAAATTGCTGCCACTTGTTTTTTAATAATAAAACTGTTTCAAAAAAAATAGGAGTTTTTATGAAACGTCGTTATATGATTGCATTCTGCTCGCTTGCATTAGTTAACTCACCTCTTTGCGCCATTCACGAAAACACTGCAACATTTGGTGCTATCGGTGGCGGGGTTGCTGCAGGCGCTTTATCTGCCTGGCTTACTTCATTGATTCTGAACACTCGTCCAACAACTATAGACATAAACAATGTTCCAAAAAAACTAGATTTTTCTCATTTAACAAACTCAAACAAACTCATTATTTCTAGTTTGGTTGGTTTGGGCGTGGGCGGTGTTTCTTGGTATTTTCTTAATAAATATCTTCATACTCTTACGCCAACCGGGCGCTTTAGAGCTGCAAGCGACTTAATTTATTTTGTTGAAACTGATTCGCTGATTGCACGTAATTTTAAAAGCACTGATGAAATTATTAGCCATGCCAATGGACGCTTTGGCAGCAGCTGGCCTCTTGTTTTGGCACGTAACGAATATACAACTATGAAAAATGCACTCACAACGGCCTACGGCCTACTCAGTGCTTCAGGCAGTGAAGCTGCCGGTAAGCCTGAATACGGCGACTTGTGCACGCGCTGCAAAACACAGCAAGAAAAAATTGGCGTTTTGGCAGAAGTTCTTGAACAAAGACTTAACATTTTGGTAAACGACAGCACTTATCAATTTCAAGTTACGTTGCACGAAAAGCACTTAGAAAAAGAACGTGACCGACAAATAAAAGAGCGTGAAATAGCAGCCAAACAAAATCAAAAAAAACAGGATCGTTGGCATGAATCTTCAGAAAAAAAGAAAGACCGTGAGTTGAAAGAAAGACTTGCTCAACAAGCAACGGGTCCTATAATTCTTAATATCTAATACATTGTTATTGTAAATACTAGGCTGCTCTTTGATGGCACTTTTTCTTGCATTCTTGCCACCCTTTGCTATCTTTCAATGATGATTGTCTTTTAGTTAAGATAATTGTTAAAAAAGAGGTAGATGGGAAGATTATGAAAAAACCAGTCGTTGTTGTTGTTGGAACTCGACCTGGCGCCATCAAAAGCATGCCAGTTTATCTTGCACTCAAAAAAGCCGGCATACCAACCATCCTCTGCGCAACATTTCAGCACGATAGTTTGTTGCAACAAGTTTTTGATCTTTTTGATGTTAAACCGGACATCAAACTAAACATCATGAAAAAAGACCAAGATTTGTTTTATTTAACCGCAACAATTCTTGAAAAGTTGAAGATTGTATTTCAAGAACTTAATCCTGAACTTGTCTTAGTACATGGCGATACAACAACTGCTTTTGCCGCAGCACTGGCTGCTTTTTATTTCAAAATACCAATAGGACACCTTGAAGCAGGCCTGCGCACCGGCAACAAATTTTCTCCATTTCCGGAGGAAATTAATCGTAAATTTATTAGTAATGTTGCAACGTATCACTTTGCACCAACAGCGCTTAACGTTGCCAACCTGTTGGCTGAAGGCGTTGCGCGCGAAGGAATTTTTTGCACCGGCAATGTTATTGTTGACGCACTTAATGCCATTCGCGAGCGCATTGACTCACAACAAATACCCATTGATCCAGCCATTCAACAAAAACTAGCATTATGCCAAGAAAAGAGTCTAAAGCCAATCTTGCTCACCGCACACCGCCGCGAATCATTTGATGGTGGCCTGGTTCGCATTTTTAAAACAGTTAAAAAATTTGGACAACAACATAAAGACCTTTTTATTTTTTATCCGTTCCATCCCAACCCCAATGTTTTGGCAGCGCTAGAAGCCTCCGGATTAAAAGAACTAGAAAATATTTACTGCTGTCCGCCTCTTGAATACAAAGACCTTATTCATCTGATTGTTTCAGTTAATTGGGTTATGACCGACTCTGGCGGCATTCAAGAAGAAGCGATTAGCGTTGGCAAAAAAGTGCTCATATTACGCGACATTACAGAACGTATTGAGGGAGTTTGGGAAGGACACGCCCTACTGGTGGGCACAGACGAAGCATTAATCGCTCAAGGCATGGCAAATTATTACACAGCACAACCAGACAAAATGGTTCCTACTTTTATTTATGGCGATGGTAATGCCTGCCAACGAATTGTTACCATTATAAAAACAACTATTCTTCAACATAATGACATACAAAAAAAACAAACCCTGAAAAATAGCAATGTTGTGCTATAATGGAAACTAAAAAAATTAACGGTTTGGAGAAACGGTAATGAAGCGTATTTCTATTCTTGGGCTTGGGTACATAGGTCTACCTACTGCAATTTTGGCAGCGGAGTGCGGCTATGAAGTGTTTGGTTTTGATATCAACAGTGAAAAAATTGCACGTATTAATGCAGGCGATCCAACAATTCTTGAACCAGAAATAAAAAAGCGCCTACTGCATGCTTTAAAAAAGAAAAACTTTAAAGCAAGTACCAATTTAGAGTATGCTGACTGCTTTCTTGTTACTGTCCCTACCCCACTTAAGCCAAATCGCAGCCCAGATCTACAATATGTTTTTAAGGCCTGCGAATATATTGCAAAACGTCTTATGCCTGGCAATTTAATTATCATTGAGTCAACGGTACCGGTAGGCACTACCGAACAACTTGCAAAACACATTGAAGATTTGTCGGGCTTAAAACAAAGCGTCGATTTTTTTATCACACACTGCCCAGAGCGTGGCTTGCCTGGTGTTCTTTTTAGAGAGCTTGTTGAAAATGATCGCGTTGTTGGCGGCATTTGCCAAAAATCGTGCGAACTTGCTTATCTGTTTTATTCAAAGTTTGTAAAAGGCTTCTTGCACGTCACCGACGACAAAACAGCAGAAATGATCAAACTGGTTGAAAACAGCTCACGCGACGTACAAATTGCCTTTGCAAACCAAGTAGCATCAATGTGCTACACGGCCGGTATTGACCCCTACCAGGTTATTGAACTTGCCAACAAACATCCGCGCGTTTCCATTTTAAACCCTACCTGCGGCGTTGGCGGCCATTGCATTGCCATTGATCCGGCATTTTTAATTGACAGCTTTCCAAACGACACAAAATTATTGCAGGCCGCGCGTGAAGTAAACAATAACAAGCCCTTGAGCGTTATTGAACGACTCTTGCAAAAAGTTGATGAATTCAACGAAATCAATAAAACCAAAGCAAATATCCTAGGCCTTGGCCTTTCGTTTAAACCAAATGTCGACGACATTCGAGAATCGCCCGCTCTTTTTATTGCACAACAATTAAGCAAGAAAAAAGATATGCTTAACTTTACCGCTTATGATTCATATGTTGACCGAGAGCACGTTGAAGTGCTCGGCATAGAACTTGCAACCAACCTACGAAAAGAAATAAACGAAACGGATATTATTCTCATTTTAGTTAAGCATGATGAATTTAAAATGATACCACACGAGCTTTTGTGTAATAAAATTATTATCGACTCGTGCGGCTTGCTTCATGAAATGGGTAAACACCAAACACAAAAATTTCTTACGGGAGCAACCAAAGCAAGTTGTAATCTTGAAAACATAACGTTCTAAAAACTATGGAACAATTTCAAGAAAAAAAAGAAAGAATAGTAATGAGGCAAGTATTTCTTCAAAAAGGACGCGCGTGTGTCCACAACGTTGATCACCCACAAATTGGTGATCAAGAATTGTTGGTACATGTACACCACTCATTTATTAGCAGTGGAACTGAAGGGGCAACACTCAACGCCTCAGGCCTTTCGTTACTACAAAAATTTAATCGCAATGTCACCGCAAATACCAATAAAGTTTTTGGTGCCATCAAAGAAAATGGTCTTGGCGGCACACTTGCTTTAATTAAAAGTAAAAACAATCAAATTTTGCCCGTTGGCTACTCATGCTCTGGTCAAGTGGTACAAGTTGGCAGTAAAGTAACACGCTTTACCGTTGGCGACTATGTAGCATGCGCAGGAGCAGGCATTGCCAACCACGCAGATTTTATAGCAGTCCCACCACAATTAGCGGTACGATTGCACGATAAAAAAAATCTAAAAATGGCGAGCATTACCACTATTGGTGCCATTGCACTGCAGGGAATTAGGCGAGCACAACTACAAGTTGGTGAACGCGTGTGCGTGATAGGGCTTGGCTTAATTGGCCAAATTACCGCCCAACTTGCAAAGCTTTCTGGTGTGCAAGTTTTTGGCGTAGACATTCAAGAACGACAACTTAGATTGGCAAAAAAATTGGGCGCTGATATCTGCTTAAACGCTCGAGAAAGTGACATTGTTCAAGAAATAACTATTGCCACAAATCATTTTGGCGTTGATACAACTATTATTACCGCCAGTGCTTCTAGTGGTGAAATATTAGAACAAGCCATGAAAATTACCCGCCGCAAAGGCCGTGTTATTTTGGTTGGTGATGTAAAAATTGATTTTGATCGCGAAGAGTTTTACCGCAAAGAAATTGATCTTTTAATCTCATGCTCCTACGGCCCTGGCCGTTACGATCCCGCTTACGAAAAAGATGGCAATGACTATCCATATGCCTACGTTCGCTGGACCGAAAACCGCAACATGGAGCTCTTTTTAGAACTGATCGAAAAAGAAAAAATTTGCATCGAAAAGCTCATTTCTCATGAATTTGATGTTGAACAAGCTGAAGAAGCATTTCAGTATTTACAACAAAAAAATTCGCTTGGCCTCGTTCTTAACTATGCTGCTTCGGAACAAAAACCACTTTCATATTTGGTTACCCAGCAAGAATATGAACCTAAAAGCTATCAGTACACTCCGCCCAAAGACACGCTCAACGTTGGCATAGTTGGCGCTGGCGGTTTTTGTAAAATAAAGCTTATGCCAACTATTGCCAAGTTATCAAAAACTGCCATCAGCTCAATTATAGATACCGATCAGGCAAACGCTTTAAATGTTGCCAGACAATACGGCTCTTCGTTAGTTGGCAATGACCATCGCAAATTATTAATGAACGAGAACGTACATGCCGTTGTTATTGCAACGCCACACCATTTACACGCACAACAAGCAATTGATTGCCTAAAAAGCAACAAGGCTGTTTTTGTAGAAAAACCGGCAGCGGTAAATTTTGAGCAGTTTCACGCCTTGAAAAATTTTATGCAAGCAAATCCGCAAGCACTCTATTGCGTCGATTTTAACCGCTCATTTTCGCCATTTATCAAAGATATTTACGAAGTAGTAAGCAAGCGCACCAACCCACTAGCAATACATTATCGCCTCAACGCGGGCTTTTTACCAAAAGAACATTGGATTCAGTCTAACATTAACCGCGGCCGCATTATTGGCGAAGCATGCCACATTTTTGAATTGCTCTGCTTTTTAACCAACGCCCGGCCACAAGTTGTTTCAGTTTATTCCATGAACACACTTGGCCCTGATATTCCAACAACCGATAATTTTGTTGCCAGTATCAACATGAGCGATGGTTCTTTTTGTTCTTTTATGTACACCTCACTTGGCAGCGGGGCTGCAGGCAAAGAATATATGGAGCTCTTTTTTGATGGCAAAACAATTATTATGAACGACTTTACTGAATTAACAGGCTACGGCTTACCACTCGCTTTTAACAAAAAAGTACGTACTGCCGACAAAGGACATGTTACTTTAATTGAAGAGTTTTTCAATGCAGCAAAAACACCCCAAACGCCATCGCCAACACCTTTTGAACGTATTGCCGATGCAACAGAACTTAGTCTTGTTATTGATTTACTAGCGCGCTCTGGCGGCGGTTGCCGCAAATTGCCGTACACTGGCGAACAACCGCATAATACACAATAGCTGGCTAACAGCGTCTAAAATGTTTTTCTAAATCGTGCTTAGAAAGCGTCCAGGTAGTTGGACGACCATGCACACAGATAAAGCGATTGTTCGTTTTTTTCAAACTTGAAACAAGCTGCTTCATTTGCTCTTCGCTCAGCTCGTCACCAGCTTTAACTGCAGCTTTGCACGCCATTTGACCATGCGTGTGCTCATTAAGTTTTTTTCTAAAAACATCGCGATCTAACCGCTCATGCTCTTGAATAAACGATGCAATCTCTAATACTAACTCACGCAATGAATGGTTTTGAATGCCAGGTGGCGATGATTTTAGAGCGATTTCATTTTTGCCAAATTGTTCAAGCTCAATACCTTGCTGCAAAAAGAATTCACGCTCGGCAACAACAAGTTTAAGCAAATCGTCGGGTAACTGAACCAACTCGGGAAAGAGTAGGGCGACGCCCTCTTTTTGTTCGAAATTTTTTAAATAGTGCTCATACAAAATGCGCTCGTGCGCCGCATGTTGGTCAATAATTACCAACTCTTCCTCACGGTCCAAAACTAAATACGTTTTAAAAAGCTGTCCTATCAATTTTGCACTCAGTTCAAACGGCACTACCGGTTGAGCAACGTGCGTGTACTCAGGTTCTTGCTGACAAACAGGCAGGGCAGACTCAAACTCTTGTTCCTGAATTGCTGGTTGAGCTTGCACGTTTTGAGCAGCAAAATCATGCACAAAAGAAGCTGTACTGCTAGATTGCCACGGCGTTGGGAGTGGCTTACTTTCAGCCTGTTCATAATATTCACGCGGCTTTGTCGACAGCATACTCACAAATTGTGCCGGTTCAGCTGGCATGAGCGTTGGAACACTTTGCAAACGCTTACTCACACTTTGCTCAAGCGTATTTTTAACCAGCTCTTGCAAACGCATGTGCACCGTTACCGGCTTGGTAAAGCGCACTTCTTCTTTTTTAGGATGAACGTTAATATCAACAAATTCTTGCTCAACATCAACAAAAATAAACGCTGCTGGGAACCTGCCGGGCGGCAAAACGTTTTGGTAACCCTTCAACAATGCCTTTGATAAATCGTGGTCTTTAACCCAGCGACCGTTAACAAAGAAAAATTGCTGCGTACGGCCATAGCGCCAAAAATGCTGGCCGGTAATAACACCACGCAGACTGAACCAACTATCTTGTTTGTGTGCAGGCACACTTGCAAGCTCAATCAAGTTTTGAGAAAAATTATAATCCCACAATTGGCTTGCACGGTCGTGCAATGTTTTTACGGCGGGAGCATTGAGCACCAGCCTACCGTCATGAAACATTTTGAAAGAGACCAACAAATTGCTCAAGCAAAAAGCTTGAACCAAATTGAGCAAATGGTTCCACTCAGTTTCGTCACGTTTAAGAAATTTTTTGCGCGCGGGAATATTAAAAAAGAGATCTTCAATTAAAAATTCAGTACCAGCTGCACAGGCAACCGCTTCTTCATGCACCAGCACACCAGCATGGTACACCAGCTTGGTGCCAAGGTCATGGTCGTGCAAGCGCGTTATCAGCGTTACTTTGCTCACGGCTGCAATGCTTGCTAGCGCCTCACCGCGAAAACCAAATGAATTCAGCGTTGCCAAGTCATCAAGTTTTTCAATTTTGCTCGTTGCATGCGCAACAAAGCACAAGCGCGCATCCTCTGGGCTCATACCGCAGCCATCGTCAACAATCCGTATGAGTGTTTTGCCTGCCTGCTCAAAATACAAAGCAACGTGCCCAGCATCCGCGTCAAGCGAGTTTTCGATCAATTCTTTAACAATGTTGGCAGGGCGCTCAACAACTTCGCCTGCGGCAATTTTTTGCGCTTCGTGAGGTGCAAGAATTTTTATTTTGTTCACTGACATTTCCCGGTTTGCCCAAATCAATTAACTTTTGGAGAGTAAACCTAGCACGAAGAACGCCAGTTAACAAGCGGTAGATTAAAGCTATTTACTCCAATCTATTGCTTCAAGATCGGTAATATTAACCGGCTCTTCAACCAAAATAGTATCTAAACCATAAAGATAGTTCGGTGTTCTATTAAATTCTTTACCCGCCATCAAATGAATAGTCAAAGGAAGCGATGGCTCTTCAAGCTCATGAAATTGCAAAAAGCGTTCTTTAAAATAAGTATCAAACATTGCATGCAAAACCTCTGACACACAACCAAATTTCTCGTAATAATTGAAAAATGCATGCTCCAATTTTTCACGATAGGCGTCCGAATTAGTTCCCATTAAAAAGGTTCCCTCAATACAACTCGGTTTAAATCTCAACTTTCCTCGAAGCCGTTCTATTGGAACTTTAAAAAAACAAGCCCGTTGCGGTGTTAGACCAATTTCAACAGCTTTTTGATAAATTTTTCGCGGATCAATAAGAATAAAAGAAATGAAATGCGCTTGTGTTTCTAGTACTGTTTTATAGCGCTCCATAAATTTATGATTGTTTTTTGGCGAAGTACTAAACGATTCGAAAAGAGCCGTTTTTATCTGTACACCATGTTCGGCGGCAGCTGGCGGCGAAATAAATCGCTCTCTTTGTCCATCGTGCCCGATAACACTAATCAACCATTGCTTGTTGGCCATAAAATAAACATAGCCCATATCTGATTTTTGTTCGTCATCACTACAAGAATCGGAATCTTCTATCGAAGAACCTGGAGAACTTGAAGAACTACTGGTACAAAGACCATGCACAACATCTTCTATTTCAAAAAGACCATCTGCCGCAGAAAACAAAGAATTTTGGCCTACACTTAGAATCAGCACAAGCCCTAGAATATATCTCATTACTTTCATAACAATCTCCTATCCTGACCCCTTTTTTAACCGCTTCTTGCGTATGCGCTCCAACCTCCTTTCTCGAGTTGTCGCCGCATGCTTTTCCAAATTAATGGTGGTACTCACTGGCTCTACCTGACTACCACTGAAAGTAACGACATCCGTTTTTAAATTCAAGAAAGCGCAATTACTGGTTAGGACCATTGGCATTTTTGGGTCATGCTGCTCAACCCGGACATTGCCAAGAAACCGGCACGTATTGTTGACCAGCAAAACTTCTGCCTTGTCAGCAGTAACGGTATTTTTTTGGCGCACAACCTTAACATTGCCCTCAAAAATAATCGACTGAAATTGTGACAACTGATTTTTAGACGTGTCGTCACCGGTAAGAGTTTTTTTTGTATCAAAAATCACCGACAACAGGTTTGCCGTAATAAAACTTTGGTCGGCAAACGTTGCTTTAACATTTTCTTGATAATCAAACGTAAAGGCTTTTTTTTGATTCGGCGCAGGATAGCACCGCATCTGTTGGCTGGTTATGGTAATTTTTGAAAAAGGATCAAGGCCCACAACAAAAGAGGGCAGGCCTGCGAATAAAAAAATCGCAAAGACTGCCCGTAAAACCGTTTTCTTTTTAATTACGCACATGAACCAACTTCAGTGGTAACAGAATTGCTCAGGTTATTTTTCATGATTGCCCATTTATTTTGAGCTTGAGCATACAAAACACTACTTTTTTGCTGCGCTTTTTCAAGTAAATCAAAACTCATTTGTTTTAGTGAAGTACCAATGCGCGGAACATACGGAACAACAACATCGTTCACTACAAAAAATATTGTTGCCTTGCCAAGGCTAAGTCCATGGTAAAGCATTTTAAGAACATGATGCAACATTTTTTGTTTATTCGACCAATTTGCACCGTCATTTCGCGCCTCTTGCTCTTCCTGGTCAACGTCTTCTCTCATATCATTAAGAAGATCTTGAACATCAACACCTTGTTCTTGAAGATCTCTTTTTAATTGTTCAATTTTTTCTTCAATAGAAAGAACTTGCACTTGACCTGTTTCTGTGTCGCAATCAAGAACCAACGCCTGCGTAATTTTTGCTGCCATGCAATTACTTGCACTAAATACAGCTACCAGAGCGGCAAAAAACAAACTGTTTTTTTTCATGAATTACTCCTTGTCTGAAATGTTACTTCCTGTTGAAAATTTCTTCTGTTCGCGCTGTAGACTAAAGGATAATTTAAAAAAATCAAGATCACTAAAAAAAGCAGTATCTATTGAAAAAAAGGCGCGCGTCTTTTTTAACGCGCGCCTTTTTGAATACTAGAAAAACAGTAATTTAGATTGTTGCCAACAACAATGAAATTACTGACATTAACTTAATCAAAATATTAAGAGATGGTCCTGAAGTATCTTTGAACGGATCGCCCAAGGTATCACCAACAACGGCTGCCTTGTGCGCAGGAGAACCCTTGCCGCCAAAGTGTCCTTCTTCAATGTACTTCTTTGCGTTATCCCAAGCACCGCCACTGTTTGCCATGGTCAGCGCAAGTAATGCACCAGAAATGGTAGCGCCTGCCAAGAAGCCACCAAGAGCCACGTTACCAGACATCGGCGTGTTTAAACCAAAGCCAAACTTAATAACAACTGGCGCAAGAATAGTAATAACACCTGGCAAAATCATTTCCCACAAAGCTGCCTTAGTGCTGATATCGATACATTTTTCGTAATCAGGCTCAGCCTTGCCTTCCATCAAGCCAGGGATTTCTTTAAACTGGCGACGAACTTCTTCAACCATTTGCCATGCTGCTTTACCAACTGAACGCATGGTAAATGCTGAAAGAAGGTAAGGCAATGTTGCGCCAATAAACAAACCGGTAATAACTAATGGATCAATCAGATCAAGTGATGGCACTTTTGATTCTTCGCAATAAGCCGCAAACATTGCCAACGAAGCCAACACTGCAGAACCAATTGCAAAGCCTTTGCCAAGCGCTGCCGTCATGTTGCCAAGAGAATCTAGCTTATCGGTAATTTTACGAACTTCTGGACCAAAGCCAGACATTTCAGAAATACCGCCAGCATTATCAGCAATTGGACCGTAAGCGTCTACTGTCATGGTAATACCAACGGTTGCCAACATTGACACAGCTGCCAACGCAACACCAAACAAACCGCCAAAAAATTCGAATGACGCAAAGATAATAAGTGCAATAGCACAAACAGGTACAACCAATGATTCAAAACCAATGGAAAAACCAAAAATCAAATTTGGACCAGCACCAGATTGTGATGCTTCAGCCAATTGTCTTACCGGCTTGCCGCTTGTGTAGTAGTCGGTTACTAAACCAATAACCACACCAGCTGCCGCACCAAGTGCGATAGAACCAAACAAGGCCATGTCTAAGCTAAGCCAATTCATATATGCATAAGAACCAGCAATAAACGTAGCAATCGCTACATAAGCAGCTTTATGCAACATTGCTGAAAGTTTAAGTCTAAAAATAAATGATGATGCAAGGCCAATCATGGAAGCCACAAGACCAATAGCGCACAACATAATTGGCAATGAAATATATTCAAGTCTGCCAGCATAGGTTGTTAAAGCCAAAGCAATAGCACCCACAACAGACGCTATATATGATTCAAAAATATCAGCGCCCATACCGGCTGTATCGCCAACACAGTCACCCACATTGTCTGCAATAACAGCAGGATTACGTGGATCATCTTCAGGAATGCCCAACTCAACCTTACCAACCATATCAGCACCAACGTCTGCTGCCTTGGTAAAAATACCGCCACCAACACGAGCGAAGAGTGCGATAGAGCTTGCACCAAGACCGTAGCATGTCAGAATGCGAATGAAGACAATTCTTTCACCACCAACAAAAAGATAAAACAACGCGCCAAGACCAAGTAAGCCAAGTGATGCAACAACAAAGCCCATCACTGAACCGCCAAGAAGCGCTACCAAAAATGCTGCGCGCTCACCTTTGTTTTTTGCTGCAATGGTTGTTGCTTCGTTTGCGTGCGTTGCTGCGCGCATACCAATATAACCAGCAAACATTGAAGACAACGCGCCAAAAGTATACGCAAGAGCGGCATGCATACTAAAAACATAACCAATAATAACAAAGGCTATAGCGATAACAAATGCTAATACTGAATACTCTTTGCGCAAGAAAGTCATTGCGCCTCTGCGAATAAGCCCAGCGATATGCGCTGACTTTTTATCAGTGTTTTTAAAACCGATAATATGTTGATAGATCGCCGTTGTTAAGACAAGTCCTGCTGCAGCAACTGCCATAAAAACGTAAAAATATGACATCAAATCCATTGATGGCTCCTCTGGGGTTATACATACATTCACTGAAAAATCTCCGAATCGTAGATAAACAGCATAAAACACCTACATTTTTTGTAAATATATCGCGCAAAAAAAATGATCTTTGAACAAAATTGCCATTTAGAAAACCAAACGTTACAGTAGTAAGCATTGCTGCCATAGGCCTTTCAAGTAGAATATCGAAAGACTTTTTATGAATAAATTAGCACAAACAGTAACAATATCGACGATGAAAACCATCTGCTTTTGCTTTATTTTGTCATGGTTTTATGCTCTTTGCTCGCAAATTATTATACCCATGCCATTTAACTTAGTACCGCTAAGCGTGCAGCCATTGCCACTTTTCGTAGCAACACTCCTGCTGGGCTGGCCAGCGGTTTATGCTTTTGGTCTTTATTTGTTGCAGGGGGCTTTGGGTGCACCATTTTTTGCTTTTGGTTTGGGTGGGCTTGGCCGGCTATGTGGCCCAACGGGCGGCTATTTGATTGGTTTTTTACTTGCAGCAATCTTTTTGGCATGGGCAAAAAATTACAATAAGAAATCAACGCTGGCTCTGGTTAACAAACTTGTTGCTGCAAATATTATTGTTTTTACTTGCGGCTTGGTGCAACTCAGCCTGTTTGTACCAGCGCACAACCTGCTTACGCTCGGCTTTTTTCCTTTTTTGATTGGCGATTTTGGTATTAAACTTGCTGTTGTTGTTGCACTGGTAAAAAGGTTAAACATTGCGCACTTAACCTTTTTGCGCTAAAGTTTGAGCATACAAATAATCAAAATTATCCCCCTTTTTTGCCGGAAAGGCGCTTCCCATGAACCAAGGCAAGATCAGTTTTGTCACCGCCGTACTTATCTGTCTTAACACTATCATGGGCGCCGGCATTTTTATTAATGCCAAGCCGCTTACTTTTTTGGCTGGCTCTTTCGGTTTTATTAGTTATCCACTATGCGCTTTGTTAATTTTACCAGTTATTTTAAGCATCGCAGAGCTTGCAAAGCTCCATCCCGTTTCAGGCGGGCTCTATGTTTATAGCAAAATGCACCTGCACCCACGCATTGGCTTTTTTGCGGGCTGGAGCTATTTTTTAGCTAAAACAACTACCTCGGCTTTACTTGTTCATTGCTCAACAACGTTTTTTCAAACCTGCATTCCTGCATTGCGCGTTGTGCCAACACTGGTGCTGGACTACTTAATTATTGGTGGGCTGGTTACGCTCAATATTTTTGGCGTACGCGTTGGCGGCAAAGCGCAGTATGTAACATCGGCATTTAAAGCACTGCCAATACTTTTTAGTTTTTTATGCGGCTTTTTTGTAACACCTGCCCACATAGCAGCATTTAGCGACGCCGCTGCAATTGAACCACTAACGCTTATTCCTGTTGCTATTTTTGCCGTTGTTGGTTTTGAAATTATTTGCTCAATTGCCGGCTTGCTCGAAAAACCGGAACGCACCATCAAGCCTGCAATTTTGACTTCGTTTTCAATTGCTGTGTGCGTAGCAACACTCTTTCAATTTTCTTTATACCGCGCACTTGGGCCAGATTTGGCGCAAGCAAGTACGCCACTTTTAACACTTGGCACTACCTTTTTTCCAGCAATGCCATGGATTGGTCAATTGTTTAACGGCTTTGTTTTTGCTTCTATTTTTGGGGGCTCTTTTACTATTTTGACGAGCAACTGCTGGAATTTACACACATTGGCAAAAGACAACCATCTACCATTTTCAAACATTTTGACTAAATTAACTGCTGCCAATACGCCGTGGGCAAGCTTGATTGTTGAAGGTATTTTGTGCTGCTTAATTATCACCATTTCTCAACAACAAGCACCACTACAAAATATGTCTATTTTTGCCCACTTTGCCTGCTACAGTTTGACATCGCTTGCTCTGCTGCAGGCAATTAGAAAAGGTTCGGTCAAGCAATCGATCATGGTTCCATTACTCAGCCTTGCAAGCTGTTGTTATGTTTTTAACTTGTGCCTAAAAAATTTAATCACCTTTGGAATCTCTTTTTCTTTTGTTTCAATTTTTATCGTTGGCTGGGTTCTTTCATGCTTTTTTGGAAAAAAAAGCTCTGAGTAAAAATTAAAAAATAGTCTCGTGTTCCATTGCTGCAGGTACTTTTAAACCAAGATATTTTAATAGTGTTGGAGCAACATGCGCCAGACCAAAACGTATCTTGTTTTCAAAAAATCCGTTTGCCTCGCCCATAAACTGCTTGCCAGCTGCAACAAATAACACGGGGTTAGCAGTATGCGCAGTGAGCGGGTTGCCCAGCTCATCAAGTTTTTGCTCTGCATTGCCATGATCGGCAACCACAAACAACATGCCGGCGCGCTTAACTACAATCTCGCGATACAAAATACCCAGCTGCTCATCCAAAAATTCACAGGCTTTAACTGTTGCCTCAAAATTACCCGAATGCCCAACCATGTCGGCATTGGCATAATTAACTAAATAAAAATAGGCCGGATTTTTTTCAAGTGAACAAACCAACTTATCAGTAATCTGCTTGGCACACATTTCTGGGCAATCAGCGTAGCTTTTTGTTTTGATTGAAGGCACCAGCTCATACTGCTCTTGGGCACAACGCACATCACGCATCCCACGAAAAAAATAGGTCACATGAGCCGTCTTTTCGGTTTCTGCAATAACAAACACTGACTGACTTGTTTGCTCGGCAAGCTCATCAAGCAACGTATGCTCAACAACAACTTCTTCAAAAAGTACTTTATTATTAAAATCTCTTTTATACCGAGCGGCAGTAATAAAAAACGCCAATGAATTATTGTACGTACCAATCGTACGTTTAATTGTTACACAAGCAGGATCTATAAACGCTTGAGTTAGTTGCCGAGCACGATCGGGCCGCACATTAAAAAATATAATGCCATCACCTGCTCCCACCGCTCCTTGCGCATCAAGCAACGTTGGCACCACAAACTCGTCAGTAATTCCGTGCGCATACGATTGCTCCAGAGCAGCATGCCAGTCATGCGCTGGTCCTGGCGGAACTGAGGCATTACCACACAACACATCATAGCTTTGCTGCGTGCGCTCCCAATTATTGTCCCGATCCATAGCAAAAAAACGACCATGAATACTTGCCAAACTCATACCATCATAGTTCTGCAGCTCATGCGCTACATGTTGTAAATATATAAGAGCCGACTGCGGCGGCACATCGCGACCATCCAAAAAAGCATGGACATAAACCCGGTCAAGCCCAACCTGACAAGCAAGTTTAAGCAGGGCATACAAATGCTTTTCGTGACTGTGTACCCCCGCATCTGAAAGCAAGCCCATCACGTGCAAGGCTTTGCCGCTTTTTTTTAATGTGATAAGCACTTGTAAAAGATCTTCGCGCTCAAAAAAGCTCCCGTCATCAATCGCTTCATGAAAGCGACATAAAACACTTTTAATCACACGCCCAGCGCCCAGCGTTAAATGCCCCACCTCAGAGTTGCCAATGCAACCAGGCAAAAGACCCACAAATTCGCCTGCCGCATGGAGCAAGGTAGAGCGGTAATGCTGCCGCAGGTATTCAAAATTTGGCATACGTGCAGCCGCAACGGCATTACCATTTTTTTCATTACGATAACCAAACCCATCAAGAACAACCAACATGGCCGGGCAATTGTTTCTATTTGTACTCATTTTGACTCCTTGAGCTTTCTGCGCTATGCTTACCTCCTTCAATAATGATATGATCATCTTTTTTACCATAACGATTTATAAGCATCCTTGTAAAAAAAGGAAAATTATGACCGTAAAAACATCTGTTGTAGCCCTTCTTTTTGTCGTAGCGACCTGGGCTCCTTTTAAAAATTTAAGCGCGAATAACATTACTTCAGTACCATTTTTTTCTCAAAAAGAACTACCCTGGACTGAAGAAGAATCACAAAAGATGACCGCAGAGTTTGACGAGATCTTTGAAGAAGTTCTTGAACAAGTAGAAGAATCGTTTGGGGATATTTTAGACGAATTTGGCGAGATGGACGAACTCGACATCACCATTGAAGATCTAGAAAGCATAACCAACGACCCGAGCATAAAAACTGAACCTTCCTGGTCTGACAAAGCAAAGCTTGCCTGGATGTTCATTAAATTTGAAACAGAAAAAACCAAACAGCACATTAAAGAACACCCAGAAGATTATGTTGTGAGCGGTATTATTGCAACAAACCTGATTATTGCAGGAACTTTGTGGTGGTTGCTTTTGCAAGAAAAACCTTAAAGATGTGGGGCCACCATGAAAACAAATAAGCATGTTTTTGCACTCTACGCTCCTAATCTTTCTTCAAGTATTATCAAAGAACAAGAAGGCGCCAGCGTCAGTCTGCACGACAAAGATCTTCATAAACGCATGTTTAACATCCTGAGGCTTGAAGAGGGTGATCAGGTTATTTTATTTGATAAAAACTATCACGTTGAGCTTGTCCTCAAAAAAGTTGAAAAACAAGCAAGCTCGCCAATTGTAGGCAAACTTATCAGCAAACAAACAAATACAGCACCCACACCCAACATAACATTGTACCAATGCATCACAAAAAAAAGCCCGTTTGAAGAAATTGTTTATACCGCAACTCAAATGGGGGTTCAAACAATTGTTCCAGTAATTTCTGAAAAATCTGAAAAAAAATGGGCACCACGAGAAACTGAGCGCCTTGAAAAAATTATCATTGCGGCAATTGAACAATCAAAAAGTTTTGTGTTTCCAAAGTTTGCGCCTGCGCAGGAACTTTCACAAATCATCAGCGATGGCGATTTATGTACGCGCTGCACCAACAGCATCAACATTGTTTTTGATGCTCAAGGTCAGCCTGCCAGTTTGCTACCAACTGCAACACCACCAGCATATCTCAACGTTATTTTTGGCGCAGAAGGAGGCCTAACTGATGCAGAACTTGCAGCCCTGACTAGTAACGGGTTTACCAGTTATGCACTCACAACCAGCATTTTGCGCTCACGCGATGCAGCAATTGTGGGCCTGGGCATGTTACGAAGCTTACTCAGAAAATAATCAAATCGGTGGTTTTTTTAAAGAAAAATATT
Organism: Candidatus Babeliales bacterium; assembly: GCA_019749895.1. Classification (NCBI taxonomy): domain Bacteria; class Candidatus Babeliae; order Candidatus Babeliales; species Candidatus Babeliales bacterium. The sequence continues at coordinate 273,473 of JAIEPG010000002.1, read as the reverse complement.
GCGTCTTAAGATAATGAGGCTCAATTTTTGTCGTTATGTTTTTTTGTTCTAGCCAATCAGCGTATGCTCTTAACCCAACAAAACGAGCCGAAGCAACGGGGAATTCTTCAAGTAACTGCGCGTGAAGCAACATTTCTTTAATTATTTTTGCATGCAGTCCAACAGCGTTTCCTGCAAAAATTACTACCTGCTCAGCATATTCTTTTTTAAGCCGCTCAAGAAGATCTTGAATTTTTTCACAACCCTCTTCACGGTCTTTGCCAACCATTTCGAGCGCATAGTAAACATCGTCATTATAAGCATTAAGCAATAAAACAAAATTTTTTGGCTGTTGTTGAATGGACTCGCGCACCTGATCAGACAATGCTTGCAAGCCATTAACGCCAATCAACGGCTTGTTGGCAGCCAAGCCAATGCCATTAACGGTTGCTAAAATGACTCGTAACGAGGTAAAAGCACCCGGCCCTTTGTCTACGGCAATAAAAGCAAGATCGGCTAACGTAAGATTATGATCTTGCAATAATTCCTGCATATATGGCACCAACTCAGAACTTGCGCGTTTATCGTTTTTAAAGAGCTCTTGCAAGCATACTTGTTCACGAAAAAGCGCTAGATAGAGGCCCTGATAGCCTCCTTGAATACTCACAAAAAATATCGTCATAATATGTTGCTAATTATTTTGTTTTTTGATCTTCTGTCGCTGATAAAAGAGACTAAAAGCATCATCCCTAATTGTATTTTCACGCTTTTCAATAATTTTGCCACAATTCAGGCACTTCCAGCCCTCAAAGTTAATGAAGTGATCAAAGAACGATTGCATGATCATTAAACCACCGCACTTGGGGCACTTCATACGTTCTCCTCTACTCTCGCTAACATAACCATGAGCACAAGACTAGACTATCAAAAAATATCTTACATGCAAATGATGCGCATAATCAAACTTTTTTTCGCATGCTTCAGGCTTGCAACTCAACCAACATTTCAAAAAATTCAATGTACGAACTTCCCAGCCAAAGATCAAGAGTATTCTCAAAAGATTCAATTTTGGCAATAAATGCATGTACCATAAAAATAACGCACTTCTCACAAAATCTATTAATCTATTGCACTTCTTATTCAGTTGTAGCTATAGTTTCCTCTTCCTGATTTTGGACTACTTCCAACGCCGAGCTACTCATTGCTTCTTCTTCTTGGTCACGTTCAAGCTCATCAGAAATATCCTCATTACCAGACTTTTCAGGTATCATCGCAAGAATTTTACTATCTTCAGGCTCCATGGGTAACACTTCGTCATGCGCTTTTGCTGCCAACTCAGCACGCCTGCGTCGTGCGCTTTCTCGTTCTCGATTTATCTGTGCGCGTTCTTGCGCAACTCGTTCTTGCTCTTGAAGAATCTGACTTTGTTTTTGAAACATTTGTTCTTGTTTTTGAACAAGTTGACCTTTTCTTTGCTCAACAAGCTTACGCTCCTGCTCAAGTTGCTGACGCGTTTTATGCAGCTCTTCCTGCGCTGCACTCAGATGCTCACGTTCTTGATTCACACGTTCTCGCACATCTTCAAGCTGACCTCGCTCTAAGCTTTCGGCTTGTAAGTTAGCATTTTCTTCTTCAAGGCTCTCAAGATTATCTTGCGCTAAACGTAAACGCTCTTCAACAGCCTGCTTATGTTTTTCTCGCTCTTCAAGGGCACGAGCCGACTCTTCTTGTAACTCTTGTAATTCACGTTTTTCATCTGTGAGAGATATCTTTTTAAATTTAAGAACTGATGCTTTATCCATTAATTGAGCTTCTCGGGCCTTGTGCGCACTACGCTCTTGTTCAAGGTACACATTAATCGATTCAATCATTTGGCCGGCAAGCTCTTCTACCAAGACTTTATGCTTTTCAGCCTCTTGGCGCAATGTTGCCTGTTCTTTAACTAATACACGCGCTTGGTCAGCGTCTTTGCGTGCCTGACTGACACGATCTTGCATTGATCGAACCTCAACTTCAAGTTGCCCTGCTTTTTTCTCAAACTTTTGCGCTTGCTGAATCGCTTGTTCAAGTTGAATCTTTAATTCAAGACGTCGTTGTCTTTCTTCTTCAATGTGCGGTACCAACAATTGCTTAGTATCTTCAATAGCTGCTTTGCGCTGCTCTGCAGCTTCTTTTTTGTCGCGCTCTTGCTGGCGCTGACTACGCTCTTGTTGTTCTTGTGCCTTTGTAGCAACATCTTCTGTTCTCTTTTCGGCCAATTCGGCTCGCTTAATAGCTTCCCGAGCCTGTTGATTTGCTTGCGCAATATCATCTTCCAAAGCCTGTGCTTCTTCGTCAGCGTCCTCTTCAACTTCTTTTACACGTTCTTGAGCCAAGCGAGCACGCTCCTCAGCCAATCTTGCACGTTCTTCGGCTTGGTAAGCTCGCTCTTTTGCCTGGCCAGCCTGATCAAGTATCTGACCAACATTTTCTTCTGATTTTTTAAGCGTTTCTCGCAAAGTATCGTTTTCTTGTGCTTTTGCCTTCAACTGAGCATGCAATACTTCTTTTTCTGTTACCGATTGCTCCATGCGCTTAAGCGCAGCAGTCATTTCCTGTTGAGCATGCTTTAAGTTGCCCCGTTCCTGACGAAGTTGAATCTCAAGATCAAGCCATTCTTCCGTTTTTGTTTTTATTTCTTTTGTCATCTTGTTTTTTAATTCTGTTTTATCCATACGCATTTTTTCAAGCGTATTGCGGGTTGATTCAAGCTCTGCTTTAATCTGATCAAGCTCGCCTTGCAACTTTTGCACCATAACAGGAACAACATGAACAGTCTTACTTTCTTTCATTTCAACATCAGACAAATCAGCATTTATTGCTTTAAATTGCAGCGAATATTCTTCCAGTGCACGTTGAGAGAGGGTGTTGACCGTTTCTTGATCAAGATCTACCGGCCGCTCCAAACTACCAGTTTTTTCTCTTTCTTGCTGAATACGCTCGTTGATATCATATAAAATAGTCAGACGAGCTTTCTTTTTTTGAGCATCGGACAACGCAATTTTTGCACTCATTTTGTCTAAAAATAAATCAGCTTTTTTCTGGGCTTGCACAATACTTTGCAACGTTGCTTGTTTATCCAAAAGTTGTTTGTACGACTGATCGGCCATAGAACGCGTAGAACTAAGCGTTTGGTCAAACCACAAATTTTGTTTTTTAAAACGCTGAGCAAAATCATCCACTTGATCAATTGTTTCACCCTCGGTGATAATACTTTTCATAAACGACATATCATTATAAAAATCTTTGGAAATCTTATTTCGCCACTCGGCAGAAACCTCTTGGCTCTGCCCAGTAGAGCGCACTGGCAAAAGCTCTGGTACGCGCGCCATCGACGACAGATCAAAAGAAAAATTCTTTGTTCCAAAGCTTGTCATTTTGCTATCCAGTGTGATGTTTTTTTGAAATTTTTCTTCCAACTGGCGACGCTGCTCTTCAGCCCGCAATTCAAGAGCTCTTTGTTCAGCCTGACTCATAATAATTAATTTTTCTTTTTCTGCGTTGTATTTAAGTTGAAAAGCTTTAGCTTCAATTTCTTGCTTAAGCTGAGCAGTCATTTGTTCAGCATCATTCCGAACTTGAGCTATTTTTTGTTCAACCTGAGCTTTAATTTCACGAATCTGACGAGCTGTCTCGCCCTTAAGTATACTATTTTGAGATACAGCACTTTCTTCAATTCTTTTGACTTCAAGCGCAGCCTGCTCCCGCAAGGCATCAATAGCTGCTTGTTGACCCACGAGCTGTGTTACAACAAAAACGTGCATAAAAACAACAAGTATGGTACTAACAATAACTTTTTTACTTTTAATCATGATTTCCCCACCAACCCCTTAGTATTGATACATCTTTATAACCTCATGTTTAAGTTTAAAAAAATCGCCCACCAATATCAACCAAATATCAATTTGAAATAAAAAACCTCTGGCTATCAATACAGTCGTATCCCTGATTTAAAAAAATATTTGAAAAAATAGCTGGTACTATCAAACTAAAGAGATAAAAATTATGAGCTTCTTTTCTGATCACTCAAAAATAGGTTAGTCTAAAAAAAAAGAGCTTTTTTTATAAAAAAATAAGGCCCAATACCGTGAATTCAAAAAAAATGTCCCGCACGTTTATTGTCATTCTTGTACTAGCAAGTTTGCTGGGGCTTGCTATAACCCACAAACCGTTGCGCCTCCATATTAACAATGCCTTGCTTAAACTACGAAGCCTCTTGCACAAAAGAAAGCCTCTAACACCTCCAGAACAACTCATAGCTCAAGAAGAAGCCTGGATGACGGTATTTGTGCACGGCACCTTTGGCTCTCTCATGAGCCTTTTAAGCGCAAAAAAGGTTTTGGACGATGATCTAAAAGATAGTCGCTACCGTATGGTAAATAAAAAGATGCGCAAAGATCCTTATTTTTTTAAGGACCAATTTATTTTAAATCGCGGCCTGGTAGCAATACCAACAACCCTTGATGTTAATCTTTCAACCAGCGACCGCTTTGCCGCATTTCCTTTATCGCAAGCTTACGAAACAATTGCCCAGCATGCGACCGCAGGCAAAGAAAAAAATCTTTTTTATACTTTTGGCTGGAGCGGACTGATGAGCCAACAGCGCAGACGCTCTGAAGCAATTCGTTTTTATAACAGCTTGGCCGAAGAACAAGAACGATTAAGCAAAGAAGGCCTTAAAGTAAATATTAGAATTATTGCTCACAGTCACGGCGGCAACCTATCGCTTAACCTTGGCGGTATTGCAAAGATCTTAAACGCCAGCTCTTACAAGCCTGAGCAAGCATTTTCTCCCATTTATGAAGAACATGAGTCACTTAAAGAGATGTTTTTACTTATTAACCAGTTGCCAACTCAAGAAAATGCTTTTAGTAAAAAAGGCCAAAAACTCTTCGATTACCTACCAACTAACAAAAATTTAGTTGTTGATGAGCTCATTTTGCTGGGAACCCCAATTCAACCTGAAACTGAATATTTTGCTCTTTCAAATATTTTTAAGAAAATTTATAACTTCTACTCGTCAGAAGATATTATCCAACAAATCGATTGGTTTACCACCAAGCAATATTACAGCAACCAGCGTTTTCACACATCAATTATCAACAAGGCAGCAAAAAAGATTACACAAGTAAAAATTATGTGTGATCGTCAATCAACAGAACAACCGCAAACAGAAGGAAAAAAATCATCGTGGCTAGAAGCTCTAAGTAGTATTTTTACACGAAAAACTAAAGATCCAACACACAAAGAATTGTGGTTTATAACCTGGAAACCAGCAGATAATGATCCAAACACTTTTTTCCTTTCACCACTGCCCGCTGTGGTCCTTATGCCAATGCTGCTCAATGTTCTTGGAAAAAAACCAACACTCACTGATGTCGACATTAATATCAGTAAAAAAAATAATTTATTGCACATCGTGCTTCACCGGCATCAGCAAACATTTTCTGAAAGTAGCATCTGTATGCCAATGAGTTTAATTGAAGCAATAAAAGAAGAATTTAAAAAATGGGAACCACCCGATCTGTCTGAGCCAACAGGCTTTGAGGCCATTTATCGTCATCTCATGTAGTATTGGACAGAAAAAATAATAGCTTTTTTTTATCCACATTGTATCATGAATTCCTAGTTGTCTAAGGATGTAATCACTAATAAAAAAATGAAACACCATTCTGGCTACACAAGGAGAAAGTTCATGATTTCTCGCATGTCGAGGATGTTTGTAGTAAGCGCTCTTATTGCATTTTTTTGCCCAATCACTACGCAAAAAGTGTACGCACACGGCCCAAGCAAACATGCTACGAAAACTTATACTATCAAAGAAATTATCGTTGAAGGCAACAAAACGGTAAAACAAGAGCTTATTCTGAACAGTATTCCCTACCGCGTTAACGATGTTTTTGATGCTCAAAAAAGTGAACTTGCCATCAATAACCTCTACGCCCTGGGCCACTTCAGAAAAATAAAGCTGGAGGGCGAAGAAATTGATAGTGAATCAATGGTTTTGATTGTTACTGTTGAAGAAAAGAAGCTTTTAGAAGATTTGCACATCAAAGGCAATAAAAAGCTTGAAACAAAAAAAATTAAAGAAAAAATCGATAGCGCAAAAATAACTGCCATCGATGAAGAAACGCTCAAAGGAATCTGCGAACAAATTAAAAAAATGTATGTTGAAGAACATAAGCACTTTGTAACTATCGAAACCAAACTGACACCCAACGAAAAAAATCCTAATAAAATGACGGCAGAGCTGACTATTCACGAAGGCCCTACCTCATCAGTTAAGTTTGTTAACTTTAAAGGTAACGACAAAATAGCTGCTAACCGACTCAATAAACCATTATTCACGCGAGAAAACTGGCTCTTGGGCTTTATGGACCAAGCGGGAAGTTATAGCGAAGAGCAACTCGATGCCGACAAGCACCGTATTGAATATTTCTATCGCGATCATGGTTATCTAACTGCAAAAGTAACGAAAACCGACGTCGACTTCTCACCAAATAAACGGGATGTTTCGATTACCTTTAATATCAGCGAAGGCGACTTGTTTACGGTAAGCTCAGTAAGCGCACATGGCGATGAAGTATTTTCAGACGATGAGTTAAAGCCTTACATAGACATTAAAGAGGGCGAACCATTTTCTCAATCAAAATTGATAAAAACGATTGGAAAGCTGCGCGAGCTATGGGGAGAAAAGGGCTATATTTTTGCTGACGTCTATCCACAAGTTAAGCCAAATGAAGATACCAAAGAAGTTGCTATTGTTTTCAACGTTGACCGCGGCAAACAAATGTATGTTAATCGCATAGAAATTACCGGTAACCATGCTACACGAGACAAGGTTATTCGCCGCCAATTGGACCTTGTTGAAGGCGAAATGATTACGTCTAAAAAATTAACGCGCTCAAAAGCAAGCGTTGAATACTTAAGCTTTTTTGAACGCGATGGCGTAAACTGGAAAATTCACCGCATCACCGACGAATTAGCAGATCTTGAAATGAACGTACGCGAAGCAAAAACCGGTAGCTTTAACTTCCAAATGAGTTACGGTACCGACCGCTTTAACCCACGCCCATCGCTGCGCGGCATGTTGGTTCTTGAAAAAAGCAACTTGTTTGGACTTGGTTGGGAAGTTGGCGGCTTAGTGCAAGCAAGCAGACGACGTTTTCAAAAATTTGAATTGCGTTTTATAGATCCCTATCTTTTTGATTCCAATATTTCTGGGGCGTTTTACTTTTATAAACGTTGGGACGAATACGAACAATGGCGCAGCCTTAACCGTTCACCGGTCCAAATTGTAACCGGCGGACATACACGGTTTGGCTTCAGAATGCCACAAATTGACAAGCGCCTGCAGCTCTTGCTGGATATTGGTATAGAAAATATTCGCAACAAAAACAAAATTACCACTACTGACGCAACGTTTGCGCCTATCGTAAACCGTTCTTTCCAAGAAGGAACGCTCAATTGGTTAGGCCTTGATTTGATCAAAGACACGCGTAATCATCAGATTTATCCAAACGAAGGGTACAAGCTTACTATCACCACCAAAACAGCGCTCCCTGGTTTAAATGACGAATTTGCATTCTTAAAGGGTGAAGCTCACGCCAGCTGTTACACAGCACTGATTGGCAAAGATACCTTAGTACTGGGCACACAAATGCGCTTAAGTGCCGTTCGCTCACTAGGCGGCCACACAAAACTTACACCATACAAAGAATTGTTCCACATGGGCGGTCAAAACACCATTCGTGGTCACGTATTTGGTGGCGCAGGCCCAGCATGGAAAGAAGCTGGCGACACTTCAGAAGGTAGTCCTTTAGGCGCACAAAATGCCTTCTTGTTTAGCACAGAGCTTATTTTTCCTCTTATCCCAGACTATTCAATGAAAGCACATTTCTTTTACGACGCTGGTTGCGGTTGGGACACCCCAAAAAACGACATTCCTGATACGTCCTACATCAAGCGCGACAAGTTTCAGCCTCGCCATTCAGTTGGCTTTGGTTTGAATTTGGTTAACCCATTCCCTGCAAAGATCGACTGGGGCTTCAAGCTTGATCGCAAAAAGAGTCAAAATGAATCGGCACATGAATTTCATTTGACGATGAACTATGCCTGGTAAAAATTCCTGATCTAAAACTAAAAAAAGCCCCGAAATTCGGGGCTTTTTTTACAACTAATTTCTTATTTTTTAGACAAAATAAAGGCTTCGGTCACATTAGGCATTTGCTTCATATGAAAATAAAGCGCCGTCTTACTGCTGTAAATACCGGCAAAAAGATCGAGTTGATAAAGATTATCGGTAAACGCACCACCCGTGTCAGCCAATACCCCTAAACGAATTTCTCGCTTGCCAGTAAGCGTGTTTGTGTAATTAATGGCAATTAGCTTACCTAACCCAATTGTTTTTATATCTCCAGCAAAAACAACATTAGCTCGATAATTAAATTTTTTAATATATTTTGGCGCGGCTTGTGCATCAGCTTCTTGAAAAAACCAATAGGTTTGGTTTTTGCCGCTTCGCTTAAGCTTCTTTTGATAGCGTATTTTATTATTTTTATGAATCATAAACACACGCTGACGGCCATCTGGCATATGTGCCACAATAGTTCCCTGCATCATGGCTTCACTCACAGCTTTTTTGGTAAACCAAACAAGAGGCTTAACAACATCTTTATATTCATCAGCTTCCAATGCTCCTGCAAAAATTTCATGTTTTGAGCAGGGTGGTATAGCCTCACTGGTCAAACCATACAATGCATGCGTATGCTCTTTAGTTTTTACATAACTACCCGAAAAGTTATAAATGGCATAATGTGTTAATCTAATTTTACCATCAACTTCGTGCGTAAAATTCTTCTTTCCGTCTAACATAAAATAGTCGCCATCTTGCTTAGCCCCACCGGCATCGCCAGACCACCGATGAAAAGAAAAATTTTTATTCAAAAATTTAGGGTCACACACTCTAAACACACCCTTTTTTTTATCCTGCTCAATAAGCTGCACAAGATAACTCAAGGTTTCTTGTGCTTTTTTGGCCGATGCAACATGACTGGCAAAGGCAGGCGAACCAAACAACTTAGCATGTGTAATCGCATACTTTTCCATATACGTCAGTGTATCTTGAGCAGCCCTTTGCAATGAAATTGGATCAGTAAGCACCGTAACTCTACCAACTAATGGTTCGGCAACAGGAGCAAAGGACTTTTTAATTACCTGTGCAAGCGTATCTTGTCCTGGAACATGATCAAAACGCTTAATTACCTGGGGCTTGTCGATACAAAAACCGTGTACTGAAACGGGTACACTGGCCGCCCCCAAACTTACCATGAGCCAAATTAATCCATGCAGCATAACCAACCCCTTGTAAAATTTTACTTAATTATAAGCCTATCTAACTAAATTATAGCCAAATAGTAAATAATTTAGTCAAGTGTTAAGAATTATCCCGAAAAAGAACGCTAGAAGATAGGCTTTTTGCTTGCTTGTTTTTTGTTCAAAAAAAAGCGGCCAGTACGCCAACATAGAAAATTCATAACAAATATTGCATAATAAGCGCCCAATTTTATACGATTGCGGGTATAGTATGAGAGTAGTAGCACAAAAACACCCCAAGGAAGCCCCATGCCCAAAGACGCCACCATTGCTGGTTTTGTCATTAAAAAGTTCTTACCTTCTCAACCAAAAATATCTTTACTTACGGCACCTTTGGGCAAAATAAGCATTTTTGTTAACAATAAAGCCTCTTGCGAAAAACTCTGGCCCGGCATGCTGGTCTCTCTCACCGTCCAAGCGCGAGGCGAACATGCCTACAGTACCAACAATGTTACCATCTTGGCACTGCCGTCAATCGCTTCAAACGATGACATCACCTGGGTTCACCATCTTTTGGAGCTTTGTTACTACATTATTCCGCTCCAAAGCCCTGCCGAAAATAACTTTATGCATTTGGCACATTATTTGTCAGTGCTTGATTATAAAGAGCTTTTTCAGAATGATTTATCACTCCTAAAAATGCTGTGCATTTTGCACTTGCTGCACACAACAGGCAACACCGACGAAAAAATTTTACGCAACGCTCAGCTTTTAGAAATAATCAGTATCTTACCAAACCTCCTGGCACATGAATCTAAACAAGGATTAAAACAAACTTTAGCATTGTTTGATTCAAACGATCTAGGTAACATAACTAACAGTATAAAAAATTATCTTCGTACGCATCCCTGTTTTAATTTATTTAAAACAATAAAATTTATGTATTTGAGTTAAAAAAAAGGAAAACCATGCGCGCAAAAATTATTGTTCTTTCGCTTTTGTTTATCTTTTTGGACACGCCACTTTGTCCAATGATGAATTTTTTTACGCCACAAAAACAAACGCGCCTTCCTTTTTTAACGGAAAAAGACGCCAAAAAAAAACAACACAAAAAAGTTAGTACAGAACTTGAAGAATTTAAAAAAGCCAACAATGAAAAAAACAAGAAAATAGCACAGTCAATTGATGCTATTACCAAAGATATGGCCGAACTTGAAAAACAAAAAGCAACGCCACAATCGCCCGAATTTTTAAGTTATATCAATAAAAAAATGGATGTTTTTGCCAATCAAAAACAACATCTTATTCTTATTCAAAACACCTTAAAAAATATTGAGGAAACGTACGAAAAGAATATTCAAGTACTTGAAAAAACACTCCAATTTTTGCAAACACCTCGCGCACAAGGACTTAAAACGGTTTATTCGTGGCAAGAGCTGCGCACTGCACAAAAACAAGCAGCCGACACATGGCAAGAAATAACCGAAGAAGAAAAAAAGAAAGAAGATTCTAATAAGCTCAAAAACAAAGAACGCGAACTCATTACTTCGCTCAAAAAGCAAGTTGAAATTAATATAAAAGAACGCGACAAGGTGGTTGCCGAAGCAAAAGTTGGCGACAAAAAAGATTCTTTAGTTATTCCAATTCAGGACACCGAAGATTTATATAATCAAGAAAACAACCTTCTTGAAGAAAAAATCAGCCTCACCGAAAACAAAATAAAGCTTATTGAACAAGAAGTTCGGCTCAAAGAAAATGAAATAGACCTTCTTAAACATCAGCATATCAAACAAAAAGAAACACTGGCCATTATTGAAGATTTGCTGGTTTTAACACTCAGTGACGTCGATTTTGCAAAAAAAGAATTTGATGAAGCGCAACAGAAAGAGCGTAAAGAGCGCGACGAGCTCGACAAAAAAATCAAACCAAAAGAAACAGAAAAAGGGCGCCTAAGTATTCAGCAAGACACCTTCAGACGCAAACTCAATAGTTTTCCCGATGACAAAAAAGATACCCTTAATTATTACCTTACTGAAAGCGAATCACACCGCATTAACACGCAGTATGCGGTTTTAGAAAAAGACATAAAACTTCTGGAAGGCAAAAAGTTGCTAGCAGCCCAAGCAACACAGCTCAAGGATCTGCAATATCAACTGGTCGATATTCGCTATAAGCTTTCTACACAAAAGCTTGATCTTGATGAGTTTTTAAACAAATATTTAAATCTAAAAAATGTTGCTGCTCAAACATTGGAAGAATACAAAAAAGAGCGGGAAAAGATTAGCATTAAACAACTCGATGTTGGCCGCAAAAAAGAAGTTTTAAAGCTTGAAAAAAATAAGCTTCTTGAAAAAAAAGACACGCTTTTCAAAGACCAAGCGCTTGCGCTCCAAACAATAATCAAACGCCTGGCAGTAATTAAACAACTTCTTAAACAGCAAGTTGATTTAAGCAATGAGTATCTCGTTGTTGTTTCTGCATTAATTGGCAGACAAGAAGACATCAACCATCAATACGCTCTGATTATTGAAACTATTGAACGACGCAAAAATTATGAAGGTTTATGGAAAGTCTCACCAAAAGCAATTTCGTTTGAAGATTTTAAGCGCTCGTTACTTGAAGCAGAAAATTTTTTCAAAGAATTTTTCTGGGACACGCCGCAATATCTTGGACCTTCCGTTTTGCTTGCTGCCATAAAAACAATAAATTTTTATGATATTTTGGCACTCTTCTTCTTTTTGTTTTTCTTTCTATTTATTTACGCATGTCTTAAAATTATTTTGCAGTTCATGCTCAAGCGTGCCACTATTCGCTTAACTGGCGATCGCAAAAACATAGGCTTTCTCTCGCTCAATATTGCCATCTCGCTCATCAAGTTTGGCTTGGAGCATTTGGGCCTTATTTTTGGTTGGCTCTTTATTTATGTGCATATTATTTTTGATTTTAAATTCATTTTTTCTACCATAAGCTTTTTTGCAAAACCATACTATATCTCAATGTTTTACTTACTCACCATCCCTATTTTTGTTTATTTGTCACGCGAGCTTTTAGTCAGCTTAAAAGAGCTCAACCGCCGCCTCAGCTTCTTTTTCTTTGCCGAAAAATTACAAGACCGCTTCTTGCTCCTCATCACATTTGTTTGTTATTCAACAGCAACGCTGTTACCACTCAGACGCGCGTTTTTAAGTTATTATCCAGACCAACCAACCATCTTTCCAGCCGTGCTTATTGGTGCTTACTCACTTGTTTTAGTTATTACTGTCCTACTTTTTTTTAGTAAAGAAGACGTATTACGCCTTATTCCAGAGCGATATACCTTCTTGATTTGGATCAAACAACAAATTGACGCGCACTACTATCCAGTATTTTTCTTTATCATGAGCTTGCTCATTTTGTCTAACCCGTACATTGGTTATTCCAACTTGGCATGGTTCTTGGCCTTTGTAGTCCCTTCAACAGCACTCCTGATTTCGGCCTTATTTATTACGCACTACTACATTCGTAAGTACTCGGTCTTCTTGTTTATGAAAGAAGAAGAAGAAGAAATTATCGACAAATTTGAACATGCCAAAACATATTACGGCTTCGTCGTAATTTTCAGCTTTCTAACACTAACTATCGTAACCTTCATTTTAGTTGCACGGATTTGGGGCTTTGCCTACGCACCTGCAGACCTATGGCGCCTCTTTTCTTCCGAGTTGGTAATCCCAGTTGGCGCCGAACATAAACTCGGACTGGTACAACTTGTTGAACTCATTTTGTTTATTGTTGGCGGCTTTGTTGCCTCATCACTCTTGCACAAATTTGTTTTAAACAAATTATTCGACATTTTACGAACTGAACCAGGTGCTCAAAACACCTACTCGCGCATTTTGCACTATGCAATTATTTTGTCAGCATCGGTGCTTGGCTTTATGTTTATCCATCTTGAAAACATGTTTTGGTACGTTGGTACATTACTCTCGGTTGCTGCTGGTTTTGCAGTAAAAGACTTGGCTGCCGACTACATTGCAGGCTTTTTGGTGCTCATCGAACGACCTATTGAAATTGGCAACTTTATCATGCTTGATGATAATGAAAAGGCCCGAGGTACCGTACACAAAATTGATGCACGTACCACAACGGTTGTTAATATTCACAATCATTCCATGATTATTCCGAACAAAGATTTAATTGCTAAAAAAGTAGATAACTGGAGCAAAGGGCGCTTTGCCACCGGCTTTGATATTAAAATACGCGTTGACTACAAATCTGACCCCGACCTCACCAAAAATATTATTACCGAAGTTATTCAAAGCAACCCAACAATATTGCGCGTTCCACGCTTAATTGTTCGCTTGGAAGATTTTGAAGAGAGTGCATTATACTTTCTAGCCCGTGCGTTTATTAGCACACGCCGCGTGAAGGAACAGTGGACTATTGCCAGCACCATTCGTGAAGAAATTTTTAAGGCTTTCAAAGAAAAAGGCATTCACTTTGCCTTTCCACAACGCGTTTTGCATATGGAAGAAAAGAAGTTTCACTCATTTGATCAGTCTCCACCATCTCCTTCAAGCCCTATTCAATTTAAATTTGATTCTCAATGATCTGAGAATTTCGTAAATAAGGAGTAGTAATGAAGAAGATTTTGGCACTAAGTGTGGTGCTATTGGCTAGCTTTTCTTTGGAAGGCAAAAACCGAGGGTTAGAAAACAAAGGGAATACCTGCTTTCTCAACACCGCCCTACAACCATTGTCACACTTAAGACCTTTTAATGAATGGCTTGCAAAAAATATTACAGCCTATCAACCAGGATCATTGGCTCAACAATACGTCAATCTTGTTGAAGAGTTAAGAAAACCTGATACGTCTGCAGTGGATCCAGAATCATTTACAGAAAATTCCAAAACAACCCTGGGGTTGAATGCTGGATATAATCAAGAAGATACTGAAGAGTTTTTCACGAAATTTATTGATAACATCAATAGCAACAATCAATACACCAACAACTTGCAAACAACTCTAGCACATGCAGGAGCGCTACCATTCGTCATTGAACAATTCATTGAATACCTCAGAATCAATCCCTACGACATAAAAAAAATCAACTCCCGCTTAAAAAACAGTAATAAATTTCAAGATACATCCCAATTCACTGCAAAGCAAAAAAAAAATACCTATAAACTTCTTGCAAGCAATGCACCAATCTGGACCAGTCTTGAAAAAGATATTTCTAAACTACAAGACCTTGTAAGCTCTTTTCCACTGCTGACCATAACAACATGGCACCACAAGGACAAAAAACTACACTCAACGACCAAGCACGAAAGTACAAAATTTTTGCAACTTCCCATCAGAAATCCCGGAGGTACTAATTACGACTCTCTCCAGCAATGCCTCGATGAATACCTATCAGTCGAAAAAATGGACGGTCACAATCAGTGGTATTGCTCACAATGCATCTCATACATTGATGCAGAGAAAAAAATAAGCTTTCAAAGTCCACCACATAACCTTATATTCTCTTACCAAAGATCATTTTGGAGTTTCTCAACAGGAGCAATAAAACTTAACAACATCATTGAAGCTCCTTTGTCATTACAACTCCAAGAAGAACACGCTCTTGAATCGCCAATCACCTACAATCTCGTCGGTTTTGGATATCATCACGGCGGCCCAGGAGGTGGACACTACTACGCCTACTGCTTTGATGGCAAAGACTGGTACTGTTACAACGATAGCTCAGTCAGCGGACCAATAACCAACATTGAATCGATACTTAACACACAAGGAACCTACACACTTTATTATGAAATTGATATAAGTGACGAAAAGAGATTACCACTTAAACAACAACCAGGGAAAGTTTTTTCATTTAAATTTTTTGCACCAACTTCAACTAGCACCACACCGCCAAGTACCACTCCTCCCTCAAAGACTCCTCCTTCAACCATCACCCCCCCACCTTCAAAAACCACACCACCAAAACCACCAAAGCCATCAACGCCCCCCAAAAAAAATAGAGGCTTAATTAATGTTGGTAACACGCGCTTTTTAAATGCTTCAGTACAAGCGCTTTCGCATTTAACGTACTTTAACGAGTGGCTTGAAAGAAATAAGAACGCATACCCACCTAAATCCCTTTGGAAGCAGTATTACGACATAACACAAGATCTTGGAAAGCCTATCTCAGATGCTATTAATCCAAATAAATTTGCCGAAGCATGTAGAAAAATTTTAAAGCTTAATGAAAATAACATTCAAGAGGATGCTGAAGAATTTATTAGCAAATTTTTTGGCAGAATAATGGAAACTAATCGTTACAAAGGATCTATAGAAACAATATTAAAAAAGAAAAAAATTATAGAAAAACCATTTTTTACAACGCTTTTCTACTCACCCCTCAATCTACCCGATTTTAAATTTGACACGCAAGACGAAGAAATTTGGGATACTATACACAGCAGCGTAAAACCCTTTCAAGAAATCATATTCTCTTTCCCAATCTTGCAAAGCACCATCAAAGATGAACACACATCAAAAATCAGTGCACCAAAATATGAACCGGCAACAATTATTTCTCTGCCAGTTAAAAATCAATCAGGGCAAAAATTAAAAACTTTAGCAAATTGTCTAACAGAATTCTTTGCCACAGAATATATTGATGACAAAGACACGAGTGGTACAAGTATTAAACTTGAAAAAACAACAAGCTTCTTATCATCGGGAAAAAATCTTATTTTCGCTTTTAAAAAATATGAATGGACAGGCACAACTATCAAAAAAATTAATACGGCAATTAACGTACCACTCACGCTACAAATTGGTACAGAAATTGGTGTCTCAACACCAATCACCTACAACTTAGTTGCTTTCATTTGCCATCGCGGAGGGGCCGGTGGTGGCGAGTACCGCGCGTACGGTTGCCTGGACGGCACCAATTGGTTCAAGTACCACGACGAAAAAGTCACTGGGCCTATTGCAGATATTCAAAAGATAGTGAACGGCAAAGAAACCTACCTGCTTTTTTATGAAATTAACGAAAAATACATAGACAAGTTACCAACGCCTGCGCCACTCAAGGGCGGCATGAGCCAACTCAAACGCGCGCTTGCCACACTCAAAACAAAATTAGTAGATTTGACACAGGAATTAGCAAAATTAGCTTAATAATTACAGGAGATTAATGTATGAGTATCGCGAAAGATATGTCCAAAGGCACACGCTTTTTCTGGGCCATTTTTAAAACATTTTTTTCAAACCCCAACTACCTTATTTTGCCGTTTCTCACAAGTTTGTGGGCTACCGGCCTTGTGTGGGGGCTAGAAAATACCATTGGATGGAGCTCTATCAGAACTGCACTGCGCGTTGGTATGGACCACGGCTTTGCCAATCTCAGCCCTGTTGAGTGGCTGGGCATGATTGGCTGGTGTTTATTTTTTGGCGCAATAATTAGCGCAACGCTTTTGGCGCTACAACAAAGTTTATGGTACACGAGTGAATATCTTTTTGGGGCAGTACAAGAACAGCGTTTATCGTCGTTGCCACTTTTTGCAGCGTGCACTTTTATTGTTGGCTCGATTATTTTTTTCAGATGGAGCCTTGGATTTCGTAATTTCTCTCCATTAATTGTTATTGTTGCTGTTTGGATTGATATGTTATTTTTTAAGAAAAGAAACACCAACAACATGCTGCACTACGCCCGCAAACTCAAACTTTCAGTTGTGTGGCAAATAACAGTACCCATTCTCTTTGCTGCTTTTTTCGTAATTTTTTTGCTTGGCAGCTTTTGGGCACTAACACATATTCCTCGCTTCATACCAAAAGAATATGATTATTGCTCGTTCGTTTTTCTATTTACGTTTTGGTTTGGAACTCTTTTTTGCTTTTGGCATATACAGATTATTGCACTCAAAAGTTTGTCTGAAGGCAAAGCAATGCAATCGTTTTTAATGGATTTGATTAGAGATTAAGAAACAAAACACTCAAACCAGCCTAGCCAAATGATTCATAACTTATAAATCATTAAAAAAGGCGGGCCTGCCAGCCGGAGCTAGGAGCAAAGCGAAAGCGTAGGCTGGTGGAGGCGATGGGAGTCGAACCCATGTCCGCAGCACTCGGAATTTTAAGCACCACATGCGTCTCTCCTGATTATACTCTTACGCCCCCTCTGGAGCATAGTTAAGCGTAAAAGCCAGTTTAGTGTACAATTGCGTTACGAAACTAAAAAATCTTACGCAAGGGTTCTATCTTTTTAATACGAGTGAATCTTACTGATAGACACGCTCGATCCACAAGACTTTTACTTAGTAACTAAGCAAAAGCGACAACATTAGATGTTGCACTTATTGGTTTTTGGATGTTTTTTAACGAGCTCACATACAAAACTCGGCATGCACTCAAAACACAAAATACCACGTCGAGACCGTTACGCCCCCACGTTTTTGTTTTTCAAAGAACTAAGTAATGATACTTATTCAAAAATTGTATCCTGTTGCTCAGGCAAAGTCAAAAAAACAGCTCTTTTTAAATATATTTTCAAAAATTGCTTGATGCTGAAAACGGGCAAAGGGAGAAGTTACCCACTGAACTTTGAGAAACTGATCACAGATGGATCGAGTATTCAACAAATCATTGGTTGGTTGGCCAAGCGCAACAAACTTGCCATTACGCTCAGGCAATAAACTTGTTTCACAAACTTTTAAGCGCCAATTTTCATAGCAACCATCGCCAACGTGCACAAGGCCAAAACAGTCAAAGGGCAAACCTTGGCCTTCAGAAGCCGACGTAAACGTAAAAATGGGGGCATAGTTGTTAATGAGAAAGCCACGAGAATCATAACGATCAATACCAGAGACAACATGCTGCCAATGATAAGGACCATTTGGATAAGCCCCTTTATCAAGAACTTTTAGTACATCGCGCGCATCTTCAAAAAGCATTTTACAGCCAAACGACTGATCTTGATGGCCGCGGAAAAATGCTTTTAAATTATTCTTTTTTAAATAAATATGCGCAGCGCTAACGTCAGCAGTAACACCAAATTGGGTCCCACGCGCGCCAGCTTGCCAACCAGCAGGTGCTTGCCACATCGAAAACTCTTGCACAAAATCACTCCACTGAAAACCTTCTTGTTTGCTCGAAATTGTGGTAAAAATTTTGTCTGATCGTAAAAAAGAGTTTACATCATAAAAATCATTACCAGCGTCGTTGAGCGCAATGCCAGCATGGCAGCACTGCACAAACTCATAACCAGCGCTCAAAAACAAAGCGAACGGCAAAAAGTGATATAAATTCAAAATTTTCTTACCAACCTCGCCGTGCTCGAATCTTTTCTTTTCGGCCTGGTCTTCAAACTTATTGCACACCTCACCCAGCTGTTTTTTAGCACCCCACCCCAAAAAGCCAAAACGTTCACTAATGCCACACGTTTCGTGGTTACCACGAACCAAGTGCACCTTGTTCCAATTTGCCAACTTGAGCTGCATCAATGTATACCACACTTCAGCGCCATAGCGCCCACGGTCTACAAAATCACCCAAAAAGATCAGATAAACGTCATCGTTCAATGTAAAGTTATCGTTAAGATAACCAGCTACTACCAAACGCCAAATATTACGCAAAAGTGAATGAATGCTACCGTGATAATCGCCCATAAAACAGACGTTGCTCTGGGCAGGGATAACTAACTTTTGAATATATGCATGCTCAAACTCATGTGAGTGATCAAGGGTAACATCAAAAAGGCTGTCTTGTGGTGCATTGCCACCAAGCCACAAATCTTGCTGTTGAAGCTCTTTTTGACTGGCTGTAACAAACTCATGCATTTTTTGTTTGAATTGTTTCGCAGTCAGTGGCGTTTGGTAAATTTTTGCCAAATTCGCACCGGGGGCCATTGCCTCCCGCTGGCAGGAATGATCGTACTCTGGGAGCTTTTCAAAGCAGGCAGTAGACCACTGAGTAAGTGTTGAATACTGGTCAACCGCGCTGACCTGAAGATAAGAAAAACTGAGCACTAGCAAAAATAACAACTTTTTCATAACCATCCTTTTATACAAAAAAGAGCGAAAAATAGGGCCTTTTTTGCATTTATACTGAAAATATGCTTAACTTACACTTTACCAGCTTCTCATTAAGAAAACAAAGGCCCATGAGCAAAAGAACCCCATTCAAAGAAAACTTCTTCAAAAATCAGCGACAAGAACCTCGCAAGAAAAAAGAATTTGGTCAGCATTTTTTGCGCAAAAATTCTACGGTAGACAACATGATCAGCGCCGTAAAGGTAACGCCAGAAACAACCGTTCTTGAAATTGGTTGCGGCGATGGCTTTTTAACGCACGCTATTTTGGAGCAAACACGCTGCAAAAAATTGATCTGTTATGAAATTGACCCTGAATGGATTGAAGTGGTGCGCAAAAAAATTAGCGACCCGCGCCTTGAGATCAGGCACAAAAATTTTCTTGAAATCACACAAGAAGAATTTCAAATAGAAGCGCCATGGGTAGTTCTTGCAAACGTGCCCTACCAAATTACCTTTCCCATATTTTTTACCTTCGTAAAACATAAGCAGTTTATTAACGAAGGCGTTGTTATGATTCAGGAAGAGGTTGCTCAAAAAATTGTTGCCAAGCAAGGCCGAGGCTACAACCCCACTAGCTTGCTACTGCAACACCACTTTGAAGTCGCTTTGATGGAAAAGGTTGAACCAGAAGCATTCACGCCACCGCCAAAAGTTCACTCACGTCTTTTGTACTTCAAACCAAAGGCAGCGGTAACCCCAATCTTGAACGAAGAAGCGTTTTGGAAATTTGCCAAGCTCTGCTTTGCTTCACCACGTCGCACGCTGGCAAACAATTTAAAACAAGCTCATTATGCGCTTGAAAAGTTTGACGAAGCCACACTCAAGTTACGCGCTCAACAAATTTCTTTTGTTGAATTACTTGAAATTTGGCAACGCTTGCAAAGCTAAAGAGCCCGTGCGCCACGCTGAGTCTTGTTGTTATTAAGCCAAGCAATGGTATTGTTGTGCAGCACCGGCAAACCAACCGCTTGATACTCAAGCATTTTGGTGGGACGTGAAACCCAATTGATCACATCGTGCTCCCTAAAAAGCAGGCCAAAATCGGCTGCTGCTAAATAGCGGTAAAGTTGTGTTGCGCCAACTGAAAGTACTACAAAATGGTTAACCGGTACTTGCGACTTTAGCAACTCTTTTCTAAAGATTTCATGATCCCCCGAAAGCACTAACAAAAAACTCTTTGCGTCAGTGCGCAACTGTTCGGTAAAAAACTGCACGGTCTGCGGTGCACATTGCCACGGCTTAAATGAACCGCTGTAGCAATACACAACCGCATCGTCAGGAATACCTAGCTGATGGCGTACATCGCGGCGCCATTGCGCAACGGTGTGTTGATCTAAAACGTGCGGAATATCTTTTGACGCAATCAGTATTTTTTCAGGATCTGCCTGAAAACGGTCGACCAAATAATCTTTGAGTGCTGGACTTACCGCCTCAATCATAATTTTTTCAAAACCTAATTTTTTACCAAAAACAGCACGCTCAACACTGTCTAAACGTGCATACATAAATTTGTAAAATAAGCGCTTTAAGAAAGAACTTTTTTTAAACGAACGATCATAGCGATACTCTTCAGCGCACAACCCCCGCGCCTGCACGGTAACATTGGGCACTGCCAACTCAGCGTGCTGTTCTTTTTGTCGTCTCATAATTGTACGCATCGCCTGCATCATCACAAAACCAGACAAGGGCCCGCGCGCAATAATTTCGTCAGGTTGTACTACGTTTAAAAGTTTTCCAAATTGGTAAGCCGCAAACCGCAAACCAACTTTACCCACAAATGGCAACCGCCGGCTCAGCACAAAGTGCAAGCGGTCATGCGCAGGAATAATCGTTATTAATTCTTGATTAGAAGGGCGCTTATGCTCAAACGAAACAAGCGTAATGTGCATCTGATGATCAGCTTCAAGCAATCGCATTAAAGGATGTAGTACCTGACTTTGAAAAACCGAGTTCTTAATGCCATCGTACATGACAAAAACTAAGTTTTTTGCAGCCTCTTGCTTCATAGTTATCCTTTTTATTTTCAAATAAAGCTCAATCGTCTACTCTAATGCCACGAGTTTATGAATCAGATGCGGCACCCCAAAACTATGCCAGGGATATTAGTTTATGAAATTTATAAAATTATTCGAAGAGATTAGTATAAAAGACCTCAATAGTGTTGGAGGAAAGAATGCTTCGCTTGGTGAAATGATCCAAAGCTTGACCACAAAAGGGGTCCAAGTCCCTTCAGGTTTTGCCATAACGGCCAATGCCTACCGCCACTTACTTTCAGCAAACAATATTGAAGCCCCGTTAAAAAATTTACTCGCACAACTGAATAAAAATAATCTCGAAGCATTTGCGCAACTGGGCAAACAAATTCGTACACTCATTGCACAGGCTCCACTCCCTCAAGATCTTGCAACCGAAATATCCCAAGCCTACCAAACACTTGCCAAACGCTATCCCGCACCCTGCGATGTTGCCGTACGATCATCGGCAACTGCAGAAGATTTACCCGCCAATTCTTTTGCCGGCCAGCAAGAAACGTATTTAAATGTTCGCGGCGAGCAAGAGTTACTTGAAGCATGCAGCAAAGCGTATGCGTCGCTGTTTACCGATCGGGCTATGTCGTATCGCATGGACCACGGCTTTGACCACATGGACGTTGCACTTTCGATTGGCGTACAAAAAATGGTCCGCTCAGACAAAGGCAGCGCTGGCGTTATTTTTACCCTGGACACCGAAAGTGGTTTTAGAGACGTTATTTATATCAGCGCGTCGTACGGCCTTGGTGAAATGGTAGTACAAGGCAGCGTGAACCCTGACGAATTTTATGTGCATAAACCAACGCTCAAACAAGGCTTTAAGCCCATTTTAAAAAAGCGATTGGGCAGTAAGCAACAAAAACTTATTTATGCCGACCATGGGCAACAAACTGCTAAAGTTGAAGTACCAGCAAACGAACGCGAGCAGTTTTGTTTAACCAACGACGAAGTACTTTTCTTAGCACAACAAGCCGCCCTCATTGAAGATCATTATTCTGAACAACGCGGCATGTGGTCACCAATGGATATTGAGTGGGCAAAAGACGGTCTTGATGGCAAACTTTATATTGTACAAGCACGCCCAGAAACCGTTTATTCCCAAAAACAGCAGCAATCGTTTTTTGAAGAATACGTGCTTGATAAAGCAAAAATTTCTAAAGAAAAAATTATTGTGCAAGGCAAAAGCGTGGGACGCAAAATTGCCGTTGGCAAAGCACGCATTATTAAAAATATCAAAGCAATGCACGAGCTACAGCCGGGTGATATTTTGGTGACCGACATGACCGACCCCGACTGGGAACCAATCATGAAAATTGCTGCCGGCATTGTTACCAACCGCGGAGGCCGCACTTGCCACGCTGCTATCATTAGCCGTGAGCTGGGCATACCGGCAATTGTTGGCGCAGAAGACGCAACAACGCGCATTACTGATGGCCAAGAAATTACACTGGACTGCGCCAACGGCGAAGTTGGTTCGGTATACGTCGGACACTTCGACTTTGAAATTAAAAAAATTGAGACCAGCCATCTAAAAAATCCACCCGTTAGTTTAATGATGAATGTAGGCAATCCAGACGAAGTATTTAATTTGGTGCACATTCCCAACGCAGGCGTTGGCTTGGCACGGTTGGAATTTATTATTAACAACGCGCTCCAAATTCATCCCATGGCGCTGGTACAGCCAGAAAAGGTTTCTGACGAGCACGACCGGGCTTTAATTGCTCAACTTACGGCCGGCTATGACGATAAGAAACAATATTTTATCGACAAACTTGCTCAAGAAGCTGGGACCATTGCTGCTGCTTTTTACCCAAAACCGGTTATCATTCGCATGTCAGATTTTAAAAGCAATGAATACCGAAAACTGATTGCCGGCAAAGACTTTGAACCAGAAGAAGAAAATCCGATGCTGGGCTTTCGTGGGGCTTCACGCTATTACCACGCAAAATACCAAGAAGGCTTTGCATTGGAATGTGCTGCTATGAAAAAAATACGCAACGATATGGGCCTGGTCAACGTTAAACTCATGCTACCATTTGTCCGCACCGTTGACGAAGCACAAAAGGCGCTGGCAGAAATGAAGCGGCACGGCTTGGAACAAGGCACCAATGGGCTTGAGTTTTACATGATGGTCGAGATCCCTTCAAACGTTTTACTCATTGACCACTTTGCCAAGCTTTTTGACGGCTTTTCCATTGGTTCTAACGACCTTACACAAATGACACTGGGCGTTGACCGCGATTCTGGCTTAGTTGCTGCCATTTTTGACGAACGCAATGAAGCTGTCAAAATGATGTTAACTATGGCAATTCAAGGCGCCAAGCGAGCGAACAAAAAAATTGGTATTTGCGGACAAGCACCTTCAGACTATCCTGAATTTGCCCAATTTTTGGTTGACCAAGGAATCGATTCTATCTCGCTTAACCCAGACAGCGTGTTGAAAGAAATGATGCTGCTCAACAAAGCTTGATTAAACAGCAAAGAGCGGCTGTTTGCACAGCCGCTCTTAGTCACTATTATCGATGTAAAAATTCTTAAATATCCCAAGCATTGATAATATTTTTTACTGGATTGATGGTCTTATTTCCTATTGCTACTACTTTTGCTGGATATGGATCATTCAAATAAAGTCGATACAAAGTACCGTTCATGTCAATCGTAAAATAAAGCAAGATTTTTTGATATTTGTCACCCTGACTTGTGCTGGCAAGACGATTTTCTTTTTCCAGTAACGATATCAAATCTGGATCGTCTTGCAACGTTACCTGTTGGTCTTTATTTTGCTGAATCCAGTCGAGAGAAAAACCAAGCCTATCGGCACTATAAGAACCAACTGGCTGAACACCTTGGCTCCAGTTACTTTCTGCATCAGTGAAAAATTGTTTATTTTCGCCAGCTAACACAATAAAGTTGGCAACCTTTTTAGACAATCGCGTGTTGATCAGATTCCACAAATCTCCCAAAGCAAATTTTGCACCAGGTTGTAGCTTTTGACCTGCAACGTTCATTGGAATCTTGTTGCGAACGACAGCACCTGCTGGCGAGGCACTCAAAAAATGACCACAACTGGCCACAAAAAAACAAGCAAACAATAGATGCAACCAAAGTCTCATTATCTTCATTTATATTCCCCCTCAAACATACTATTCCCTTTTCGCCCCTCTCCATTGCTTCAATGGTAATAGAATTGAATAAGTAGAAGCAATATTTTTATTAAGCTGGCCTAGAATGCATTCTTTTACTTGCACATGTGCCATTTTCATACTAGCCTTTAGAATTAGGGCACTTTGCCATTATTGGGGTACATTATGACAACAACAACGCTATTTATTTCTTTTGTTTCTGGTCTTTTAGTGGGGCTTACCTATGCCTATCTTTTTGTTGCCCAGCTCCAAAAGATATTTCAAACAAAGCCTAACAAAGCCGCTTCTCGCTTTTTTTTACAACCTTTAGTATTGTTTGTTGCAAGATTTTTTATACTAATACTTATTGTGTCGGTCCTTTATTTTTGGTTGCAGGTTAATTTGCCGGTTTTTCTTGCTGGCTTTGGTATCAGTTTTTGGTTCTACACGCTCAAGAAAACAAAGGTTCTTTCGTGAATATTAATCTTTTTAAGTATAAAGAAATTGCCCCCTTTAAATTTTTGGGCCTTGAAGGCTCATTTTGGCATGTTCATTTGGACACGCTCATATATACCTGGATTGCCATGGGCATCTTGTTTACCTTGGCGCTGGTAGGAAAAAATCTTTTAAAACGCAATCCAACCTTAGTGTCATTGGCTTATGAAAAAGCAATTGGCTTTTTTATTGATTTAACCAAAGAATCGTTTGGTAAATTTATGTACCACCATTTTGCTTTTATCACGTCACTTTTTCTCTTTACCCTTTTTTGCAGCTCTACCAGCTTGATACCATTTTTAGATGAGTCAACAAACGATTTAAATACCACACTTGCCCTGGGACTTACCAGTTTTGTGTATGTTCAGTTTTATAAAATTAAATTTAAGGGTTTACGACACTACTTAAAAGAGTTCATACAGCCAATCTTCTTTTTGGCGCCCATCAACGTGGTAGGTGAATTGGCAAAAATTGCCTCAATGTCATTTCGACTGTTTGGTAATATTTTGGGCGGCAGCATTATTTTTAGCATGATCATGCAATTTGTTGGCAACAAACTAAAATTTCATTTTATTGGCTTGACCATAATTATAATAATCCTGGCTGTTATTGCACAAAAACTTCCCGCATTGGGCAAAAATGACCGATTCGTACGCTTAAGCAAAATTCTCTACATAACGCTCTTTGCCCTGGTAGGAGTACAAATGTTTTTTGGCTTTTTTGAAGGACTCATACAATCATTTGTTCTTACCATGCTCACTGCAACATATCTCTCAATGGGCATAACCGACCCAGACGCACAACAAATACAAGAACCAGAAGAAAGTGATTACCATGCTTCCTAATTTTCTTCATTATTTTTCAGCCATTTTAGCTCTTGGGTTAGCAACTATTGGCGGCGGCTTGGGACAGGGCTTTGCTGGCATGAGCGCACTCCAGGCAATGGAGCGCCAAGAACTAGGCAGAGATAATACGTTTAAAGCAATGCTGATTGGTTTAGCGCTCATTGAAAGCGGCATTGTTATTGCACTCGTTATGTCACTACTCATGCTTTTGGGCGCACCAAAAGACATGACACTGGAGGTTGGTTTGTCTGAACTTGGTATTGGTCTTGCCATTGGCTTGGCAGCCCTTTCAACCAGCCTTGCCTCAAGTTTTGTAGTACGCGCTGCCACGCAAGGCATTGGTCGCCAACCTTTTTTTGCTCAAAAAATCATAACGCTCATGCTCTTATGCCAATCGATTATTGAAGCTCCAGTACTGTTTTCGTTTATTATTTCGTTACTCATTAAAACGAATATGCACGAAGGCATGGTT
Organism: Candidatus Babeliales bacterium; assembly: GCA_019749895.1. NCBI lineage: Bacteria > Candidatus Babeliae > Candidatus Babeliales > Candidatus Babeliales bacterium. The sequence goes on along the minus strand of JAIEPG010000002.1, from coordinate 247,115 downwards.
ATTATTGACGGTATTAAAAACTTGGGCGCAGGCTTGGTTATTGGTATTGCCAGCATTGGGCCTTCAATTGGCCAAGCAATTTTTTGCCAAGCAGCATGCACAGCAGTGAGCACCAACAAAAATGCTTATAACAAAATTTTCCCCTTCGCACTCTTTGGACAAGCTTTTATTGAAACACCCATTATTTTTTGCCTACTACTGGCTCTCATGTTTCTTTTTTATGTACCAACGCGCGGTCTTGAATTTATGCCACAAGGTCCGGTCATTTTAACCGCCGCGCTCACGCTGGGACTTGGTTCATTAGGCACCGGGGCCGGTATTGGCCTTGCGGCTTCAAAAAGCTGCCAACAAATTGCACAAGAACCAAACAACTACCCACTCATGATAAAACTTACCCTTCTTACGAGCACATTTATTGAATCGTCGGTCATTTATGCCATGATTGTTTCATTTTTGCTGATCTTAAAAATAAGCGCCTAAAACGCTTTTGAAAGAAAGTAATGAAGAATACGCAACCACTTCACGTGGTCTATATTGTCACCAAACTTGAACTTGGTGGCGCACAAAAAGTTTGCTTGTCTCTGGCGCACGGCATCAACAACAGCAATTATTCCACCAGCCTCATCTCAGGCGACCAAGGTCCGCTTGTATCGCACGCAAAACAGCTCAACAATACTTTTCTCTTAGATTCTTTTAAACGCGAGGTTGGGCTAAAATCGTTGCTCAATGAAGGTAAAAATTTTAAACGGATTATTGGCATTTTACGCAACCTAAAAAAAAAATATCCAAACATCGCCGTACACACTCACAGCACTAAAGCAGGTATTATTGGCCGCTGGGCAGCTTTTTTTGCTGGCATCAAAACGCGCATCCACACCGTACACGGCTTTGGTTTTAATGATTATCAACCAAAACTACGCTGGTTTTTTATTTATGCGCTTGAATGGATAACGGCGCTGATTACCACACACTTTATTTGTGTTTCTAACAAAGATCGAGAGGAAGGCTGCAAACGCTTACCCGGTTTTAACAACAAAAGTTCAATTATCAGAGCCGCAGTTGAATATAAAAAATTTTATATACCTGCACGCAGCCTTGCTCGCATGCAACCCTTTCGCATTGGAACTATTTCCTGTTTTAAGCCACAAAAAAATCTTTTTGATCTTCTTAAAGCATTTCAACTCGCCACAACCTTAGCCACAAAACACACGCTTGAGCTGGAAATTATTGGCGATGGCGCGTTACGTAAAGAACTAACAAACTGGATTATCCAAAACAACATGCAAAACTCAGTGCGCCTTCTTGGCTGGCAACACGACGTAAGGCCATGGTTAACCTCATGGGATATTTTTGCACTCAGTTCTTTGTGGGAAGGCTTACCTTGCAGCGTTGTTGAAGCACGCTTAAGCAAGATACCCGTTGTTGCCTACAACGTTGGTGGCATTCATGAAATTATTAATGATGACGTTAATGGCTATTTAGTTGAACCAGGCAACTGGGAAAAATTAGGCAAAATTATTGCCACAATTGCCAACGATACAACGCTCTACCAACGCCTTAGTCAGCATCAAGACAGCCTAACAGATTTTGATACAACAGCCATGCTTGAGCACCACAAAGCTCTTTATCGCCAGCTATTTAATTAAAAAAATAACTCCTATTAAGCAACATATTGCCATTTTTTTTAAACATTTTTTTCACTTAGTTGAAAAAAATTTATACTTTTTTTTTGACTTTTCAAAATTCGGTCTGATACTATTACGCATGATTCTCGCGAGGAGGCAAAAAGTGAGAAAGGGAAATTCCTATGAGGCAGTGTGTTAAGATAAAAGTCATTGGAAATGTCCAAATGGCATCATATCGCGAATATGTTCAAAAACATGCTCAGCGCTATGACATTGAAGGAACTATACAAAACGCTGAAGACAAGCATAGCGTTATCATTATGGCCTGCGGTATCGCTGAAAAGCTTGATGAGCTTATTGATGCTTTATACAAAGGAACTCCAGAATCTAAAATAGAAGAAGTCCAAGTAGAACCAATGATAAAAGAAAAGGACTTTCGCAACGTTTTCAGAATCATTGGCGATTAACTCTACGCTCTTGACCTCCTCCTTTTTTTTCAATTCTACGCTCGACTCTCTTTTTGTCACCCAAAAAAACCCAATTAATACCTAGAAATCTAACAAAACAATACAAATTTTTACAAAAATAGTATGGTATTGCAAGGGAACCTTATGGGCCGAAAAACGGGACTTTGCGTGTACAAATACCTACTATTCATTCTTTCTATTTTTTTTGCCACACTGGGCACGCTCCCGCTGCATGGCCGCACAAAGCAATGTTATGGTGGAAACTTTCATGAACAATATCCGCAAGAAACGGCTACGTTTTATTTAACCAAACTCTCACACCAAGCCGACATATTACTCAGCAGTGAAGAGTTTAACCATCTAGTTGAACTTGTTCCCAACACGTTTATTTCAGTCAAGCAAGTTAATCAAGCTTTTAAAAATCTTATGCGCAAAGAACGCTTACAAGCAATTGATATCAACTGTTGCGATTATGAAAACGGGAAACATTTAACGTTTACGCTCAAAAGTAGTTGGATTTTGAAAAAGTTAACCTTTAAAGGCGTATTCTTTGGACAACAAGAATATACAAATCTTTATACTCAACAACCTGGTGATGTTTTTGATATTTCATTGCACGAAGAATCGGTTGAAGCTATTAACCAAAAGCTTAAAGCAGAAGGGTACTTTGACCACACACTCACCGATGAATTTGTGTACGAAAAAAAGAATAAAACAATAACTGCTATCATCAAAACAAAGCGCGGCAAACGCTATCACATTGATCAGGTTTCTTTTGATATCAAAACAGATCAAGAACAAGCCCACGAACGAACCCCAACAGCACTTGCAGAAAAACTACAACGCTTCAAAAAAAACTTATTAAAAACGGACTACGACAAAAGACAAATAGAAAAACAGGCAAAAAAGATACGTACGTATTTGCAAGAAAAGGGTTATTTCGACAGCCACATCAGCATGAAGCGACTTATTAACCACCGCAACCATACAGTCGCTGTTACCTTCTTTATCTCGCTTGGCAAAAGAAAATTACTCGCTTTCACCGGCAACCATCTTTTTTCTAATCAAGCAATTAAAGAAGATATTATTGGACTTGATCTCCCCGAATGGCTTTTTTCTCCCGATATTATTACCGAACAACTGTTGCATGAATATTACAAAAAAGGATACTGGCAAACAGCTATTTCTTATAAACCAACTCCAAAACATGATTATGTTTTTAGTATTCAAGAAGGCAGCCCCACCCACATCAACCATATCTTTTTAAAAAATGTCGATACGCGTGAGCAAGAACGCGAGGGACTCCATTTTTTTAATGAATTACTTAAGAAAAAAACTTTTGACCAAGAACGCCTTGATACTGCTCTGTCAGCACTAAAGCACCATTACTTTTCTCAAGGTTTTTGGAATTTTGAAATTGTAGAAACACGCTTTGTTAAACAACAAGACGATTCATATGCCATTTTAGTGCTCATCAAAAAAGGCGCTCAACATTTTTATCACGGCTTTGCTTTTAAAAATTTTGAACATTTGGCCTCACATTCAGTTTTTACCGACCCACAAAAAAGCACAACCAATAACTTAGTACCATTCAACATTCATTGGCTGCACGAACAAAAGGTGTACCTGCTAAACTATTTTCAACAAAATAGTTATTGGTACGCACGCGTGCACCCCGAGCTGACCAGCAAAATTTCGCCGCACGGTGTGGACGTTTTTACCACTTGGCATATTGAACCAGGCCCGCGCGTGCGCTTTGGCAAAGTTTATTTACGCGGAGCTACCAAGCTGCCCTTCAAGCGCATTATGCGCGAGGTTCGCTGCCACGAGGGGGCGTTGTGGGACAAAGAAAAAATAGAACTCACACGCAAAAAATTGCGCAGTCTTGATATATTTAAACAAATACAAATTCAGCCCTACCATTTGTCCAACACCAAAAGCAAAAAACCGCTCATCATAACACTGGTTGACGACGATCCAATTGAATTGCGCATACGCGCTGGCTACTTTTTAACGAGCAAAAACTTTCTGTTTAAGCGACAATCTACGGCCAAATTTGGCGCATCGTTGGCCATAAAAAACCCAACCAACCGTGCCGACAACCTTACTATTAACACTGAAATTACCCGCTTTGAGCGCACATTCGACGCCCACTACCAACAACCCGCTCTGTTGGGTTTACCGGTGATGGGCAAACTAAAAGGGTACACTAACAAATACATTCATCCGGTTGCTATTGGCTCGAGCGACTCGGCATACGAAGCGGTGCAAAGTGGCTTTTTGGCAGGCTTAAGCGACGAGTATCGAGAAAATTATTATTGGGGCATTACGCTTGGCAACGAGTGGATGCGCACCAGCAGAGTACGCGGCAATCTGAATTTAGACCCGGCATTAATTGACCGCACACTACCCTACTTTTTCTTTGAGCCAAGCTTAATTATCGATACATTGGACGACCGCGTAAACACCACCAAAGGCCAATTTAGTTTTCTCTCAATGAAGTTTATGGTGCCAGAACTTGCAGCCGGATTTTCGGCGCGCTTAATGGCAGAGCAGTCATATTTTAAAGCACTCCACAACAATGTGATTGGCGCGTTTCGACTGCGCTTTGGTCATATTTTTCGGCGTAAATTTAATCAGATTATGCCTATAGAACGCTTTTATTTGGGCGGGCCATATTCGGTCCGTGGCTACGAAAAAGATTCACTACCGCCGCTGGGGGTGAGTGAACATATTGATTCAGAAGGTAATGTGAGCAAAGAATACACCATTCAAGGCGGCAGCTCCATGATTAATCTTAATCTTGAATTACGCTTTCCGGTAATCGACAAACTGGGCATGGTTATTTTTCAGGATGTTGGCGTGCTCAGCCAAACAGGCATACCTGGCTCAGGCTCGTGGTTTCCCGGTTCAGGATGCGGACTGCGCTACAAAACACCGGTAGGCGCAATCCGCTTTGATATCGGTTGGAAATGGAAGACAAGGCTGCCTGGCGACAGCGCTTATGCATGGTATTTAACACTGGGCGAAGTTTTTTAGTTCAGTTGGCAACACCAGAAAAGTTAGACTCCCCCAAGAAAAGCTTCTGGAAAAAGAGAAGACAAATCCCCCAAAACAAGCTCTTCTGCAAAAGCAACCGGCGCATTAAGCTGCGCAATAAAATCTTGATGCTCAAGTACAAGCAGCCGTGGTGGCGTACTCACGGGCAGCTCAACCGACTCCTCCACCTCCTCTTCTTGCTGTTGCTGCAAAGCCAGTAATTCTTGAGAAGTTTTTGCCCCTTTGGCTTGCAACCACTCAATAATCTGCGAAGCTTTTGCCTGCTTTGTAGCCAAAACATAATCAAGAGGCGTTTTATTAGCATGATCCAATATATTGAGATTTGCGCTACATTTTTCAACCAAAAACTGCACAAGCTGCATCGATATTTTTTTTGCACAAGCAAAATGAAGGGCAGTATGACCATTAGCACTGCTTTGCGCATCAATCAAAGCTCCTCTTTCTTTTAATAAAGTAAGTAACTCGAAACAACCAAAACCGCAACCACTCGAACGAATAGCCCCAAGTATCAGCGGTTCACCCCCTTCATAATCATTCAAATTGTACACGTTGACAAGCAACTTCTTAAGCACCAATTTTTTTCCAGCAATTGTAAAATGAGGATCGGCAAAAACCGCTCGCACTGTCTCAATAAATGGACGATCATGAATTATTGTACAGCTTAAATTATGAGACAACTTAACAAGAGTATCGCTTGGCGTTTCGCTCGCTCCCTGCATGTGATGAAATGCAAAAAAAATACCAAGCAAGAAAAAAATAATTCGTTTTTTATTCATACAAAATCGATCACTTTTTATAATAAAAAAATAGCAGTAAACTAATACAATCGTTACACTTTGTACCATAGAAAACAACCTTTCTTAAATTTTTTTAAAAAAAAGAAGTATCATGAAAACAAACGTTATTCTTTACATTGCAATAAGTCGTGATGGCTTTATTGCCGACAAAAACGGCGGCGTTGATTGGTTAAACTCATTTTGTGCAGACTTGCCGCCAGACATGGACTGTGGCTATAAAGACTTTTTTCAATCGATTGATCTAATTGTAATGGGCCGGAAAACCTATGAGCAAATGCTCACATTTGGCGATTGGCCCAACGCAGGGAAACACACGTACGTTTTTACTGAAAGTACCGAAAAGCCCGAGCACCCTGAGATAACGTTTGTAAACACAAATGTTCAAGATTTTATGAAAAAAATAGAACACGAGAAGCCAAACTGTATAATCTGGCTTGAAGGCGGAGCCAATTTAGTACAACAATTTCATGATGCTGATTTAATTAATGAAAGTATCATCACTATTATCCCAGTTGATCTGAGAGAAGGCATTGCGCTTACGCCAGATCTTGTCAACGGCAAAGGCTTTCGCAAAGTAAGCTCCACAGACTATCCGCATGGCATTACACAGAAACATTTCATAAAAAATTGAAGCCGACCCAATTACCTTTGAGTCGCCCGCCTGTCAGCTTCAGCAAAGGTACAACCCTGCCCTGGATAAAACATTGCCAAAATACCTGGAGAAAGTTGTACCGGGGCTTCGGGCCTTGAAGCTTCAATTATCAATTCTCGAGCCACTATTTCTTGCGATTCCTGCTCAGGCACAGAATCTTGAGGCGCACAATTTTGCGGGGAAGAAGAAGAGGAAACGGAATCTAGAACTACTTCAACTGTCTCAATAATTTCTTCTTCTTGAGACAACACTTCATTATCTTCTTCGTCTGTTGAGACCTGCTCTTCGTGCACCTGAGCACAAATCAACTCTTCGCTTGTTTTTGCGCCATTTTTTCGCATCAAAGCTATAGCGTTGGTAATATGCTCTGAAGAATCAGTACGAAGCTGTAAATAATCAAGGGGTGTATAACCTATCTGGTCAAAAAAATTAACACCGGCCTTCCCTGTTACAACCAAAGCCCTAACCAAAATTATTGAAAAAGGCTCTCGCTGACAGGCATAATGCAACGCGGTCTTGCCCTCAGAACCACAAAGATCAATCTGTGCACCACGATCGTGTAAGAACTTAACAAGCTGATAAAGATAGGGATCTATAACACCTTTTGTAAGAGCAATAAACAAGGCCCTTTTTTGGTCAATATCTTGCAATGTTGCATTGCCTAAGGCTTTTTTTAACAGTTGTATCCTTTCTTGCACACCAATGTTTCTTGCAAGTATCTCTATTATTTTTTTGCAACAAAAGCTTTTATCAGGAACAACAAAAAAACCGTTCAGGCAGGGCCTCAACAAAGCTCCATGTTGAGCACACCAAGATGTTAGTTCTTGCTCAAAATCTTCATCAGCCGCTTGCACTTGCCCAATAAAAAAAAGCAAAGAAAAACAACAAACAAAAAATTTCATATAACCACCTCAACCAACTTGCTCAATCTCTTTCATACTACGCCCTGTTTTGGCAGAATCAGGCTCTGAACTGACCGGATTGCGTCGTGCATCAGCATACTCATCACGCATTTTGATCAGCAACCAGCGCTCACCGTTGCCCTCGCCCGTGCGCACCAGCGTAAACGCACCTTTAAGTTTTTTACCTTTCAAGAAAAATTCGAGATGGCCATTGTCATAGCACGTGCTCAGCGGCACCAGCGTGCCATCTTTTTCTTTGATGTTTTTGTACGTTCCTTTGTCCCACACCATTACGGTACCAGCGCCATAATTTCCCTCAGGAATTACGCCTTCAAACGTTGCATAGTCGTACGGATGATCGTCAGTGGGTAGTGCCAAGCGCTTTACGCGCGGGTCAAGAGAAGGGCCTTTTGGAACAGCCCACGACTTTAACACGCCATCAATTTCCAAACGAAAATCGTAGTGCAAATGGCTTGAAGCATGTTTTTGAATAACAAAGATAAGACTTTTTGCAGACGACTTTTTGCGCGCTGCCGGCTCACCAGATTCTTTAAGATTGCGCCGCTGCTGGTATTTTTTCAAACCCGTTTTTGAAACCATTGCCACACCCACCAGTAACAAGAGACCCACCATTACCCAGCTTTGTCGTATGTGCATATACTCCCAACATTATGACAACGGTTTTAATACCGACGCAACGTTATTGAGTGTTTGCCAAGGATCTTCTTTTTGCAACAATCGTTTAAAAATAGTTTTAATGGTAAAACGCTGCGGCGTTATACGTGCCAGCTCTTCCCAAAAAATGGGTGTTGCCACGGGAGCTTTTTCAATGGCGCGCACGGCATAAGGTGCGACAGCGGTAGCACCATACGAATTGCGCATGCAGTCGATCAGTAATCTGCGCCCACGAGATTCTTTACGTGCATTAATCGTTAATTTTTTTGGATAACGGTCAACCAAAAGCGTGGCAATAGAACGCGCGTATTCGCGCACCACATCAAATGTTGCAACGCGCTTGAGCGGCACTACCACATGCAGACCCCGCGAGCCAGTTGTCATAACAAATGTGGGCATACCAATCTCTTGCAATAGCTTTTTGAGTTCCAGAGCTGTCCAGCGCACGGTTGCAAAATCATCATCAAACGGATCTAAATCAAAAATCATACGATCAGGATAATTAAGTTTATCAACTTTACTCAGCCACAAATGCGGCGTAATGCTTGCTTGTGTTGCAAGATACGCAAGTGAGGCAGCATTGTTACACACAACGTACGTTGTGTAACCAGCTTCTCTGTTTTTTATTTTTTTTGAAGCAACCCAACTAGGAAAATGCTCGCCGATATTTTTTTGATAAAAACCTTCATGATCAATACCATTGGGGAAGCGATGCATCGTTAGTGCACGGTCTTTGATAAATGGCAACATGTACGGCGCTATATCAGGATAGTACGCAACGATATCGCCTTTTGTTATCTTGCTTTGTGGAAACCATATTTTTTCGGGATTAGGAACATTCACCAGATAACGACCAATCTTCATGTCCATTTTTTTCCCCACAAAATAAAAGAGGCCTACCTTGCGGTAAGCCCCTTCGTTTTTATTAATCCCAGCTTAGAGAGCCGGCGGATTGGTATTCCGTAACGCGTGTTTCAAAAAAATTCTTTTCCTTGGAAAGGTCGGTTGCCTGACCCATCCATGGAAATGGATTGTCTTGATTGTATACTTTTGGCAAGCCAAGACGCTCTAAGCGACGGTCTGCCATGTGTTCAACATAATTGCAAAATTGTTGTGCGTTAATGCCCAACAAGCCACGCGGACAAGCATCGTAAGCATAATTCTTTTCAAGCTCAACTGCTTGTTCAATTAAACTTACCACTTTGTCTTGAAATGCTTTGTCCCACGCTTCAGGATGCTCAACTTTAATGGTATTAATTAAATCGCACCCAAAAGCTAAATGCAAACTTTCGTCGCGCATAATGTATTCAAATTGCTCACCAACGCCAGTCATTTTTTGTTGGCGTCTAAGTGCAAGCATCATAGCAAAACCAGCATAAAAAAATATGCCTTCCATAATCACATAAAAACCAACTAAATCCAACAAGAAACGTTGAATACTTTCTGGACCATCAATTTTAAAGCCTGGGTCCAAAATAGTGGTGGTCATGTTGACCACAAATTCATCCTTTTGCTTAATCGATGGAATAGTGTTGTACATATTATAAATGTAGTCAGGATCAAGACCAAGCGAATCGCAACAATAAATAAAGGTATCCGTATGCACCGCTTCTTCAAACGCTTGGCGCAACAAATATTGTCGGCATTCTGGATTTGCCACATGACGATACACGGCCAAAACAATGTTGTTTGCGGTTAATGATTCTGCAGTTGCAAAAAATCCAAGGTTCCACAAAATCAAGCGGCGTTCGTCGTCATTTAAAACTGACGAGGATTTCCATTGCTCAATATCCTTTTGCATAGACACTTCTTCAGGTGTCCAAGTATTGGCAATGCCATCTTTATAATGTTGACGCGCCCACATGTATCTCATCGGCAATATTTTATTTGGATCAGTTGACTCACTGTTTGATAAAATAGTGTTTCTTTTTGCCATACGTGCTCCTTGCATAATTTCTATCCTCTTTTGTTAAGTTTTATAAGCTACTGGCACGACTCACATGAAAGATCGTCAATGTTGCACGCAGCTGCGTCGGTTGCTGGCACGTTCACGTGAGCAGCTCCACTTTGACCAGCATTGCTATCGTACTGACGCTTTTGCGTAAAGCCAAATGTTTTTGCATCAAGCGTAGATTTTTCAATTTGACTAGCCGCCATGGTACGCAAGTAATAAAACGTTTTAACACCCGTTTGCCAACCAGCAAAATACAAATCATTAAGCTTTTTGCCCGAAGCGCCAACCACAAAAATGTTGAGTGACTGACTTTGATCTATCCATTTTGCACGTCGAGCTGCCAATTTGACCAACCATTCTTGGTTAATTTCAAATGCTTCTTTATATTTATTTTTTAGCGCAGTTGGAATCTCTTCAATCATTTGCACGCTGCCATCAAAGTATTTGATCTTGTCGGCCATTTCTTTGCTCCACAAGCCAGCTTTTTTCAGGTCATGCACCAAATAATGGTTGATCACGGTAAACTCACCGTTCAAGTTTGCCTTAACGTACATATTTTTGTAAATCGGTTCAATTGACGGGAAACAGCCAACAATATTGGAAATGGTAGCTGTTGGTGCAATAGCCATTAAATTAGAGTTGCGCATACCATGCTCTTGTACCAATGCACGCACTGGTGCCCAATCCATACTGCACGTGCGTGGTGTATCAATAGGCATACCACGCTCTTGCTCAAGCAAATCTAATGTATCAACAGGGAAAATATTGCGGTCCCACTTTGAACCTTTAAATGATTCATACGCACCGCGCTCTTGTGCCAACAATGCCGACGTTTTAATTGAGTGGTATGAGACCTTTTCTTGCAACTCGTCTGCCAGCTGCAACGTACGCTCATCTTCAAAAGAAAGATCCATTTTAAAGAGCGCATCTTGAAAACCCATCACGCCAATGCCAATTGGTCGGTGGCGCATGTTACTCGCTTTTGCTTCAGATGTTGGATAAAAGTTAATATCAATCACATTGTCCAACATACGAATTGACGTTTCAATAGTTTGAGCCAACAACTCATCGTCAATTTTACCATCAAAAACGTGGCGGCCAAGATTTACTGAGCCAATGTTACACACGGCTGTTTCTTCACGCGAGGTATTGAGCGTAATTTCAGTACACAAATTTGATGAATGCACCACACCGGCATGATCTTGCGGCGAACGAACGTTGCACGCATCTTTAAACGTTACCCACGGATGTCCTGTTTCAAACAATCGCGTGAGCATCTTGCGCCACAATTGTTGCGCTTTGACTACTTTAAAAAATTCAATTTTACCTTGAAGTGCCATCAATTCGTAGTGTGCATAACGCTCTTCAAATTTCTTACCGTACAATCCATGCAAATCTGGCGTTTCGTGAGGAGAGAAAAAAGTCCAATCGCCATCACTCAGCACACGCTTCATAAACAAATCTGGAATCCAACTTGCAGTATTCATGTCGTGCGTGCGACGGCGTTCATCGCCCGTGTTGCGGCGCAAATCTAAGAAATCTTCATAGTCCAAATGCCACACTTCAAGATACGCACACGTTGCACCACGGCGGTTACCACTGCGGTTAATTGCCGAAACCACGTCGTTGGCAATGCGCAAAAACGGTATAAGCCCCTGGCTGTCTGCGTTAATACTTTTAATTGGCGTACCTGCTGCACGCAACTGTGTCCAGTCGTTGCCAATGCCACCAGAAAATTTTGAAAGGTTGGCATTGTCGCGCAGGCATTTAAAAATGTGATTCAAGTCATCGTCAACGTACGTAAGATAGCATGAGCTGAGCTGCGCATGCACCATGGCAGCATGAAAAAGGGTGGGCGTACTAGAAACATAACGCAACGTTGAAAGAACGTTATAAAACTCTACCGTTTTATTTAACTGATCTTTTTCGTTAAGCGCCAAGCCCATAGCTACACGCATCCAAAATGCTTGCGGCAATTCTAAAACGGTCTTTTCTGCTTTCAAAAAATAGCGTTCGTAAAGCGTTGCAATACCCATGTAGCGAAACAAATTGTCGCGCTCAATAACCATTTTTTTTGCCAACTCTTCAAGCGGAAAGTCGGCCAATCTTGGGTTTAAGCGACCCGCTTCAATTCCTTTTTTAATGCCAATAATAAACTGGTCTTGATAGAGCTGCGCAATGGTATGCTCGGTAACCGAAATACCAATAATTTCTTTATAAATCCGTTGTAAAAAAAGACGTGCTGCCAAAACATCGTACGCAGGATCACGCTCCATGAGTGCTACTGCCGCCAAAATTAACGCTCGTTCCAAATCTTTTGTTGGAATGCCATCGTAAATATTGCGCATCAACTCTTCAACAATCAAATCAACTGAAACATCTTGCAAGCACTCGGCACAGCAACGTCGAATTGCCTGTTCAATTTTAAGACGATCAAAAGCAACATCTTCGCCCTTGCGTTTGCCCACACGAAAGTTGAATGCATCTAAAAGGAGGTCTCCTTGTCTTTTTACCGAATCAGAAAAAACTCCATTGGTACTGCTCATGCTATTCCTTTCTTCAACATTTTTACGTTCACACTTTATGGTCTTAGGTTGTAATGGCTCACTACCCCGAGAGCCCCCCTTTTTTTGCTTTTATTTTTTTTCATTTTCAAAAAGAAAATTCTCTCTTTTCAAATCTGGAGTATAATCTAGCAGGTTACCCCCACACAATCAAACAAAATTTTAATTATCTAAAAGATGCCGTAACAGCGCTACTTTTCAATGTTTTTCAATAAAAAATTTCAAGCTGATTTTTGAAAAAATAAGAACAAAAAAATTTAGTAACGTTAAATATTTTTTGTATTATTTTTTATCAAAAACCAAACTTGTTTTTTACCAACATACATTTTTTCTAAAAAAAATTTGGCTGGAAGGGCGTTGCCACTTTTACGACAAAATAAGATTTTGATGATGGTAAGGTTTTATATTATTCATACAAAAAATCAATACTCTGTTCGTGCAATAAAAAAAATGACACGGCGAAAAATTATTCCGACGAGATCCCAAATTTTTTCAAAATACGATTAATGACCATAATCAATGCCCCATCGCCCATCACATTGGCAGCAGTACCAAATGAGTCGAGCAACAAATACAGAGCCGTAATTAAACTGATCATTGAGGGCGTAAAGCCCAGTACCGATTTTAAGATAGGAATCATGACAATAATACCGCCACCAGGAATTCCTGAAACGGCAAACATGCTAATCCCAAAATAAAGAACAAAAACAAAATATTGGGTAAAGTTTGGCACGTATCCCAAAAAAAGATGCATAGAAATAATTGCCAAAATTGGCGTACTAATGCTGTCGCCCAACAAATGAACGTTGGCCATGATGGGCATACCAACTTGCGCCAACGGGCGGTTGTGCGTGTTTTTTACCGCACACTCAACCGAAACTGGAACCGTAGCCGTGCTCGACATGGTACCAAAAGCAGTCAAATAACTTGGTAATGCGTTTTTAATTGCGTGCAGCGCCTTGTCCCACGAGCAGTGAGCAGCCAAGAAATAATAGACCGCCAAGAAGCTTAATTGAATAGCAACAATCAAAATGAAAGCACCGCTGTACTGCTGAATGAGCGATACAAAAACACCTTCATAATTCATTTTGAGCAAAAAGCCCACAACGTAAAGCGGCAACAGTGGTATAAAATAGTTAAGCAAAAACTTTTCAATAAAACTTTTCAGGCCCATAACCATGCGCTCACCCTGCGGCCAACGCTTAAATGAACCAAGTATGCCAAGCCCCAGCGCCAACAAAAGCGCATGCTCTGAACGAATGAGTGTTGGCAAGTTGAAAGCAAAAAGCGGCTTTACTACGGCACACTGGCCAACAACATCGGTAGCCATTGAACCAATTAAACTTGGCGCCAAAAAAATCACCGCCCCATACGTTGCTAGTGCAACAACAAAGTTGGAAAGAAAAACACTGGCAATCAAAATGCCCAAAATTAACGGCGCTCTGCTTTTAAGCGAAAGAATACCGGAAAGAACAAATGAAAAAATAACGAATGGTAACAAAAAGCCAAGAAGTTCTTTAAACACCAAACTGATAGTAAAAAAGAACTGCGTAGCCGCAACTGGCACTAAATTGCCCAAAAGAAGAACACCAACAATTACCAACAATAACCGCATGGGCAAAGAAATGCGCAGAGCCATAAAAATTCCTTGTTTTTGTGTGAATAATATTTGTTTCTAGGGTATCATGTGCAGGTTTTGATGACAAGCAAAAAACCGGTTACAAAAATCAGTTAAAAGCTTAGCAACTCAACCCATAAGAACCAAGAATAACAAGCCCACACAACACTGCGGCTGCCACCAGCGTGCCGGTACTCAAGCTTGATGACTCAACTGGTTCAGAAACTTTTTGTAAAAGGGATTGAATATTGCCTCGATATTTTTCTTTTATCAAGACTGGCAAACCTTCAAAAACCTCTATCCATTCACGCGAAAGGTTTAAGCGATTTGAAGCAGGGAGCATCTGTAATTCTCTGAGCAAACATTGTTGAACAGGAGTAAAATAAGTGCCGGCGGCCCAAAGTTCAACTCCATCATAATCTTTTGTAATATCAAAAATATCTGCATCATCTTTTTTTCGGTGCTTTACAACCAAGTCCTCGTTTTCATTACAGCCCAAAAAGTATTCCTGGTTTGGGGCTCCATCAAAAGAGTATGTCACCAGCTTAATTGTTGCTATACGCTTTTTCGTTTTTACATCAAAAATTTCTGAATATTCTGTCTCGGCGTGTCTTATAATACAATGTTGACCGCCATTCGTTAATGCAAAACCAACAATAGGCTGATTGTCTTCATCATCTGAAACAATAGTTCCAAGCAACGTAAACGACATATCATGATGCTCTCGTGAAAAAAATTGAACAGTTGAACGACCAACTGCCACAAGAAATTTTTCATCTCCAAAACAAAACAAAGCAGTTAATGGTTCAGGGTATTCACCAAAAACATGACCTTTTTTATCGTTGAGAGAAATCCATGTCAACTCACCATCGCAGGCCATAATCACGGCGCTTGCAGCTGGCAGAAATGCTAACTCATCTGCCTTCTCAATTTCTTTGAACATCATAAGATGATTGGCATTTGCTTGCAAGTCCCACAACAACCATCCCTTTTTTTTGGTATCATCATCAAACGATAACTCTGCGGCAAGGAAAATAATTTTTTTATAGAAATAACGTATGTCGATAGCATCCCACATTCCGGCTGGCAACTCGATTTCATTTTCGACCAAACTGTCTGCTAAATTTATAATCGTTAGAATTTCATCACCCGAAACTTTTATAAGATGTGTTTTTTCGGCATTTAAGAATGCCGCCACTAAAGCATCTCCAAAAAATGCCTCTTTTACTAAAGAAAGTGATTCACCATTAAAATGCCATATATGAAATTCTCCGCTCTCTCGCATAGTCCAAAACCGGTTATCATCAAAAAAGCCGCCGTGGTGAAAACCTCCTTTCTCCACCTCCAAGATCTCAAGCGGCAGCACATCTGCCGCAAGGGCCCTATGCTCGAGAGAGCCTTTTTGTAGATTGCGCAAATCTTGCGGTATGGGCTTTTCAAAATCAATACCACGCTCTAAAATAGTTACTGAACCTGAAGCAGTGGGAACTCCAAGCACCCGCTGGCCACACATAGCCAGAAGCAAAAACATAAGCAGGTTTGATTTAATCATCGCATTCTCCTAAAAACTTACTGGTGGCCTAAAAAATTTTGCTCTCCAGGGTATCATGTGCAGGTTTTGATGACAAGTAAAAAGCCGGGCTAGACTACCTCAACATCAAAAAAGAATGTGCTTAAAAAAAGGGCAAAATAGCCCCAAAAGTACTATTATTATTAAACTCACATTGACCTGTTTTTTAGTCTTTTCTCATATTTCTAGCCTTAAAAATTGCGTTTTTTACATCAAATAGCGCGTTTTCCATTAAATAAGCAGTACTACAACTTGACAAATATTGAAAAAAATATACTATTAGTAATAATGAAATTACATCCCGGCTAAAACTATGTCAAAAAATGAGGTTATGAGTACCAGACACATCTGGCGCTCTTTTTATTAAGAGGTTATTATCATGAAACTTATCACAAAACTTTTAGTCATTTCTGGCTTATTATTAAACTTTACACATGCCCAACTTTTTGGCGCATCTTCAAGTCCGGGAGCTTCTTCAAGCGCTGGGTCATCATCAGTAAGTATCAGAGACTTAGCTCAATACCTAACTCACGAAGTAGAAACCTTTGTTGCAAATAACGGAAACCTTTCGCTCAATACGCCTGATGTACAAAACACAATGGTCCATTTTCTACAAAGCATCATCTTATCTGAGCACAATAACTATCATCAACTACGCCTCATTGACGCCCTCCATAGCCCAGAAGGCAAACAAGCATTTAGCGACAGCTTTTCTTCTCTCCCCACTCATACCATACAGTTAACAACCACAACCGCTAGAGAACTAGGACAATTGGCAACCAGAGCGGGAAGACAAGCACAGCCACACATAATTGCCGCAGCAAGAGCAGTGGACGCCGCCTTGAGAAACACAAGTCGAACAACGAAAAACTTTCTTGGCCAAACATTGCGCCATATGGTAACAGCAGCCATCTGGATAGCAGAGAACAGACCTGAACTAACGCCAATCGTCATGCGTACACTCACCATCACCGTACAAGCAATGGCATATGTAGCGCGCACAAGCCCAGCTTTGATCGCCCGTCTTGCGCACATTAGCGCAACAGCAACAAGATTAACAACGAGGGGAATAACCAGAACAACAAGGTTACTTGCACCGCTCGCTCTAGCGAGTGGAAATATGGTAATCCAAAGTCTACCAGTCATTGCGTCAGGCACTAGAAGAGTAGTCAACGTCAACAACATCCGCAGAACCGGAACTTTTATAAAAGAAAATACACTGTTAATCTCTGGGATTATCACCTTGGCACTTGTTGTTTGGACAGCAGGATCATTTTATGGCCGCTTCAGGGACAGTTCAACACGCGGAGCCATTCGTTATCAAGACCACCAAAGACCTGGTTGTCTTATGGTTAACCCCGACATGGATATGTGCCAAGAATTAGACCCATCATTCAGCAAACCTTTCGAGACGGTAGAATCAGCAACGTTGATCGCACTACTCAGCTTCGTTTCGATGCTATGGGTAACAATAGTTCGCTCCGTCTAAACAATTATAAAAAAAAGAGCCGCTTTAAAAAAGCGGCTCTTTTTTTTATTGCTACAAAATTGCACAACCACCACGACAGAAAAACCCTCGTCTCAACTCTTCACCAACAGACTCCGGCAAACAAGCAAATACTTGACGCCACGTATCGTGCATATTTGGCATGCGAGAAAACAAACCCTGCCGGCGTTGCAACTCAAAAATCAACACTTGTTCGGCAAAATTAAACCCACTGCCTGCTTTCCAACGCTTGACCGAACCCGTTTGAGGGTTGCGCGTAAAAACATAAGTATGATCGGAAAAAACTATTTTATTATCGCACGAATGTGAGATTATGTGCTGATTGCCACTCTCAAAAGTATGGGTAATTTCTTGAGATTTACAATCAAAAATAGCCATGCGCCCATTTGAAAAGCTCAGCAAAATTTCCCGATTACTGTTAATAAATGCCAGCCCGGTTACGTATTCAGAACCCGGAAGCTGCAATTTTTTAGACATGACACAAGAGTTATCCAGCATACTAAAAACTCTTAAACAAGCCTCACTACCAAACCCACACGCCACCGCTACAAATACAAAACAGCCAGGAGCTGAACAAGCGAGGTGATACTGAACGTTTGCCACTGAACACAACTCAACACGCTTGCCACAATCTAAATAATCTCTAAAAAGCTTATCATCTTCGCTTATGATCAACGTACCGTCTAGCAAAGCACATAAATCAGGCGCATATTCGTCTTGCAATTTATCGCCACAACCTTCTTCAAGCGACCAACCAAACAACTTCTCATCAGCAACACACATGAAAAATTTTTTGTCTTCAAACCATTGCAATGAATCTGCCCATTTCAGGGGCTTGGTAAGCGGTGTGTTAAGTTTTATAAACAAACGCTTAGCAGATGAAACATCAACAGACGAGCAAATATCAAGAGAGCCATCCGACAACAAAACGGCAAGACCTGTTTTGTTGTCACACAAACAAGCAGCAAGAACAGACTGATCGTACTGATAACGTGTGCGCTGACCTCTAAAAAAACAATCTATGCGGCCATGGCCAGACACGGAATTACTTGCAACAAAAACATTACCTTCAATACCGCCCACAGCAACAATTGACTGCCCTGGTGGCAACATGCTTGAAATATCCAAATCAACCATTGGTTTTATTTTTTGAGCAAAAAATTGAATATGATTTCTGCTGTCCTTTAACTGCAACAAACTCCCAATAGGCATACTAAAATCAATTCCCGCAATCGCACGAAATATTTGCATGCTATCCAATTGAGAAAAGGCGCCATACAAACCATAGGGACAACCAAAAAATAAGGTGATCAAAACTAAATATTTCTTCAACACAAAAACACTCCTAAAAATAAAACCTCGTAATTTGTAATTTTATCCCTCCAATGTTGTAATTGAGACACCTGAAAAGTCAACAAAAAAAGGGCACGAGAAATCGTGCCCTTTTAAACGTAAATGCTGAGTTACTAACTCTTAGTACATGCCAGGCATCATGCCAGGATGTCCACCAGCTTGTGGTGCAGCAGATTTTTCTTCAGCAATCTCACAAACCATTGCTTCAGTTGTTAACAACAACCCAGCAATAGATGCTGCATTTTGCAATGCACAACGCGTTACTTTAGTTGGATCAACAACGCCGGCTTTTACCAAGTCGGTGTAGGTTTCAGTGCGAGCATCAAAACCAACGTTGCCTTGTTCGACATTCTTGACACGATCAACAACAACTGATGGTTCGTAGCCAGCGTTTGATGCAATAATACGCGCAGGTTCTTCCAACGCACGCTTAATAATGCCCACGCCAATGCGCTCGTTGCCTTCAAGCTTGAGGTTGTCTAAAGCCGCTTGTGCGCGAAGCAATGCAAGTCCGCCGCCTGCAACAATACCTTCTTCTACCGCAGCACGTGTTGCGTGCAATGCATCGTCAACGCGGTCTTTCTTTTCTTTCATTTCTGTTTCAGTTGCGGCACCAATCTTGATAACGGCAACACCACCAGAAAGCTTTGCAAGACGTTCTTGCAACTTTTCTTTGTCGTAGTCTGATGTTGTTTGTTCCATTTCAACATTAATTTGCGCAACGCGTGCTTTAATTAAAGCCGCATCGCCCTTGCCGTCTACAATAACGCAATTGTCTTTGGTTACGCGAACCGTTTTGGCGCTACCAAGGTCTGCCATGGTCAAGCTTTCAAGCTTAATACCAAGATCGTCAGAAACCACTTGGCCGCCGGTCAATACTGCAATATCTTGCAACATCGCTTTACGACGATCACCAAAACCAGGCGCTTTAACTGCTGCCACATTGAGCGTGCCGCGCATTTTGTTTACAACCAAGGTTGCAAGCGCTTCGCCTTCAATATCTTCAGCAATAATCATGAGTGGTTTACCTTGCTTTGCAACGTGCTCAAGGATTGGCAACATATCTTTCATGCTGCTCAACTTCTTTTCGCAAATCAAAATAGCAGGGTGATCCAAAACCGTTTCCATCTTTTCTGGATTAGTTACAAAATAAGGAGAGATGTAACCACGGTCAAACTGCATACCTTCAACAACGTCCAAACCGCTTTCAATGCCTTTTGCTTCTTCAACGGTAATAACGCCGTGTCTACCCACGCGGTCCATTGCATCGGCAATCAGGTCGCCAATGAATTTGTCGGAGTTTGCAGAAATAGAAGCTACTTGTGCGATCTCTTCTTTGCTTTCAATAGATTTTGAAAGCTTTTTAAGTTCAGCAACAACTACTTCAACTGCTTTATCAATCCCACGCTTAACTTCCATTGGGTTTGAACCTGCAGCAACGTTTTTCATGCCTTCACGGTAAATTGCTTGTGCCAAAACAGTTGCCGTGGTGGTACCGTCGCCGGCCACATCTGCAGTTTTTGAAGCAACTTCACGCACCATTTGTGCGCCCATGTTTTCAAGCTTATCTTTTAATTCAATTTCTTTTGCAACCGACACACCGTCTTTGGTAATAATTGGTGAACCAAAAGACTTTTCAATTGCAACGTTGCGGCCTTTGGGCCCCAAGGTTACTTTTACTGCGTCAGCAAGGGTGTTAACACCTTTTAAGATTTTTGCTCTGGCGTCTTCGCCAAAGATAATTCTTTTTGCCATAGTTGTTTTACCTTTTTAAAACTAAGTTAATTAACCTTCAATACGACCAAGAATCTCTTCTTCGCGCAAAATCAAGAATTCTTCGCCACTTACTTTGACTTCAGTTCCTGAAAATTTGCCAAAAAGCACCTTGTCGCCTTCTTTAACTTTAAGTTGGCGCAATGAACCGTCGGCCAACAATTTACCTTCACCGGCAGCAATAACAGCCCCAAACTGGGTCTTTTCTTGCGCTGTATCGGGAATGTAGATACCACCTTGGGTTTTTTGTTCGCTTTCTAAGCGTTTAACCAGGACACGGTCGTAGAGGGGCTTAATAGCTCCTTTAAATGTCTCTGCCATAACATCGTCCTTCTTTGTGTTAAAAATAAACTATTTTTGACAAAAAACTCTCTTTCTATTCGTTTTTAATTATACGGCAAAAAATAGAAAAATCAATTCCCACCCTACACTAAGTGACTAAAGTTTTCTATCTGTTTTTCTTAAGATTTTAAAGGAGCAAAAAAGTAGCAAAAACACTACTGGCTCAACACAAACAGGCCTATCTCTGAAAAATCATACAAAAACACCCTTTTTTAACCATTTAAAAAACGCCAGTTTTTGCCATTTTTCGATAAGAAAGCAAAAAAATATTCAAAAAAGGCCATTTTTGTATTTTTATCGACATTGTCATTTTACTTTTATTTAAAAATATATATAATTAATATTATCAGTTTGTAATTTTTGTTTTATTGTTTCAGGAGGTTACCATGAAACGCTTTTTATCACTTTCGCTCATCGCTCTTACGCTGGCCCTGCCAGTAGCAAATCCTGCAGCAAGCAGCTCAAGCTACACTAGCTCATCAAGCAGTAGTTCAAGTAGTTCAAGCGCAATGCCTGGAATAAAAAGTACAACAGCACGTGCTCAAGAATTTTTAGATCAGAATTCACTCCACCTCGCTCCTCCAGTTTTTATGAATCAAGATGAAGAAGAAGCCATGCGAGCAGCTCTTTACCACCTTCCAAAGGCTCATACTTTACTCTCACAAGAACCAGTTTTTCTCGGTCACGACGTCACACACATAGCAAGCATCTTTGAAGACTCTCATGTTTTTGTTGAATCAAATAGGTTTACTGATACTCCATCTGGATACATGCCAAAACAAAAACTCATGTGTGCTTGGTATTTTAACAAACAAAATAATAGACTTTCAGAAATCAGTTCTTTTTATGTCGGACAAGATTTCATGGATGAGGTAATAAAGAGAAACTCTCTCGGTCAAGACCGATTCAACATAATAAAAATATCAAAAAAAATTATCATTTTTATTGATATCAACTGTGCAAAAATATGTGTATACAACGAAGATACAAAGCAGTGGAATACGGTTTTTTCCTTTGCACAAGGCAGCAAACAAGTTTTTAGATTGAGCACCAATAGCGTCGCAACACTTTCTTTAACTGGCATTGCGCAGGCATGGCACCTGCCAAACTGCCTTGAGCTCATACTGCTCATGAAACTTATAGATAAAAGCGGCACCGTAGAACTCCACGATGGATGGTATACCATTCTAGAAAACCTAGCACCGCAGCTCAAAATACACCTACCATCAATCACAATAAAGGTAACAAAACGCCTCAACACAAGCACGCCATCAAAACAACCAACCAAGCGACAAACACTAGGCAAAGAAAATACTGGCACAGACTATGCTTTTGAAGAAACCATGAAAGCATTATTCCCTAAAACAGTAAAAACAACCAAGCGCCATCAAGCACCGCGCAGTTCAGCAAGAACCGAAACTCTACCTGATATAGAAAGCGAACTTGCAAGAATGTTCGACGGATTAAGCCTTGAGTCATTGCTTCAATCAAGCTCAAACGATGATGACCATGTAAGCAATGAAGAAACAGAAATACAACAAACGACAAAGCGCACAGACGCAAAACGAGATCGTTAAAAATAAAAATTATAGAGGTTATCATGAAACGCTTTTTATCACTTTCGCTCATCGCTCTTACCCTCAACACGCCACTTTTTGGCGCAGCAGAGCCATCAAGAGTTCCATCGCTCAGATCGCTGGCAGGAACGGCAATGAGCCAACACAGCCCAGACCTTGCTCATTTGATAAAAACTGCAGATCTTGCTCGGCCAGTTGACCGGCAAGGGCCACTATCTTACTTGCATAATCTTATGCCTGGTAGCGAACTCTTGTTCATGATTGTTAACTACTGCAAAGAAAAAAAGTTAGACTCATCAAGCATAGTTCAAGCGCCTAATTTTTTTGCCAACACACTGATACCTTTTGATAATACTTTATTTATTGCTCTTGGTTTGCTCCAAGGAGCTTATCTTTACGAAAACAATGAAGGAATTTGGCAACAAACGGCATTGTCTCATGATAAAAGAATAAACGCTGCCGTCATTCTTGATAAAAACAACATAATTACAAGCAGCGATGAACAAACGCAGGAATGGATAAAAAATAGTGAAACTAATGAATGGGACGCACGTGATATTACCACCATCATTGCGCCATTCAGATCTACAATTGCTGTTAACGAAAAAACATTCCTAACTATTAACTTCTCAACCACAGTATGCGTATGGACAAAAAATAGTGATAATATCTGGACCAACTCAACCAACCTTGTTGATAATAACTGGTTTGGCACAGCGCTAAAACTTGACGATCAGACTATTGCCACGGGCTTTTGGAACGGTACTATAAAAATATGGACGCTCAACCAAGAAGGTCAATGGCTCTGCACCACCCACCTTACCGGCGAACACCAACACCATGGCACCGTTTGCTGCCTTGCAAAACTTACCGATAATACTTTTATCAGCGGAGCTAACGACGGCGTTATTAAACTGTGGCGCCGCAACTATGACGGCTCATGGATATGGGTTACCGATATTGAAAACCCAGCGTATCCTCAAACAGCAATAACATCTCTGTCCATTTTAGATAATAGTACTTTTTTTGCTCTTGATAAAAATTATATAACATTGTGGGTTAACGAAAGAGGAACAACCTGGAAGCCTCGTGCACTAGAAAACGATAGACTTACCTGCTTAACAACACTAGGCAAAAATACACTTGTTACCGGCAATTTGTATGGAAAAATTACTCTGCAATTTTTGCCTCGCACCTTACAAGAATTATGTCTTTTTCAAAAACTTACTGAAAGCGTGGTACTTAACTTAGAACCTGGAATAATAGATTATTCTTGGTATCCCATTTTTAATACCATGCCCACACTATTACAAAACTTTTTTCCAGCAATCAAAACACAAATCTACCAACAAACAAGCTCAAGTGTTTCAAGTAGCTCTTCTTCTGATAGTCAACCTACAGAAGTTATTGATGATTCAAGCAAACGCACAGAGCAACCAGAACCACAGCAAGAAAATACCAAACGCCACCGTAGAAAGTAATTTTTTCGGTTCTAGAAAAGAGCCCCTTCATTTTGCTATAGTTAACATTACAATCTTTAAAAAGTAAAAAAGATGGGAAAAGGGGGCTTTTGTATGCTTGGGAAAAAAAAATCAATTTTTTTATTATTGTTGTTGTGTTTGGCCCAAGAAGTTTGGGGAACCAGGCACACAATTACACACAATCCAACAATCGATTTCAGACCTTTTCAGGGCTGGCGACCAGCACCTGAATCTATCAAAAGCTTTACCTGCCCGCCTTACAACTCAATGAACCCAACCTATGCGCATGAATTTGCACGTACTCATCCAGAAAATTTTATTCACATCATTCGACCAGACATCAATCTTATGCCCGACTCAGAATTATATACTAAAACGGCAGCTAGCAAAGGCAAAGAGTATCTGAATGAACTGATAGAAAAGAACATTATTCAACAAGATACCCAACCTGCTTATTATCTTTACTGCCAACAAAAAAATAACAAAAAAATGTATGGCATTATTGGTGAGCTTGCGTTGCAAAATTATCGAGACGGCCTCATTAAACCGCACGAAAAAATAATTTCAGCAAAAAAAAGAGCAGTAACAACGTTTACCAAAATTCAGCAGGCACAGATAGATCCAATTGTGCTAACCTACAAAAATAACCCAACAATCGATATAATTATTGAAACTATTGCAAGAAACAAACCAAGCCAGCAAATTATTACTGAAGATGAGGCAATACATCAACTATGGGTTATTAATGACCATAAAACAATAAATCAACTTGCACAAAATTTTGCAGCCCTTACTGCTTTATACGTTGCCGATGGCCATCACCGGAGCGCATCGGCTAACCAGCTTTTCAAAAAAGAACCCAACAATCCCTTTTATCACCATATTTTAGCTGCATTGTTTTCTGACACATCAATTGCCATTTTGGCATACAACCGCCTTTTAAAAAGTCTTTCAGGGATTAGTACCTACGCATTTTTAAATGTGGTAAAAAAATCATTTCGCGTAAAACGCGTTGACGTAGCACAACTTGCAGAACCAAAGCACGTACACGAGCTGGGCATGTTGCTGGACGGTACCTGGTACAGCCTGCACCTGCAAGAAAAATTTATTGCCATGCGCCAAAATAATCCTGTTGAATCACTTGATATTACCATCTTAGACGAACTGCTACTCAGACCATTTTTTAAGGTACGCAGATTAATTATTGATCAAGATATTGAGTTTATTGGCGGACTCAAAAACACACAAGAGCTTGAGCGGGAGTGTCGGCAAGGCGGTTGGCAGATTGCTTTTGCACTCTACCCAATTTCGTCACAACAACTGATGGACGTGGTAGACGCTGGGCAACTTATGCCAGCAAAAGCAACCTGGTTTGAACCAAAAATTAGACCTGGGTTAGTCATACGCTGTGGGAACTAAGCTTGAACAAGCGCCAAAACATTATCGGGGTTTGCAATACCAGGCATCAAGGTAAACGTGCTTGCAACTTTACCATCAACAGTTTTAAACGTTGGTATACAAGCATTAAAGAACATTTGATTGTCGCACTGAGCCAACTGCGTTAGTTGCATGGTGTGAGTAGCAACCATGCCACAAACACGCCCAGAGCTACCCAAATTTTCAACAAATTGGTATGCCAACTCTTCGCGTTTTTGAAAGGTAGTACCTTTGAAAAGCGAATCATCAACCAATGCACACGCAAATTTGCCCTGCTCAAGCGCTTGAATCTTTTTTAAGCAACTGTCGGCACGTGCCAGCTCAGCAACCATTAACGATGTGTCGCACGAGATGTCATCAGTCACGGTTATGTAAGTAATAAGGGCATCAAACGGCGTCATTTCAACATCATGGGCACACGCAATACCAAACGATTGAGCCAAAATAATATTAATACCCAAGGCTTTAAGAACACTTGATTTACCGGCTTTGTTGGGACCAGTAACAATCATCATAGCCGGAATATTTTCAGCACCAAGTACTACATTGTTGGTTGTTACGGTCTGAGCATTGAGCATAATATTCCACACGCCATTCATAACCAACGACGGCTTTTGTGCATCATGCTTAAAACGCACAAAGCACATGCGTGCCTCATTTTCTTGATGCTGCATTACCAAGCGAGCAAGCGTTGCATACGCATCCAACTCACCAACCGCTTCTAAAACATTCTTAAACAACTGTACCTGTTCTTTAAGGAGCGCATGAACACGCAACGTTGAACCAACGGCAGAAAAGAAACCAAGTTCATCATCAAACTCAAAAGCACCGCTTTTGAGTAAGGTAATCAACTCACTTGTTGCTTCTTGTTGCAATAAACTAGACAATTTTGGCCTTACATACGCCAACGCTTCGTTATTGTTAATATATTCGGAAAGTTTATTAATCGTTTCTAAGCACTGCTGTACGGCTATAATATTGCTGTGCACATAATTAAGAACCGCTACCTGAGCTTTAACATGCTCAACCATTTCATAAATACTAATCGCATGCATACCAAAATGCCCAACTTTAAGCATCATAAAAAACCCTTGAACCAGCACACTTGAATCTTTGGCAGGCTCAAGATGGTCCATCATGCACGAATGACCATCCCCATGCCCATGGCCATGCTTATGTTTATGTTTATGATCATGGCAATGCCCATGCTTTTTATCGCCAGCAATTGCCTGCTGAATATAGTCCATGGCAAAATGAAAAAGCAGGTGCTCAATGACGGGCATAAATAAACCAAATTTTTTGAAAATATCGCGCAACGTAAGCGCAAGAGGGCTGTCATTGTACGAACGTAACAACGTCGCAGAATAATAGTAGGCATCCAAAATGTATTGAGTAGACGGATCTAATCCTTTATTCAAAAAAAAGTCTATACCGTGCTGATTAGTTTTTATATTGCCAAGAAGATTGTTAATATCACTCAAAAGGTGTGCGTTTTCAACAAGCTCACGAATAGCAGTTTGACGCTTTTCCAGTACGTTTACATTAGCCGTTGGATTGGTAAAAACCCGTGTTAAAAACTCTTGCCCAAACATAGTTTGCGGTATGCCAAGTTTGGCAACAACACCCTGATGCGATTGATTTAAGGAACCAGAAAGTTCTAAATCACGCTGTTCAAAAAAAGAAATAACAGGCATTTCTGTTACCGACTCTGCATGAGCCGAACATGTGGAAAAGAGCACAAACATTAATAACCAGCACCACTGTTTTATTGGTGCCCAGAACACATAACTCATGATTAAAACCTTGGTAATGTACAAAAATAATACGAAGCTAGAAAGGGAAAAGTATAGCTAAAAGCGTGTAATTAAGAAAGCTAAGATCGATCAAGTCGCTTTAATTATGGTATTTTGTTACTGCTCGATAATTATTTTAAACATGCCTAATTCAGTCAATACTTCCTGAACTGCCCAATAATCTTTGGGGCTTTCGCCAGCAAGCGTTTTAAGACCAGCACAAGCACCATGTGTTATCAAAAATTGGCAGATATTTTTGTGATGCATCTGCGCAGCAGCAAAAAGTGGCGTGGCGCCATTATCAGCCCGTACATCAATTTCATCTCCAGGCCGCCATAACACATTGCAACAGTCCAAAAAACCTCGCTCTGCTGCTTCATGCAGCGGCGTTCTGCCAGAACTATTTTTTGCATAAATATTGGCACCAGCATTAATCAAAACACGACACACGCCCACTCGTCCAAACCAGGCAGCCCAATGAAGCAACGTTGTGTTGGGATAAATGAGAGCATCAACCGACAAGCCACGCTGAAGTAGCCGCTCACAAATATCGGCCCTATCACCAAGCCGTATAATTTGCATAAAACGATCAACAAGTACCGATTCTAATGCCGTTTTACGTTCGGCGTGAATTATAATCCCCAACTCTTCTTCAGATTCGCTTTCCACGCCACATTCATTGTATTGTTGAATTTTAATCACCGGCTCAGTCGATTTTTTACGATCAGTTTGAAAATGACGAGCACACAAGAAAAGTTTTTCAGTAATAAGAAACTCTAACCCAGACTCTTCATCTTGAACCCAGCAACCAGACTCGTCGTTACCACTTTCGCTGTCAGAGGTATCGTAGCCTTGCTCGCCTTGGCTGTCATCAATAAATAAAAAAAAATCTGCTGCCGCCTCAAGTGGCGCATAGCAAAAAACAAAACCAAATACGAATAAAAAAAAACGATATTTCTTGTAGTACATAACAATAATTTTCTTATTTTGTAAGTTTATAAACAAACGAACAATCAACAACCTGCTCAATAGAGCCACATTTTTTACGCATTGACATGGCCCCATTTCTCACTAACAACTCACAAATATTTTGATTAGTCCCACGTTGCATTGCAAGCGCTAGTGGCGTTTTACCTTCGTTGTTTACCAGATCAACCAAAGCATGATAGTGCAGTAAAAGCTTGCAACAAGAAAACGAACCTGAACTGGCAGCTTCATGCAACGGTGTTTCGCCACACAAATTTTGCTTATTAACCTCTGCCCCGGCATTAATCAAAGCTTGGCACATGGCAACACGTCCAAAACGCCCAGCATAATGAAGTGGCGTAGTACCAGTAAAAAGTTGACCATTCACATCAACGTGTTGCTCCAGTAACGTTGTAAAGGCCTGAGCATAATTCATTTCAATTGATTCAAAAAGTATATACAATTTTGTTTGATCATACCCTGGAGCCGCACCATCAACTGAAGCAAAACATGCAACAAAAATGAGAAAAACAACTGACAACAAACGGCATATCTTCTTTTGTTTTTGCATAATAACTTCTTCTCGTGCATAATTATTTTTAATAAAAATTTGTAGATGGGCCGTTATTATAGCACCAAAAAAATTATTCTTAAAAAAAATAGAAAGAAATACTATGAAAAATAAAGAAACTTTAGTTGGCGCACATATTTCTGCAGCTGGCGGCCTGTATAAATCTGTTGAACGCGCACAAGAAATTGGCTGCACCACGATGCAAATTTTTACTAAAAGCAACCGAAGCTGGTTTGCTCCAGCAATCCCACACGAAGAAATTGAAGCCTTCAAAGAAGCTATGAAAACTGGAGGACTTTCAAAAATTATGGTCCACAGCTCATACTTAATAAATCTTGCCGCCAGCAACACCGAGGTCCGGAATAAATCTATCACGTCACTGGCCAAAGAATTAGGCAGGTGCCAAGATTTAGAAATTCCCTACCTCGTACTCCACCCCGGGTCGCACACGGGCTCTGGGGACGAATTAGGCATCAATCATATTGCCAAAAATTTGGACACGGTCTTTGAAAAAGTTCCGGGCGAAACGATGATCTTGCTCGAAACTATGGCGGGCCAGGGAACCAATATTGGCTCATTTGCCCACATCAAAAGCATTATTGAGCAGACTGAAAACAAAGATCGGCTTGGCGTTTGTTTAGACACCTGCCACGTTTTTGCGGCTGGTTACAATATTGGCGCGCCAACCGGTTATGAAGAAATGATGGACGAATTTTGCAAAACGATTGGCATTCGCCGTCTCAAAGCACTTCACCTGAACGATTCTAAAATGCCCTGCGGTTCTAAGCGAGACCGGCACGCCAGCCTGGGCGAGGGAGAAATTGCTCAAACGGCTTTTAAGCGCATTATGCAAGATGAACGGTTGGTTAATGTGCCCAAAATTTTAGAAACACCAGACCCGGTGAAGTACCCAGACGAAATTAAGCTACTCAAAAGCTTTACATAAAAACATACCTTCATTTTTTGAACAAAAAACCCAATATTTCTTTTCATATTGAAATTTTATTGCTTTTGTGATATAATCAAAGCATGATTGAAATAATCAATTTTCAGTCAATATGGAAAGGCTATAAAAATGAAGCGTCTTTTGAAGCCCTTATTTTTTATCTTTTCTTGTAATCCATTAACACCAGCTGCTACCGAAAAACCAAGTTCTCTTAGTTATGAATTAGTAGACAATGATCATGAAAGCGACGAAGAATCAGACAACGTAGCATTTGAAGACTTGCTCACCAACCTCCCCAATGAACTACTCGTTCTCATAACATATTATCTTGACTTGGACGATCTTAAAGCCCTTGCACATGTCAACAGAAAAATGCGTGCATTTACTCACGATTTTCTTGTTATAAAAAACTCAATACTGCATGGATACTCTCACCTTTCCAGAGAAGAATTAATGCAATTATTTTTGGATTATTGTAGAAAAAATTCACGCTCAAAAAGCACCCCCAGAAAAGCAAAACTCTTAGTGCCAAGCCTTGATTTTAAAAAATTGGTTTCTATTCTCCCTGCTCAACGGTCCCCAAGAGTCAGCCCCACTTCAAGCTCTAGCTCAAGCCCGAGATTGAGTTCTAGCTGGGACTCAAATAATGACAGCGCACAGCCTGAATATACCCCTCAAACGTTGTCTTTATTTGATTTGTATAGTCCACGGCACAACCAACGACCAGACAAAACAGAGGAAGAACTAAGCCTACTTGCTAGGCCAAGAAGAAGAAAGCACTGCAAAAAAGCTACGCGATCTTCACACAGTACCTGGGGAAGCACTAGTCAGTAATAACTCAATGCCGCGCCTGCTTATGCTGTTTAGCTGCCACCGGCTCGTTCATAACCGCTCGCTTGGCACCAACAATGCGCTCATCATGTACTTCTGCTGGCTGTATGCGCAAGACAGAAGAAAAAATGATAAATGCCCAGGCGCTTAAAAAAACAACACCGGCTAAAACAAGCCAGGGCAGTGTTATTAATTTACTCAAAAAGAGCAGAGCACAAACCGAAAGTATGCTGCCCATAATGCCGGTAAATGCCAATATCATCTCTTTACTCCAACCTTTATTGCGCAAATAAATACAAAAGTGGTGCGGGCTGCCGCGAAAAAATGGGATACCCAACCACGTACGAATAACCACCAAAAAAGATACTTCCAGCAACGGAATTCCTAAAATAATTGCGGGCACATAATAGGCATCTAAAAACTGGTAACTCCAGGGAAAAAGCAACGGCATTGCGGCTAAAAACCCACCAATAAACATAGCGCCTGCGTCGCCCAAATAAATTTTTGCCGGCGGTTTGTTGTGCAAAAAAAATGCTAATAATGGCCCCAAAAAGGCAAGTAATAACATGCTGTAGGCATACTGTTTAAAAAAGAGCGCGACCACAAAAAACGACGCAGCAGCGACAATGGCAATCAGCGACGAAAGCCCGTCCATCACATCAACCAAATTGAAGGCGTTAATGACTGAAAGCATCCAAAAACCAGAAAGAAAAATGTTTAACGCCGATGAAAAAAAGACGGTTTTCAGCGAGAGGCCGCCCTTCAAAAAACATAAAACAGCAACCGTTTGACCAAAAAATTTCTGCCCTGGTTTTAAGACTTTAAGATCGTCGATCAAACCAATAAATAACAATAAACTAATGCCTAACAACAGCCATAAAATAATGTTTTCAAAGGGATACACCAAGCCCAGCGTTGCAACAAACGGGATATAAACAGCCAAGCCGCCAAGGTAAGGAACAGGCGCTTGATGCACCTTGATAGTGCCGTTCGGTTCATCTAAAAACCGCAGCCGACGAGCAGCGCTTGCAATAAGCGGCAACAGATAGAAAGCAGTAAGAAAAGAAAAAAGAAATGAAAAAACATGCCGAATAATTAGCGACATAAACCATCTCTCCTTTTACGTTTTATACCACTACGCTCTTTTGAAAAAGGATAATATCTTTATGGCAAAAATTCAAACAAGATAGAATAATTTTTTATGAATGATCTAAAAGTTTTGCAAGCGCATGAGAAAAACGTTGCTCGTCATGCGTTTGTAAAAAAGCAAAAGTTACGCGTACCACATACCAACGCACGCGATATTTTTTTTCTTGTACCAGTGGCTGGAGCTTAACCCAATCTTTTGCCGTTGTTGCTACCACAAAACATTGTATATCATGCGCACGCTTTTCAATCGTTTCAAGATCATGCTCAGAATAGGCATGATGATCGGGAAACTCAAGTGTATCAGCACGCACTAGGCCAGCGTCAGAAACTGTCTGTTCAAAACCACTAATTGAACCGATGCCGGCAACAAGCAAGCACGCTCGCCCAAATAAAATTTTTGTTTGATCAGATCCAGCGTTATCCAAAAAAGCGCCAGCATAGGCATGCTTTCCGGCAAAGATACATTTTTGGTCAACGCCAATCAGCATATCGGTCTTGATGGATTGTAAAAATGATGTTGAAACCTGGCTTGCATGCGTTAAGAAAAAAAAATGCGCACGACGATAGTCTTTTTCGCGCAATTTTCCGGCAGGCAATGTGTGTGCATTATCAAAAGGTTTGCGCGCATCTAACAGCAAAATTTCAATGTTTTTTAAAATTTTGTAATTTTGGTAGGCATCATCAAGAATTACTGTTTTTACGGTGTTGCCCGTTTTTTTTGCCCACGCTTCAAGCAGCTGGCACGAGCGCAAGCGGTCTGGCCCTACCACCACCGGACCAGTAAAAGATTGCGCAAGCATAAACGCTTCATCGCCACTCATCTCTGCGCCGCACAACAAGTTTTTGCTGTCACTGACCATTAAATTAGTACCCTGCTTTGCAATACTACCCCCGTACCCGCGTAGCACAATTGCTGGCGCGTGTGGCGCTAAAAGATTTCCCAAAAAAGAAACGACTACTGATTTGCCCGTACCACCAACCGACAGATTGCCAACAGAAATAACTTTGAATGGAACAGGCTTGTTCCCCGTTTTTTTGCGATAACAGGCTGCAATAAAAAAGCCTGCCCGATACAATGGTTCGAGCAGGCATAATAAACAAAATATAAGTTTTTCAAAAGGCGTTAACGTGTTGCGCGCAGCTGTTTTTTGCCAAATACGTTCAAGCACATTGCGCATAAAAACACACATTCAAAGCTGTTGGTTTAGCCTTTAACTTTGGCCGAGTACAAGACCACGTCATCTTCTTGCCAGTCGTTAAATGAGTCAGCAATAAAGGCAAATTCATACCCAGCATGCACTTCTTTAACCACTTTGCGATCACGTTGCAAGCTGTTAATTTTACCTTCAGCAACAACTTTGCCACCGCGAACACATTGGAACTTGTTATCTCGAGAACACAAACCTTCTTTCAAGTAACAACCAGCAATGGTGCCTGTCTTGGTAACAAAAACTTTTCGAACAACCGCTTCACCAACTTGCTTCCAAACGGCTTCAATAATGCGTTTTTTCTCAAGTTGTTCTTGAAGATACTCAACCAAATGATAAATAACATCAAAGAGTTTGATATCAACATTTTGTTCTTTAGCTGCCATTTGCGAATTTTTTTCAGATTTTATATGAAAACCAATAATTCTTGAATGGGTATTGGCTGCCAAATCAACGTCACTTTCAGAAATATCACCAATGCCAACATGCACAATATTAAGCGGACATTGTACTTCTTTTGAAAGCTCGGTAAGTTTTTTCATCAAGCCCATGAGCGCTTCACGTGAACCTATTGTATCAACTTTGATCAACAAATTCATAGTGCGCTGAGAGGTTTCGCGCGAAGAAAGCGAAAGTTCTTGTTGCATAGCTTGTGCTGTAGCGGACATGGTTGCTTGAATTGTTTTACCAGCGCGTGCTCGTGCATAATCTTGCGCAGAAACAACTTTTAACCATTCGCCCGATGATGCAAATTCATTAAAACCAACAACTTGTACAGGAACCGAAGGACCTGCTTCTTTAATTTTTTGACCGTTAGAATCTACCAACAAACGAATCTTGCCGGTGCTGTCGCCACAAACAAAGAAGTCACCTTGCTTGAGCGTGCCTTCAGTACAAATAACTGAAGCAACGGGTCCAAAGCCCTTTTCTAAGCGCGATTCTAAAACAAATGCTTGAGCAGGTCTGTCAGGGAATGCTTTGAGTTCCATCATTTGCGATTGCAAAACAATCATTTCAAGAAGTTCGGCAACCCCTTGCCCTGTTTTACCAGAAATTGGCACACAAATAATATTACCGCCCCAGTCTTCTACCAACAATTCATGTTGCGCCAACTGACGTTTGACAGTTTCCACCGCAGTTGGAGAAACTTTGTCCATCTTGTTAATAGCAACAATAATAGTAACACCGGCTTGGCGAGCGTGCTTAATTGCTTCAACAGTTTGTGGCTTAACGCCGTCATCTGCCGCTACTACCAATACCGCGATATCGGTAATACGAGCACCTTTTTGGCGTAAATGAGAAAATGCTTCGTGACCAGGAGTATCCAAAAAGACGATCTTGCCGTGCTTGCTGCTCACTTCATAGGCGCTAATATGCTGCGTAATGCCACCTTTTTCACGAGCCGCAACGTTCATTTTACGAATAAAGTCCAGTAACGTTGTCTTGCCATGGTCAACGTGACCCATAACCACAACTACTGGCCAGCGCGAAACGCCATCTTCTGTTTGTTTAATTTTTGCTTGAATGCTTTCAACATTTTTATCGGGAGCTGGTGCAACAACAGTTGTTTGAATGCCAAATTGTGTTGCCAGCGATTCAATAACTTCAGTTGAAAGAACGTTGTTACGGTTGCAAACCATCCCGCGTTTTAATAAAGCCAAAATGAGCTCGCCATCAGATTTGCCCATTAATTGAGCAACTTCAAAGAGTGGCATACTTTTTGACAAGGTAAAATCAGTTACTGGCTTGCGTTGTTGTTCAACGGCGGCAATGTGAGCAGCGCGAGCTGCACGACGACGATGGCCACCACGTCTGCTTGACTGTGAACCGGTAGAGCGCGTATTTCCGCCACGAGGTCCTTTGTTACGATCAAACCCAATACTACTGGTAGGTTGCTTGGTCGATGTGTCTAAAAATCTTAAGTCCTCTTCTTCTCGAACTGGTTCTCGAGTAGGAACACGAACAGGAGTGTGTTGGTTAATTGGTGCAGCGATTTTGGGACCCTTTGTTTGATTTGAAGAGGTTGATTCTTGCTTTGGTTGATCAGAAGCAACTTTTCTCGTAGCTATTTCCACGTCTTTTTTTTGTACCGTTTCGTCTGGTTGTTTTTTTGTATGGACAGCTTCATCTTTTTGTATCGTTTTTTTTACCGACTCTACTTCAGTAGCCGATTTTACTTCTTTAGCAGACTCTTTTTTTGTCACTACTGTTTTTTTTAAAGAAGCAGATTTTTTAACAGAAGTCGATTTTTTTTCAACAGACTTCTTTTCAGTTGCCGCTTTTACTGTAGCGGACTTAGCAGTTTTTTTCCCAAGAGTCTTTTTAACGAGCTCAACGTCCTTTTCCGTCAACACAGACATGTGGTTTGAGACAGGAGACCCCTCATTTTTCAAAAAGACTACAAGTTCCTTGCTTGAAATATCGAGTTCTTTTGCAAGCTCATATACACGCATGTCGCTGCTCACCTATCTTTTTTTAACGTTAAATTCTCAGTAACAAAAAGACTCTAGGCTCAGAAAAAAGTTTAGCTCTCGGAGTCTTCGTTATCATCTTCTTTCTCAAAGGGTTGATCAATATAACCTTCTCCTTGGCGCGGTTGTTGAGGCTGAATGTCTTGCAAATGAATTTCCAACCCGGTTAACTTAGATGCAAGTGTTATATTTTGCCCAAGTTTACCAATAGCCAACGACCGCTGATCTTGCGCCAACCAAACCATAGCAACATTTGATTGCTCGTTAACTTCTACTTTATCGATATCTGCAGGCTTAAGGCTATCTTTTACTAAGTCATCAAGCTCATCGGTTGCTTCAATTAAATCAACCTTTTCTTGCCCAAGTTCCCGCAAAATAGGCTTTATACGCGCTCCGCCAACACCCACACACGTCCCTACAGGATCAATGTCTTTATTGGTTGAAGCTACAATTGCCTTGGTCTTATAACCAGCAGTTCGAACAATCTTTTTAATTTCAACAATTCCCTCATAAACTTCAGGAATTTCCAGCTCAATGAGCCCTTTAACAAAGTCGGCTGACGCGCGGTCTAAAATAATCTGATAATCACCGCGTGCTGCAACAAGCACATCTTGAACCAAGACGCGCACTTGATGCCCAACCTTAATTGTTTCGCCAGCAGGGATGTTTTCGTTAGGCAAGAGCGCTAACACTTCGCCAATTTTTACCACCATACCTGCGCGTTCACGTTTATGCACAGCACCAATGATAATTGCGCCTTTGCGGTCCTTAAACTCGTTGTAGACAGCCATATGCTCAAGTTCCCGAATTTTTGCAGAAATAATCTGTTTGGCGGTAATAATTTCAACGCGCCCGATTTCCTGTTCGAATGGAACGTGAACAAGTGAACCAAGTTCAGCCTTTGCATCAACCATCTTAGCTCTACGAAGCGTAATTTCCGTGTCTGGGTCTTCTACGGTATTAACCACTTCTTTTTCAGCCAAAATCTCTACCTGGCCAGTTTTTTTATTGTACGTAACCAAAACATCAACGTAAGGGTATTTTTTTGTATATGCCGTTTGAATACCGTCGCAAACAATGGCGGCTATCTGTTCCCGATCAAGACCACGTTCTTCAACGAGATTTTCTATAACATCTGCAAGATTCACGGTTTCTATGCCCTCGATTGTTAAGGTAGATAGAGCAATTTGAACTGCTCAGTACGTAAACTGGTTTTTAGGAAAAGTCATTTCCTACTGACAACTTAGAACTCAGTCTAGAGCAAAATGGCACAAATGTGAAGAACAAAGAACGTAGCTTTCAAACTTAACGTATTTTTATCTTTTTGGGTTAAGGAGGGAAGGGCTTTGCTCATAAGTAAATTTTTTATATATATATCTTAATATTATATATTAGATAGTAATAATGAGGGAGCTGTTTTTTGTGGATAAGTCCCCTTATTTTTCAAAAAAAGCCTTTACAAATCGAGTCATTATACCAATTAAAATTATGTTGATAACTTGTTGATAACTTGTTGATAACTTTTTTTGCCCGTCTGAATTAATCCTGTAGATCGACCTATTCAGGTTGAGACCCCTTTAAGTACCTATTATTACTGCATTTAAGTGGTGTGGGCTATTTATTAATTCGACCAGATCGTCAAAAATTATCAACAATGTAAATTTACTCCTCTGGATCGACACTTTAGTGGTTAGTTCAAAAGTTATCAACAAGTTATCAACAAGTTATCAACAAGTTATCAACAAGTTATCAACATCTCTATTTGTCAATGAAAATGCATGACTGTCGTGTTTTGTTTGCGAATTTAATAATTGTATTTATTTATATTTGTTAATTATTGTAAAATTATTAAGAGAAAATGGGGGTAGGTTTTTGGTTGTTATTGTATTAAAAAGTTGGGTGAGGGGCTTTGTATGAATATTTTTATGCGTTTTGTGATGGGGTTTGTAGCCTGGTTTTTAATTACAGGCCTTTTGCAGGCCGGTCAGCTTGAAAAAATGGTCGTTTGTGTGCCGGTTGCTGATTTGCGTAATGGTATGCAGGCTCTTCGAGCTGATGTTGGTGTGCCTGCTTTTTTTAATGATATGCAAGGCCAGCTTTCTCAATTGTTGATGGGCGAGTGTATTTTAGCTGAGCAAGCCAAAGATGGTTGGTTGCGCGTAGTGGCGCTTGAGCAAAAGATGTGGGTTAAGAATCAATTTTATAGCTTTACCGGATATATTCAGGCTCATCAAGCAGTTGCTGTAAAGGCTTTCCCTTCTTACAACTGTGCTGTTAGTGCGCCATGGGCGCCAGTTTTTCATCAAAAGAAGCGGCTTTTAGAACTTTCTTTTGGTACCAAGCTGGTAGCAAGTAAAATAAGTGATGAGTGGTGCAAGGTTACTCTGCCTACTGGCCAGATTGGGTATATGCGTACGGCTGACATTTGTTTTGCTGAAAAGCTTGCCAAACAGCCCAAAAAATTGAATAGCATGGTGACTGCCTTGGCACAACGATTTGTTGGTAGTCCTTATGTGTGGGGTGGGCGTAGTGCCTACGCCTCAGCAAACAAAAATCAAATTACCAGTATTGATTGTTCAAGCTTGGTCAATTTAGTTTTTCAGGCCATTGGTTTACGAGTCCCGCGCAATTCGCTTAGTCAGTTTGAAATAAGTGAGCGTGTGGCGTGCGGCAAAGATCTAGTGCCGGGTGACTTGCTCTTTTTTGCTCCTTCAATGCAAGAAGTTTCTACTATTTCGCATGTTGGTATTTATCTTGGGAATGGCAAGTTTGTGGAAGCGTCTGGGTTTGGTGGGCCAGAGGCGCCTCAAGAAAGTTTAAGAACGCGCATTAGTCTGGTTCAAGATATCACCGGCGAGCCAATTTATAGATTACGCAATGGCCAGCAATGCGTGGGTGGTCAACGACGTAAGGAGTATATTTTTTTTGGGTCACTTTTAAGAAATAAAAAACTTGTCCAAAAGTTGCGTGATAGCTCGCTTAATCCACATGATAAATAATTTTTGTTTTCGCATTATTATTTTGTTACCATTACGCACAGTTGCAAGATAACTTTTATGAATTTTTTTGAGAGAGTTTTCTGATGAACAAACCGCTACGTATATTTTTATTTGTTATTGCCACTTTTTTTTCGTGCGTAAGTGCTGTTGTTAGCACGACAGATCTAGTGAATGTTAAAAAACTGTGCCCAACAATTCAGGTTGATTTGATGTACACGCATGACAATAATTTTACGCGCTCTGTCGTTTATGATTGTCCAAGCGATGTTTGTTACGTGCGCCAAGGAACTGCCTTAAAACTTATTGCCGTTCAAGAAGAGCTAGCTCAACAAGGTTTGGGTTTAAAAATAGCTGATGGCTACCGTCCTCACGCGGTTCAATACATTTTTTGGAATCTGGTTCCAGATCCCCGCTATGTTGCAGACCCTGCTAAGGGCTCTAAGCACAACCGTGGTTCTGCTGTTGACGTAACGCTTGTTCGTTTGTCTGATGGTCAAGAGTTGCCAATGCCTTCCCAGATTGATGACTTTACTGAAAAGGCGCATCGTACGTATGAAACTATGGGCGAGCAAGAAGCATTTAACTGTAGGCTTCTTGAAGACATTATGACAAAACATGGGTTTGTTGGTTTGCCAACTGAGTGGTGGCACTTTGATGATGTTGACTGGCAAAACTACGAAATTAGTGATGTTTCGTTTGCAGCGTTAGCAAAGAATTAATGTTTTGCTAGTTTTTTGAGTAGATCATCATATTTTTTCAAAATTTCTTCTTTTATTTGTCTGAATTCTTTTTCATGAAGCAAATTTTCTTTACCCGTATTCTTTTAATTTTGCCATAATTTTTTTCATATCTTCCCACACCGTTCGTTTTTCTACCGGATTGCGCAGCAAGTAAGCAGGATGGAACGTGGGCATGACGGGAATCTCTTGATATTCAAAAAATTTACCACGCACCAGAGAAATTTGAATGTCATCGCCTAGTAATGCTTTGGTTGACGGTGAACCAAGTGTACAAATTATTTTTGGGCGTATGATGGCAATTTGTGCAAGCAACAATAAATTTTTGCAAGTTTCTCGTTCGAGTGTAGTTGGGGTACGGTTGTTTGGTGGTCGGCACTTAACAACGTTTGAAATATAAACGGTTTGTCGTGAAAGACCCATTGCTTCAATAATCTTGGTGAGCAATTGTCCGGCTCTACCAATAAATGGTTCGCCTTTTTGGTCTTCGTTAAAACCAGGAGCTTCGCCGACAAACATTAATTGTGCGTTGGGGTTGCCCACGCCAAAAACAACTTGCGTGCGGCCCATGGTTGCCAGCGGGCATGCTTGGCAATTGGTATATTTTTGATGAAGCGCGTCAAGAACAGCTTGTTTGTTTTTAATTGGTTGCATGGAAACTTTCTACTAAAAAAACTACGAAGTCTTACTTAGTATAGCAAGACTTCGTAGTAATTAAAGTTCTCCTGTTTCCGGGTTTTTAGCGCAAGTAGCGGCGTAAAACCTGAGACCAATTTGTTGTTTGATCAAAAATTGTTTTAAAGTAGGTATCATCCATTCTGCGTGATGGGAAATAGAACGACAAGCCATAGGCATTTGGTAAGTTTACGCCAGACGCATTAAGTAGAATATAATTTTGCATCATATTGAGACCTTTGAGAGCCAGTGTGCGTATTTGGTTAAGTTTTTCAGCTGCTGTTCCATTGGCATTTGGTAACTGAGTGGTAATTACTTGGCTCAAGCTCTTATAAAAATGACAAAAATCTATGTAGTCATAATCACAAAAACTTGTTGTGTAACGTCTGCTCTTGCGCATAGCTTGTAAAAGGCCTTTGAAATCAAATGAGGGCTCGTTATCAATTAAATTGGTCATAAGCAAGCCCATGTCTTTGATATTTTGTTCCAATTTTTCAAAGCCTGCTAAATTTATGGCAGACTGGGTAAAATCTGCGTTAATGCCAGTGTAGGTGCGTGCGTAGGCTTTTACCGCTTGGCACGCAAAATCTTGTGCAGAAAGCGTGTCACGTGTAAATGGTTCTAGAAGTGCGGTATAATCGTAGCCTGAACCTGGCTCAACTTCTTCTGAGGCTGCCATGTAGCTCACAGCACTTTTTACTTGTGAGCCAATTTCGACCATTGCCATGTGGCAAGCGTCCATAAATAAAATATCTATTTTTTTTCCAAGCAAGTCGTTTGCAACTTTTTCAAGCACCATGGTTAGGTCTTGGTTGGTTAAATATTCTTCGTAGGTATCATTAAAAGCAATGCCGCGTTTTTTCAAAATATCTTGAGCTTGTATTATAAAGCGTTGTTCTTCTTCATACTTGTCCAAGTGATCGCGAGCAATGTGGCGGTTCAATTCGAGCAGCCCTGTTTTGTCATTGAAAGCAAAGAGTTGATCGCGATTTTTCATAAGCGCGCGGCCCCAAATGTGTGGATCTTTAATG
This sequence comes from Candidatus Babeliales bacterium, assembly GCA_019749895.1. Taxonomy (NCBI): domain Bacteria; class Candidatus Babeliae; order Candidatus Babeliales; species Candidatus Babeliales bacterium. The sequence continues at coordinate 206,384 of JAIEPG010000002.1, read as the reverse complement.
CCTGAGCCGTGATTCCATAAAACTATTGCCTGATTATTGGCAGGAAATTTTTGAATACTCCATTTCATAAACTCGTACAGACTTTGTTTGGTGCCGCTGGTAGAAGCTTGCGTATGGTCTGCGGTGGCCACTGTGATGGGGTTATTTTTTTCAATGTAGTAGCGGTTTACTTCGCGCTTTCCATATTCGTCCAGTTGAACCAAAATATTGATATTTGGTGTGGAACCCACATTAATCATTTGCATTAAGTTGGTAATACCAAAGGTGTGTAAGTTATTATTGGCGGCCATGTAGACCATGAAATTCCAGTCTTTACGGGCGCGTGAGGTTGGGGTCTGTGCTTCTTGAGTAAAGCCATCAGCATTTTCTGGCGAGTCTGAAAGATTTGTAGTTGCTATTAATGGATTGGCAAGAACGAGCAAATACAATAAAAAATATAAATTTTTCATAATAAAAACTCCTTTGTTATTTTATGAAATTCGATGAGCAAGAAAGTATGTTTTGATAACTTTCGTATGAAGATAAGTTTTCTAGCGAGATAGCCTCCTTTTTTTGAAGGTGATTTTTAAGCGAATCAAAAAATGGATTAATAACCGTAGTAACATGAGACATAATTTTTTTTGCCACGCGATATGAAGCTTCGCTTTGTTTAGTAAAGTATTCTTTATCTTTTAACAGCTGCAACAACGTGCTGCATAACTCGTTTTTTGATCCAACAATCTGAAAAAGATTACTTGGTTTGACTTGTTGTTGTTGGCGAAGATTTTCGAAAGGTCCCACAATAATAGCGTTTTTCCAGATTGCGGCCTGAAAAATTAAAAAATTTTCTTCGTCTGCGGCGTTTTCATCGCAGACAAAAATGGGTACTATGCTGTTCCAAAAAAAGAGTGGCCCATTGATGCAGGAAATAAAAATGTTATTGGTTTTAAAAATATTGGCCAAGTTATTAATAAAGTCTGCCTTTTTGCCAAATTGATCCAGTTTGTTATTCCAAATAACATAGTCTAGGTTTTTATTTTTGATGAGCGTGCAGAGTTCTGCTTCCCATGACAATGCACAACCAGTAGACAAAATAAGCTTGAGTTGCGGTAGTTCTTTTTGTAGTTCTTCGTAAGCGTTCAGATACAGTTTTATTCTGTTTCTATTGTATGAATGCATTAAAATAACCGGGTAATCAAATGCTTGGTTATTTTTTTGTAGATTTGTTTTGAGCTTTTTTAATAAGTAGTTTTTTCTTTGTAAAATATTATACAAATGAAGAGGTCCTGAAACAACAGTAGGTGGTTTTTTTATGCCTAATTTTTCAAACGCTACTTTATCTTCTTTTGTTTGGCAAAAAATACCGCTGAGTACGTTAAAGAGTTCTTTATAAAAATAGGGGGACATAGACAAGAGTCGCTCGGTTGCCTGAGAGGCAGAAGCGTTTAAAAGAAATATGGGAGTTTTTTGTAAGAGCGACAATAGTACCAAGCTTGGCACTACTTCGTGTTTTACCAGTATTATAGCAGACGGGCGCAAGTGGTTATACAAACTTGCTATTATTTGTAAGTTGTCTTGAGCAATAAGATGGACATGAAGTTTGGGAAATAAATAATTGATAATTTCTTTTGTTTGCATAAGCGTTGTGGTAATAAAAATTTCTGTTTCTGGCAGCTCGCCAAAAAGGCGTATAATAAGACCCATGACTGAATAGAGATCATCAATATTTTCTAAATGGAACCAAAGAGCTCCACTTTCACGATCGTCGTCATGCTCTGTTGGTGCTGCTAGATATGCTTTTGTTTCGCAAGCGTTTTCAGATGTTTTAGCTATGCTTTGTGTTGATAAAGATAAAAAAAACAAAACATACAGTATTTTTTTCATATGATTTAACTGTTTCCTAAGTTTCGCAAGTTAAGGCCAAATGTGTGTAAAAATTCTGACCACTGAGTTGTTTGGTCGAAAATGGTTGTGCGATAATAAGGGTCTATTGATCTGCGTGGAAAGTAAATAGCCAAGCCCTGGGCGTAAGGTAAATTTAGCCCAGCAATGTTTTTGATGATGATGCCTTCTAGCATGAGCGTAAGGCTTTGTTGAAGCAATCTTACTGTTTCGCTTATTTTTATAGTGCTTGCTTGAGTGAAGGGTTGGTCGGTCAGTAGTGCGCTCAATTTTTTTTCTAATGTCTGAAAAAAAAGACAAAAATCAATGTAATCTGGGTCGCCAAATTCGGTAGTAAAGCGTCTGCTGTAACGTATTGATTGTAATACTTGCGTCAATGTCTCAGGTTCTTGTTGAAGTAGATTTCTTAAATTTGCGGTTATTTGTTTTATGAGTTTTTCGAGTGATTCGTATGCAGTTAAATTTATTGCGGATTGTGTGTAGTCTGCGTTAAAATTTATATATTCTTGTTCGTATGCATTAACTAAATGGCATGCAAATTCTGCTGGTGAAAAACTGCGATGTAAAAAGGGTTCAAGAGCATAAATGTAGTTATGTCCTCCTCCTGGTTCAATTTCTTCAGAACCAACCATGTAGTGAACTGCACTTTTAATTTGTGAGCCAATTTCAACCATGGCCATGTGGCATGCGTCAAAAAACAACAGATCAATTTTTTTGTTATTCAGAGCGTTGGTGCAAATGGTATCGAGTGTATCTTTTAACTCTTGGTTAGTAATATATGTTTCAAACGTATCGTTAAACGCAATGCCACGTTCTTCAAGTTCTTCAAAATCGTGATCCAAAAGATGGCGATTAAGTTCCAAAAGACACGTTTGATGATTAAAGAAAAAAAATTCATCGCGATGAGAGATTATTTTTTTTCCCCAAATATGTGGGTCTTTAATACCAGAACCATGGTTCCACAAAACAAGAGCTTGTTGTTTTGCGGGGTAGGTTTCTAGGGCCCAAGTAACGAACTCAAGTAAACTTTGGGTTGTGCCGCTAATGGTAGCGGCGGTGTGGTTAAATGAACTGATTAAGACGGGATTGTCTTTTTCAATATAAAATCTACTAACATCTTCCATGCGGTAACCATCAAGTTGTACAACAATGTTAATGCGCTCATTTGAGCCAATATGGATCATTTGTTGTAAATTTTTAATACTAAAAGCATGCAGATTATTGTTAGCTGCCATGTAAACAATAATATTCCATTCTTTCGTTTGCTTGGCTTCTTGGCGAATTTGATCGTTGGTTTTTTTTGTTTTGGTAATGATAGAAGGTGGCGTTAAGGCAAAAGTGTTGTTGGTGAGCCATTTATTGAGCGCTGCGATGTAGGGGTAGTGGTTATTCAGTATTAACGAGGGTTTACTTGCTGTGCAAAAAAATGTAGTTGTGGCAAAGATACTGAATAATACTAATTTTTTTGTCGCGAGGCTTTTGAACATGCCAATGCCTTTTTTACGACGTTAAAATGTTAACTTCTGTTGCAGGTGATAGAAAAATGGTTCAAGAATTTGATCTGTTTTTTGTGTTTGCTCGCTGACAAAATTAAATAGTTTTTGTCCAAAACTTGTTCTGAGGTCTTGATTATCTAAAAGTTCTTGTGTTTGGTTGACCAGCTCTTGAACTGAAAATGTTGTGGCAAGCAAAGCAAAAAGTTTGTCGGTAATTTCTTCGGACCTGAATTCAGAATTTTTTGTTTGATACATAATGACCGCATTTTTCCAGATGGCGCTTTCGTGAATTTGTCTGAGAGAGTCTTGGTCATCAACAAAACTCATGGTTGCAAAGGCTTGCCAGAAAAATGAACTGCTTTCGGCACATGAAAAAACTATATCATTGTACTGTAGAAGACCATTTATGTTAGATAGTGTTTTTTCTATCTGTGTTGGATGAATATTAAAATCCGTTTCGTTTTCTAGTAATGCGATTGAGAGATCTTGCTGTGCAATGAGTTTGTTTATTTCGCTTTTCAAAGAAACGGCGCGTCCTGGAACAAAAACCATTTTGAGCGCAGAATTAGTGCTTTTTAGTTGTTTAAACAGGTCCAGATAGTCTTGTATTCGGGTTCTTTTGCGTGTGTGCACAAGTAGTATTTGGTTCTGTTTAAGTGTGTTGGCGAGTTGTTCTTGTTGGTTTATAGAGTCTGAATAGTAACGTTTTTTTTCAAAAATATTACATAAATAAAGAGGGCCGATTGGAATAATATGTGGTTCAATAATACCAACATTGCGAAATGCTTCTAAATCTTCTTCAGTATCAGTATAAATACCGTTTAGTGCGTTAAACACGGGATTGTATAAATAATTTGAAGTATACAAAACACGTTCAATTTGCTGAGCAACCTTGCCGCCAAAAAGATAGATAGGTGTTTTGTACAAAAGTCCTAAAAGCACCAGGCTCGGTAGCACGGTGTTGCCAATGGGTAGGATAACTTTGGGTCTAATTTTTCTAAAATTATAACTGATTGTGTCTAGATCGTCGTGTGGTATAACTTTGGTGCAGTAGGGGTTAAAAAACTGGTCAGCAACTTTTTTTGCTTCAAACGTTAACGAAGAAACAAAGCATTCGGTATATGGGAAGCGTTTTTTTAGTTTAAAAATAAAGCCAAGGGCTGCTAATAAATCTTCGGTATTGTGGGTATGAATCCAGATGTTTTTTTCGTTTTGGTCGTAGTCGTCATCAAAAAAAGCGTTGCTGTTGCTTGAGTTATTAAAATACGATGGCTTGGTGTAAGCGCTGGCAAAAAGAGATCTTGTAATGAGTGTGCCAAGTAAGAGAACAAGAGAAAGTTTTTGAGAAAATCTTCTTGTTTTCATGAATACCCCGTGGGAAAGTAAGAGGGTTATGGTTAAAACAAAGGATAGCTAGGTTGTTCGAGCAAGCCAGGCCAAAGTAAATGTTAGACCAAAGGTGAGTTGAAAATCAAGAAAAAAAAGCTGAATTGGATTAAATAATAAAATAAGTAGACAGGTCAACGTGAGCAGGTGGAGAAAGTTTGTTTGTCGTGACAAAATAGCGCCAAGCTGAGTTAAGACAAAAACAAGAAATGCGCGAATAAACGAAATACTGATCCAGCTGAGCATGCAGTAGCAAAAACAGCATGACAAAAGAATAAACCGTTTGCATTGAAGCGGCAAGGGCATGAGGTTAAGCAAAAAAGTCCACATAAAAATAAAGAGTACAATGTGTAGGCCTGAGCGTGCCAAAAAATGTGCCAAACCCCACTGATTAAATAAGGCGCGCAGTGAATCGTATTTGGCAAAGTACTTATTCCCTAAAAATATCAGCGAAAAATAAGTAAAAGCGGTGTATGAGAGTTTTTGTTGGCAGGCATGGTAAAGATTCATTTTTTGTTTCCACAACCAACGGTTGAGCGACCATGTTGGCCGGCTTTCTAGTGTGTATGTTGTTTGATGATCAACAAAAAGCGAGCACAGGGCATCTTCTTTTATGAGATAATCAAAGAACGTTGGCTTGTCGCTGATTGAAGGCGTTTGTGATGTTTTGAGTATAACATTATTAAGCGAGACGGTGTCACTTGGCGCCAAGTCAGTAATTTTTTTTGAGTAGCACAAAATATTAAATGAAACCGGAATTTTTTCGCTGTTAAGTTTGATCTGGTGTACATCTAATCGCCATTGTTCTTTAAAAATGCCGGCACACTCTTCCTTATTGGTTATAGTTCCGTGCAGCGTTAGCGGTCTGTTGCCGTAGCGCAGCAATAATGTTTCAGCATGATTTTTTTGGTGTTGAAAAATACAGGCACCCACTAAGCAAAAGACGGGCATTAATACATGAAGTTGTGAAATATCCTGAACGCATAGCGCAATAAGCGAGCTGGTGATTATGCCGAGTCCGACCAGCGGCAAAGGGATAGCAAAAAATGATTGTAAAAAAATCCCGCTTATCAGGCTTACCAGCAATAAAAACAAAAAATTTGGCCGTAGAGCTTGGTGCGGTTTTATAATGAGGCAGTACCACGCAAGAGCCAGGGTTGCGCTTGGGAGTGCAATGCGAAAAAAGATATTAACAGTGTTTATCAGCATGGTTGTTTGCAAAACCCTTGTTAGAGTGTAGTACTATGGAACAGTATCTTAGCACAATCATGTAAATTAGAAAGTGGCTATGAAGATAAAAAGCCTTATGGGCCGCCAAATTTTTGATTCTAGAGGGTTTCCTACCCTTGAATGTTTGTTAGAAATGGAAAATGGTGTTGTAGTTCAATCAAGCGTTCCTGCTGGTGCCTCGGTGGGGCATTATGAGGCATGTGAGTTGCGTGATGGGGACAAAAAAGTTTTTAATGGCTTGGGTGTTTTAAAGGCTGTTCATACTCTTGAAACAATTATTGCGCCGGTTTTATGCAAAAAAACTCCTGATCTTATGGTAATGGACGCGCTATTGATTGAGCTTGACGGTACGCCCAACAAAGCGCATTTGGGTGCCAATACAACCTTGGCAGCAAGTATTGCTGTTGCGCGTGCTCAGGCGCATGTGCGGGGTTGTCAGGATTATGCCTTACTTGGTGCATTATTTCAACAAAAGCCCACACTGCCTCGTTGCATGGTGAATATTTTGAATGGTGGTATGCATGCTGACAATGGGCTTGTTTTTCAGGAATTTATGATTATGCCTGCTAAGTGTGTGAGTATGAGTGAGACCGTATCGATTATTTTTAATATTTATCAAGCACTTAAACATTTATTGCACAATGCTGGTCATATAACAACCGTTGGTGATGAAGGTGGTTTTGCGCCTAATTTTGGACAAAGAGGTTTAAAAAAACACTATGCAGCACTTGATTTTTTAGTCCAAGCTATTGAGCGTGCAGGGTTTACCTGTGATGATGTTTCTATTTGTTTAGACGCGGCAGCAAATTATTTTTATGATACTCAAGCAAAGCGATATGTTATTGAAGGTGATTTTTTAACCAGTGCCGACTTAGTTGCTTTTTATGAGGAACTGATACAACGGTATCCAATTGTTTCTATTGAAGATGGCATGAGCGAGGATGACTGGAGTGGTTGGCAGCTTTTGACTGAAAGATTGGGCAATAAAATACATTTGATTGGCGATGATATTTTTGTAACATCAACTGAAAAATTACTTCATGGTGTTGAAGAGGGGGTTGCAAATGGTGTGCTGATTAAGCCAAATCAGCGCGGTACTATTTCTGAGGCATATGCAGCGTTGGCGCTTGGCAGCAATGCTGAGTATCTGACTGTTGCTTCGCATCGTTCTGGCGAAACTAACGATCCATTTATTGCTGACTTTGTTGTTGGTTGTGCTGCTGGGTATCTTAAGGCTGGTGCTTGTGTGCGTGGTGAGCGGGTAGCAAAATATAATCGGTTGTTGGAGATAGAAAAAGCGCTTTAACCTTTTATGACGGCACAGGGGCGCAGGCGCGCAACTTTGCGCGCAATGCCTGCTTTATCAACAACGTGCACAACTTCATCAATATCTTTGTAGGCCTGTGGTGCTTCTTCAGCCAACTCTTTGATTGAGCCGGCTTTGATGTGAATGCCGGCGGCAAAAAGTTCATCGTGCAATACTTTGCCGTTAATACTGTTTTTTGCTGCGTGGCGCGACATGCGTCGACCAGCACCATGGCACGACGAGCCAAAAGATTGTAGCATGCCGGCGTTTGTGCCTGCCAGCACGTACGATGCGGTGCCCATGCTTCCGGGTATTAGGACTGGCTGGCCAATAGCGCGATATTCTGGTGCTAGTTCTTCATGGCCGGGACCAAATGCCCGTGTTGCGCCTTTACGGTGTACAATAAGTTTTTTTTGTTTTCCGTTGATGGTATGCGTTTCTATTTTTGCAATATTGTGAGCAACGTCATAAACAAGGTTGAGGGTGCCACATGCGCCACCCAATTCTTCGTGCCAGGCTTTACGCATGGCCCAGGTAATTTTTTGTCGGTTTGCCCAGGCAAAATTTGCTGCTGCTGCCATTGCGTGAAAATAATTGGTGCCCTCAGGGCTAGAAAGTGGTACGCAAGCAAGCTCGCGATCGGGTACTGTTATGCCATATTTTTCTTCCATCACGTCCATCATAATGCGAATATAGTCAGTGGCTACTTGATGTCCCAGCCCGCGTGAGCCGGTGTGGATGAGTACGACTACTTGATTTTTAAAAAGACCAAAGGTCTGTGCTGCTTGTTCGTCATAAATTTCTTCAACATAATCAATTTCTGCAAAATGATTTCCTGAGCCCAGCGTGCCAAGTTGGTCAAGCCCGCGCTTTTTTGCAAAATCAGAAACTTTACTGGGGTCGGCATTTTTTAAACGACCTTGTGATTCAATGTGTAAAAGATCGTTTGGTTCGCCAAAACCTTCTGCCACCATCCAACCAGCGCCGTGTGTTAAAACTTGATCAAGTTCTTTGATTGAAAGTGCAACAGTGTTACTTTTGCCAACGCCGGAAGGAATCCATTTGTACATTTTTTTGCAAAGACCAGAAAGATTTTTTTTGATCAATTCAAGTGGAATACTTGAGCGCAAAAGCCTGACGCCGCAATTAATGTCATAGCCAATACCACCTGGAGAAATGACGCCATTAGGATATTCGGTAGCGGCAACGCCGCCAATGGGAAAGCCATAACCTTCGTGTGCGTCTGGCATTGCTAAAGCCATGCCTACAATGCCGGGAAGTGTTGCAATGTTTGCAAGCTGGCTTAAGCTGCGGTCATTTAACATTTCGTTGAGCATTTTTTCAGTTGCAAAAATGCGCGCTGGTACACGCATGTCAAGACTAGTTGTTTTTGGAATTTCCCATAAAATATCAGAGATTTTTATAAGCATTTCTTTGGTAATAACCATACTATTTTAGTTATCAAATACTGTTTTAGTTTGCATTGTTATAGTCCAAATATCCACTTACTTCAACACGTGCGCCGCTAAAGACATAGAGTGTAGCATCATTATTGGTTGTATTGTCTCCAAATGTTACCGCTTCAGTACGGGAAATATTAGGAGTTGTGCCATCTGCTAAGAAGTTTTTAATGGTGCACTTATTATCAAAAGCCATGGTTCCGCGGACAACTTGTAGCCCATTAACAGGGGCTTCCAGTGTTGCATTATCCAAATAAAAGAATGATGTTGTATCAGCAAAGCGCATCAGTGTTCTGTCAGTATGACTGGCTCCTCCGCCAGGGATGTATCTGAATATTGAAGCAGGATTACAGATGAGCGCTGAATTTGAAGCGATATACATAGGATACATTGATTCGTAAATAAACTTATTGGTACCGCATAAATTAACATCTTCATGAATAAATAACTTACCATCGGCAAAGTTGAAGTTTTGATCCAAGAAAATTGTTGAGTTTGCCAGAGCCAGAGCCGCAGTTCCCGCTCCTTCTAAGTCTATTTGAACGCTCGACAAGTTCTTGAGGTTGACGTTTTTGAGTGTGAAGGTAACGCCAGCTGAAACTACAAATTTTGAACCTGTATCAAGGATTATGTTGTTACCTTGAGCATCGATAATGGTATTAGTATCGATACGAACTGTTTTATTTACAGGAATGGTCAAGCTGCCTGTCAAAATTAATGTGTACCCATTCCCTTTTAAGAGCCCGCCATTGGTAAAGTAAACATCGGCTCCAAAATAAACATCACTGCCAAATGATAATACGCCGGTGTTGTTCAGGTTTATTTTGCCGCTTATTGGAAGAGGATCGTTAAATGTTAGTGTTTTGCCAGCGGTAACACTTAACCCTGCTTTGTAGTAATTGAGGGCGCAAATATTGGTTGATGCTAGAAAATTTGAATGGTTGGTGAAGATGTGTGCTATGCGTTCAAGGGTTATTATTGCGCTACTGTTTTGTTTTGCCAATGCCGATGGTACTGAACCGGCAGCAAATGCATTACTGTTAGTTCTTACTTGGCTCTTCAATGTAATAATAGCATTACTGTTTGCTGTTATTTGCATGCATTTAAGAATAATCGCATTACTGTTTTGAATGGATAACTGAGAGGTGCCTCCAGCATTAACAGCGTTACTGGTAGTTCTAACGATAGGCCCCATGGCGTTGATAGCGGCACTGTTTTGTTTGACGAGTGTTGAGTAGCGGTTAATAGTATTACTAGTTTGTTTAACAAGAGGAGTTAGAACGTTAATTAAGTTACTAGTAGTTCTGACGATAGGGCCCATGGCGTTGATAGCAGCACTGTTTTGTTTGACGAGCGTTGAGTAGCGGTTAATAGTATTACTAGTTTGTTTAACAAGTGGGTAAATGCCATTAATGGCGTTACTGTTAACTCGAACGAGATAAACCATGGCATTACTGGTGGTGCGGACAAAGCGTGCAAGCGCGTTGATGGCGTTACTGTTGTTGTAAACCAAGTTTGTGGGTGCTGCCGTGCCGCCTGTTCCAATAAGTGTGCCCGCAGAGTAAGCCTCTGTCCAACTTGAAGGAGCGTTATTACCGTATGAAAGAACGATAGAGTCTTGTGTCCAGCCAGTGATTCCTGATACGCTACCAAGTCGAAGTGCGGATGTTCCAGCATTGCTATTAATGATAAGGTTAGTATCGCGATTGGCAAAATCTAGAAGGCAGAAAAGTTGTGAAGGAGTTGTTATTATGACGCATAAAAAAACAAAAAATATTTTACAAAAATAATTCTTCATCTCTCTTTTTTTCCTTTTTTTTTAATCAAAAATTGACAATGCGTTATTTGCGCCATTTCGTTTTTGATTTTTTTGATCTTAGCATTCGCCTTCTGTTTGTACAATGGTTTTGAAATAAAAGCTGTGCTCCCTTTATTATCTGCTGCACAGAATCAGTCTTTTATTGACTCAGGTAGCAAATTTATATTATTTTTAGCTGGTAAGGTTGGGGAATCTGAGGGTTTGAGGAAAAGGAGTTAAAATGAATGTTCGTAGTTTAAGTTTGGTTTCTTTGTTTTTGGTGATGAGTTATCAATGTCAGGGAGTTGATATTCGTGATTTGTCTAGCCAGCAGTCAACTGAAATTGGCCAGGGAGTTGTTGAGCGTGTCAAAGATTCAAAAGATGAGTTGCTCAGGTTTTTGGCAGTTGTTGAGTGGACAGACTGGAGTACGTTAGCGCGGTATTATCAAGATGCAACGGCTGCGTTAAAACGGTTTGGTGATTTATATCCAGAGCAGTTGAAACAAACAAGTAAGCCCGCTGTGGTTGCTGTTCCGGTAGAAAAGCCGTCAGAGCTACCTGCTGCAAAACTGGCAGTTGTGGTTCCTGAAGCACCAAAAATCCCTGAAATACCAAAAGCTGAAACAGCTGAAGAACCAGAAGAAGAAACTGCTGTTGAAGAAGAAGATGCGACAACTGAAGAAGGATCAACTGAAGAAGAAGCAGCTCCAGAAGAAGAAACTGAGGCACTTGGCATGAGTGGGGCTAATGAACCAGAAGAAGCGCCAAGTGAAGAAGAATTAGTCGAAGAAGAAGTTGTTCAAGAGCCAGCTGAAGAAAGCGCGCCAGAAGTAGAAGAAGTAGTTGCTCCCGCACCAGAAACAGAAGAAGCAGCAGAATAAGGGGCCAAATAGGCGCGATTTGTCCTGTTTTTTAAAAAAATATAGTATCAAAAAATGCCTCACTTTAGGGATAAAGTGAGGCATTTTTTTAAGACTTTTACAATTGAGGCCATGCCAAGTACACTGGTACATAACAAGGACGGAAAAATAGGGCCTTTATAGCCGTGGGGGTATGAGATCATGTATTGCAAATATTATCAAGCACAAGTGCTTAAAGAAAAGACATGGTTGGTCATAGGTGTTTTCCGCAATGAAGATAACGTTGCTTTTGCGCGTGCCTTGGAAGGCCGCAGAAACGTTATCGAGTTCTTTGTTCCCGACAGCCAAGAGGAACAATTTCTGCACGTTATTGACTGTTTAATGGAAAAAGGGGCTATTCTTTCTTGTGAAGAAAAGCCAAACAGGATCAAAGAGGATGATCTGGCCATTAGTTAGTTCATAGATAAACGTTGTTCAACAAGAGCAGGCTGCAGTACATTGAGAAGATCTTTAATGCCAATACCTTGGAACTGACCGGTTAGCAGGTATCGTATTGAGCCAAAGAGTTCTTTCATGCTAATCCCGTGTTCTTTCCCAAGTGTTTTTAGGTGTTCGAGAAAAAGTTCGGTATTGGGTAGGTATTGTTTACACGCTTCAATGCTGCGCAAAATATGTTCTGTTTTTTCTGCGCCAACATGTGCCACAAGGTCTTCTTTGTGAACGATTGGTGTGTCAAAATAAAAGGCAGCTAATGAAACAATATCGTTCAACGTCTTCAATTCTGGTTTTAAAAGCGTAATTAAATTTTCAAGCTCTTGTGGGTTTGTCTCACTGCTTGCAGGAATTTCTTTGTGCAACAAGCCTTTTAATTGTTCCATCATTTCATAAGAATTAGTGCGTGATATCCATTGATGGTTAATCCACGTCAACTTTTCAAGGTCATATTTCATTGAGCTGCTGGCGTGCAGGTGTGAGAAATCGAAATTTTTGCCCAACTCTTCAAGTGATTGAATTTCTTCTTTAAATGATGCTCCAATAATTGCCAAATAATTAACAATAGCAGCAGGCAAGAAGCCGGCTTCTTTTAAATCTTCAAGGCTGAAGCCAAAGTCACGTTTAGAGAGTTTTTCTCCGGTGCTGTTACAAATAATTGGCAAGTGCCAAAATATTGGTAAAGGCAAAGAAAATGCGTGATAGAGCTCTGCTTGCATGGCTGTATTTGTTAAGTGATCTTCGCCGCGAATAACATGCGAAATTTCCATAAGCCAGTCGTCAACAAAGTTGGCAAACATAAACGTTGAAGTACCGCTTGTTCTGGTCAGCGCAAAGTCTGAAAAGTTTTTCATATCAAAAAGAACGTTGCCTTTTGCCATGTCAGAGATAGTGACAGAGTGCCCTTCTTCAATTTTGCAGCGCCAAATGAATGGGAGTGCAGCAGCAAGCTTTTCTTGAATTTGAGCTTCGGTGTAGCGCAGGCAGGTGCGGTCGTAGCGTGGTGGTTGTTTGAGTGCAATTTGGCGAGCGCGCTTGTGCTCGAGCTCTTCAATGGTACAAAAGCAGCGGTAAGCGCGCTTCATGTCGATAAGGAGCGCTAATTTTTCTTGGTAAAGATGTTCGCGTTCAGATTGTAGGTATGGCTCGTAAGGACCCCCTTTGTAGGGACCTTCTGTGTACTCAAGTCCAAGCCATTCAAGATCGCTCAAAATTTTTGCGCGTGCTTCGTCAAGATTTCTTTTTTCGTCCGTGTCTTCAATGCGCAAAATAAATGTACCATTTTGGTTTTTGGCAAAAAGATAATTCATGAGTGCTGCTCGAACATTACCTAAATGCATAAATCCGGTTGGTGATGGTGCAAAGCGAACGCGAATTTTTTCAGCCATGAGCGACCTCTTTTTTCAGTGATACCGTCAAACATCATTGTTCTGTACGATTAATTATCGCGCTAATCTCGCATAATTGCAACTGGCATAAGATCGAGGTGGCAAGAATTAAAAAAAGGTTTTACACTAAGCGATACCTTTTTTAGTCCTGTAGATCGTCAAAAAAGTAGGATTTTAATTATGAATGAAACAACCAAAAGATATAAGAGTATGCTTGATATGATTGGCAATACGCCAATCGTTAAGCTTGATCTTGGCGTGCGCCCAACGGTTCTTGCCAAGCTGGAATTTTTAAATCCAGGCGGTAGCATTAAAGACCGTAGTGCTTTGTTTATGGTGGAAGAAGCTGAGCGCACCGGTAAGCTTAAACCGGGTGGCACTATTGTTGAAGCAACGTCGGGTAACCAAGGCATAGCACTGGCCATGATTGGCGCGGTCAAAGGCTATCGCGTTATTATTACCGTGCCAGACAGAACCGCCGAAGAAAAAATAGCAATTTTGCGTGCTTATGGTGCCGAAGTACATGTGTGCCCAAATGCTGATTCGCATCACGACCCGCGTGGGTACCATGCGCGCGCCGAAGCTATTTTGGCTCAAACGCCGGGCGCATTTATGCCCAACCAATATTTCAATCCGCTCAACCGGATGGCGCATTATGCTTCAACTGGTCCTGAAATTTGGCAGCAAACCAATGGCAGCGTAACGCATGTTATTGCTGGCGCTGGCACCACCGGTACCATGTGCGGCATTGCGCAGTACCTGAAAGAACAAAACAAAAATATTAAAGTTGTTGGCGTTGATGCGGCAACCTCGTTTTACTCCTCGCCAAATCCAAAGGCTTATAAAGTTGAGGGGTTGGGCATTGACGTGATGAGCGATGTTTTTGTTGAATCACTGATTGATACCATTGTGCCCATCACCGACGAAGATGCTTTTGCTATGACGCGCAGAGCTGCGCAAGATTACGGTTTGCTGGTTGGTATTAGCAGCGGGGCTGTGTTGCACGTTGCGCTTGAATATGCCAAAGGACTTGATGAAAATGACGTGGTTGTTGTCATATTGGCAGACTCTGGCCGTTCGTACTTGAAAAAGGTTTTTATGGCTGAAGAAGCAAAAAAAACAGCTTTTCAAGTTGTGGGAGAAGTAGCACATGATTAAAAAATCATTTGTACTTTTCTTTACTTCTTTTTTGCTGGCAGGTTCGGCGAGTTCGAGTGCTGCGCCGATGCTTACTTCGGATTATATATCTGATGAAGTAACGTCGGTTCTTCAGCATTTTTACACTATTTTTACGCCGCGTAATCAGCATGAATTAAGATTCAGCCCGAGCTCTTTTTGTAGTGGTTTGGGGCATCGGTCAGGGTGTATTTCTCCACAATCAATAAGTAATACGCTTGCGCATATCTCTTCTTGCAAAGGATATAGCGAGCATTCAGAGATTCTTTTTAATCTTGTTGTTGATCCCAATGTTCGAGATAGTAAGTATGGCCGATCACCCCTGCATTGGGCAGTCTATTGGGAAAATATTGAAGCGATAAAGCTGCTTTTTGCAAGAGGAGCTAATCCAACGCTGGAAGATAATAACGGAGTAACGCCTGCAATGGTTGCTGCAAGTAAAGGATTTTTGAAATGGGCGCAAGCGTTGCAGAATGCAGAGGTTGAATGGCGCAAAAATCATCCAGTTGATCAATAATTATGTTACTAAAAAATTTTCTTAAATATCAATCGTTGGGCAACGATTTTATTATTTTAGACTGGTACAAAAAGCCCGATATGTACATTCAAAGTATGCTAGGCAGTCAGCGCTGGCATGACTTTGTGGTGAGCGTTTGCAATAGAAATACTGGCGTTGGTGCCGATGGTGTTTTAGTTTTAAAAACAGACCCAAGCCGTCATTTGCACGAGATGCTGATTTTTAATGCCGATGGATCGCAAGCGCAGATGTGTTTAAATGGCTTGCGGTGTATGGTGCATTATTTATTTACGCAGTACGGGCAGAGCAATACTATTGCTCTGCGGGTTGGTCAGCGCATTATTACTAATCAGGTTGAAGGCGCGCGTGACAAGCTTGAAGACTTGACGATAACTACCAATGTTGGCGTGGCACATTATCAAGATACCTGCTCAATCAAAATTGAAAACGAATCGCTTCAGGGACATTGTGTTGACGTGGGCAATCCACATTTTGTGGTGATGCAACAAAAAGATCGTGCGTGGCTTTTACAGCATGGGCAGGCAATTGAGCGGCATAAGAGTTTTGCGCATGGTACCAACGTTGAGTTTGTGTGGCGCGATGACAAAGAGCCTGATCTTTACCATCTGTTGGTGCACGAGCGCGGGTGTGGTATGACGCAGGCATGTAGTTCTGGTGCGGCAGCGGTGCTCCGTGTTTTGATGCAACAAAAAGAGTTGGTGGCTGGCAATGTGGTGCGCATAAGTATGCCGGGTGGTGCGGTGCTTGGCTGGTGCAACGAGCAAGGCGAGATTTTTTTAAAGGCTCAGGCTACCTGTGTTTTTCAGGGAAATTTTTAGATTGCTTTGATAGTTAGTTTTTGATTGACTAAGCTTGGTGCCAGATAAGAAAAGGTTAAAAAAGAGGAGCAGGTAGGCCATGGCAAAGTCGATACGAAGAATTGTTGAAGAAAAATCAGTACAAATTCCTGCTGCTGTTTCACAGGCTTTGCATCAGGAATATGAAAAAAATTATTTAAACGTAACCGCCAGTTCTGGCCGGTTATTTCTTTTTGCGGCTGACCAAAAGATAGAGCATTTAAATCAAGATTTTTATGGCAAGGGCATTGCAAGCGAAGCTGCAGACCCCGAGCATTTGTTTGAAATTGCGAGCAAGGCCCGCATTGGTGCTTTTGCCACGCAGCTTGGCTTGATTAGTAAGTATGGTAAAGATTATGCTAACGTTTCTTACATCGTAAAAATGAACAGCAAAACAAATTTAGTTTCTGCTCAAAATGGCGATCCGATTAGTCGCTTGTTGTATACGATTGACGATGTTTTAGAATTCAAAAAAAACTCCGGCTTAAACATTGCGGGCGTTGGGTATACCGTTTATTTGGGCAGTTTGCATGAATCGGCCATGTTGGCCGAGGCAGCGCATGTTATGTATCAAGCACAGCGAAATGGGTTGGTAACTATTTTGTGGTGCTACCCGCGTGGCAAAGCGGTTACGCAAGAACGTCACGAAAGTATTATTGCGGGCGCGGCAGGTGTGGGCGCGGCTCTGGGTGTAGATTTTGTAAAAGTTAATATTCCTGACGCGAGCAGTGGTTTTGAAAGTGCGCAGCGCCTGGTACAAGCTACAACGGCTGCTGGTCGCACCAAAGTTATTTGTGCTGGCGGTCCACAAAAAAACGCACATTCGTTTCTTGAAGATTTGTATCATCAAATTCATACCGGCGGTACCAGTGGTGTTGCCATTGGTCGCAACATTTTTCAAAAGCCACTCAAAGAGGCCTTAAATTTCTGTTCTGCTGTTGCAAAAATAGTTATCGACGATGCAGATGTTGAAAAGGCAAAAGCGTTGTTAAAAGGATAATAGCTTGGTTTGCGTGAGGAGATAGGACTATGTTGCGACGCTTAAAATATTACATGCGATTTTTAGGAAGTTTGTTTCACATTAACATTCGTCTTTTGTGGGGTATGTGGAAGCTTACCAAATTGCCGCAACCAACAATTACCATCTTTGGTGGTTCGCGCATTGATGCCAACAGTATTTATGCACAAAAAGCGCGCGAGCTTTCAAAAATGTTAGTAGAGGCGGGTTTTTCTATTATCACTGGTGGCGGGCCGGGTATTATGGAAGCAGCAAATGAAGGAGCTATTGATTACTTGCGTGAATGTAATATCAAAAATGGTGCACATTGCCAACCAATTGTTTCTGCTGGTATTGGTTTGGTTCGCTTGAACAAAGAAAAACCCAATCCCTACGTTCAAGAAAGTATTATTATGGACCATTTCTTTACACGTAAATGGTTGCTTGTGCGCTATTCTGTTGGCTTTGCAATATTTCCTGGTGGGTTTGGAACACTGGATGAATTGTTTGAAATTGTAACACTGATGCAAACAGGTTATATGCAAAGAGCGCCCATTTTACTTGTTGAAAGCGCTTATTGGCAGCCAATTATTCAGTGGATAGAAGAAAAATCTTTGGCAGAAAACTTAATAATTCCAGAAGATCGCAATATTATACAAGTGGTTGATACCGTTCAAACGGCATTTCACATTATCAAAGAACATTGCAGCAAGATGCATGACTGCAATAATCAAAAGTAAATACACGCGAGTGTTTGTCTGTTTTTTAAGCTTTCTTTTTTCGTGACTTTAGCTGATCAAGAGGGTCTTGGTCAATCGATGCAACCTTGGCGCCGGCAAACCTGTTACGTCGGCGTTGTTTTAACTCTCGTTGTTTTGCAAGACTTTCAGCATCTTTAAAATACGGATCTTCTTGAATGTTGACTAGTTTTGGCGTGTTTTGTCCGTAGGTAAATTTATCAATTGGTCGCATGCGGCCATTTTTAGCGTCAGCAATAGTTTGTTTTACTGAATAGTTAGTTGGTCTAAAAAACCAGCGTTGAATTGGATCGCTATCTTTAATATAAAGATCGTTCTTCATCATTTGTAGTTTTGCATAATCAAGTTTAAGTTGCGTGTATTCGTCTGGTGCTCCTTCAAATTTTGGTTTGATTATTGAAGGGCGGATAAAGACATACAAATTCTTTTCTGTTTTTGCTTTTGTTTTGCTTTTAAATAAATTACCAAGAATTGGAATGTCTCCTAAAATTGGGGTTTTCCATAAATTAATTGTTTGCCCGCTTACCTTTAGTCCGCCAAGTACCAATACCTCGCCAGCAGCTATGTTAGCGCGTGTTTCAATATTACGCGTGCTTTTGTTCGCTTCTTTGTTTGGGTCAGTGCTTTCAAAGCTGTCGAGTTGTATTTTAATTGAAAGGTCAATAATTCCGTCAGAATTTATTTGAGGTGTTAAATCAACGCGGGTTGCAGCATCGAGAGATTCTTTGGTTGTACGCACTTGTTCACCACGTTCTGAACGCAAGCCTGCGTCAACGCGTCGTTGTTCGGTAACTTCAATAAAGCAAGGTTGGCCATTGTTAGTTACAATGTAAGGTTGGCCAATAATGTGGGCATTGTCTGTTTTAAAAACACTGCGAACTATTGCCCAAATATTGCTTTCGCGCATACCATTAATAATGCCTGTTTTACCAAGTGTTAAAAAGCTTGGATAGCCTTGGCCCAAATTCTCTTTTGTTGTAAGATCAATTAAATTTTTCATACCAATTTCTTCTGATCCTGCTGGTACTTGATTTCGAGTTAGATCTGCACCTGAGCTAAGATTTGTAAGTTCAATGCTGTTGAGGCCCAAGCCTATTTGATTGCCTTGTTTATTTTGAAATTGAGCGCCAAGTTCTTTTGCTTGGTCAAGCGTAACGTCAATGATCATAACTTCAAAGGCTACTTGAGCTTGTGGTTTGTCTAATTTATCAATAAATTTTTCAAGACGTACCCAGTCTTCTTGGTTGCACGCAACAATTAAGCGGTTGCCGCTGCCGCGCCCAGCTTCTTGTCCTTCGCCTTCAGCAGCAATAATAACGTCTTCAAAAAATTTAAATTTACCAACAACTGGGCTTTTTTCAGAGCCTTGGCCTGCTGGTGGTTTAACAATATTTTCAAGAATTGGTTTAAGATTTTCTGACTTTGCATAGCGCACTTCTTTGATGTGAATACGCGATTGAGCAGTACCAATTGGTACGTCGATGTGTTTATAAATAAAGTCAGTAATGCGTTCAATATTTTTTTGCATGCCAAGTAAGATAATGGAATTTTTAGCAGGATATGCAAAAATTTTTGTTGCTGAAGAGAAATATGATTTTCCTTGCTGGGAAGCTTTATTAATAAAACGAATTCTGCGCGATTCGTCTTCGCTACCCAAAACTTCTTTAAATAATGTTTCTACGGCTTCAGAATCAGCTTCTTGAAGCTGAATAATTTTAATACCTTCACGCAAACCGCCAATGTCGAGCTCTTTAACAATGCGCATCGCGGCTTTAATGTTAAAGCACTTTTCTTTCATAATGCACACTTGCAAGTCTTGGTTTACTTGCACCGCGCCGTCGCCTTCAAGCATGGTTGTCAAAATGCTTTGTGCAACTTCGGCCTGCATATTTTTGAAGAAATAGATGTAACGAACTACTAAATCACTGTCTGGTAGATCTTCAGGCTCGGTTCCTTTGCGCGACGAATAACTTGGTAATGGTTCGTGTCCATTGTCTTTATTGGAGATCACGCGATGCAAATCGCCAACTTTAACAATGCTAAAGCCATTCATTTCTAGCAGCGTAAGCAGCACGTTCCATGCGCGATCGAGTGTGAGCGGGTTGCGCGTGGTCAGCGAGACCTTTTGTTCTTCAAGATCGCCTTGTGGTAACACGTTAATCTTTTTTTGTTCGGCTAAATAATTTAAAACGCTTCCCAAGCTTGCATTTTCAAAGTTGAGGTAAATATTTGCTTGATCTTGGTTTTCTTTATTTTCTTTGTTATAAAAATCTGTATTTGTGTCGTTTTGTTTTTTCGCAGGCAGGCTCTTATTTTCTTGTGTTGTTGCAGTTGGTGCTTCTTCTGTTTTTTTGTCATTAGTGCTGGGTGCGTCAAAATTGACGCTAACATTTGCACGCTTTGCTGCTGGTTGTGCTAGCGATGCCTTTGGAGCTGCCCATGCTGGAGCGCATAGCAAAAATACCAATAAGATTGCTTTGGCAATCACATGAAAAAAATGATTGATTGTGCATCGCATTGGCCGTTTCCTTACTTAGCTTTAATCGTGGCAATTACTATATCGAAACTAATTTTTTTATCTTTATCGGTTTTAACGTTCAAGCTTTTCACTGACAGTATTTCTTTTTTTTCGATTTCTTCAAGGATTTTTACTAATTTTTCTGTTGTTTGATCTTTAAACGTTGCTGACAATGCAATTTCATCAAATTTTTCATTAATTGAACGTACGTCGGTGTCCCATCCCGCTTCTGGCGAGATATGTTGTTCTTTATAAAAAGCTTCAAAGTAACTTTTAATATTAAAATCTTTGTGTTTGTTTAAAAGCCCTTGAATGCGCTCTTCTTCCCCCAGCAA
Source organism: Candidatus Babeliales bacterium (assembly GCA_019749895.1). NCBI lineage: Bacteria > Candidatus Babeliae > Candidatus Babeliales > Candidatus Babeliales bacterium. Next base: position 185,927 of record JAIEPG010000002.1, on the reverse strand, counting down.
CATTTCGTATTTATCTTGCATGTCGCTTATTTTGCCATCAAGCTTTTCAAGTCGTTTAATGCGTGTAACCAGATCGTGACTTTTGGTGTAAATAAAATATTTAAGTGAAATGGTTAGCAAGCCAACAATGAGCAAAACGCCCAATAGATATTTTTTGAGCTGCTTGGGCGCTAGGTGGGCAATAAAATTGGTAAAATGAGTAAAAAATTCCATCATACTTGTTCTTCGCCAGCTTCGTCATGTTTTTTTAATTCAACATTAAATTGGATGCCTTTTTCGCCAGCAGGGTGTTCGGTGTATTTTGCTGGCTTAAGCAGGTTAGAGCTGTCAAACCGTCTTTGTAGTTCGGTAAATTCTGCAAAGTGGGAACCGGTTCCCTTTTTAGATTTAAAGTAACCATCAACTTCTACTTTTAACGTATCAGACCCTCGTGCTGCTGTATCAATAGTTATGCCTTCAACATCAATCATAAATAATTTATTGTCCATAATGCTGGTCAGTTCGAGTAATATTTCCAGCGGTTGAATGCGTTCTTTTTTAAAAGGCGCCCAGAGTTCTATTTTTTCATTTAAAACTTTTTCGGCTCGTGCAATTACTGGGTTAAGTTGCTTGGTGCGCGGGCGGTCTTGGCGCGGGATCATATCAATAATTTTACCAATTTCATGACTTTCAAGATCGTTGGCTGTTGCGGCCAAGGTGCTCATTTGAAAATACCCTTGCACACTGATGGTGGTAAAAAGTACGAGCGTTAAAACAAGGCCGGCAATAAGTTGCTTCTTGATTAAAGAATAATCAATTAACTCAAACTTTTTACGGCGCAAGTCAAAATGTTCGTGTGCTGGTGGTACCAAGGCAACGCCCAAAACGGTTGCATATTCATGCCATTCAATAGTTTCTTGTTTGAAGCGTTTTTTCTTAATACTTTTGTTGGTAAAGATATTGGAAGGATCAAAAATGATGCAGGGTAGTTGCATTAAATCGCCACAAAAGCGCATTAGGTTATTAATAGTTACCGCTTGTCCGCAAAATAAAAGCTTATTAATACCTTTGTAGCTAGTCAGTTTAAGACTGAATGAATTAAGCGTAAACTGAATATCATAAAAAAAATTGATCATATGTTGCTGCAAGCTTTTATCAAACGTATCATCGCCGGTTGGCTTGAGGCCAAATTTAAACAATTTTTCAAGTGTCTTTTCTACCGGTATATTAATTTCTTTGCTTACTTCTTGTGCAACGGTGGCAATACCCCGTGGGACATGGCGTGTCATGCGCAGTTCATTGTGGTGGATCAGAGATATGCGTGATGAATGTAAATCAAGCTCAATCAGTGCGTTGGTTTCTTCGTTATTGTTAAATTCTGGCATTTGCAAGTAAAGTCCGTACAGCGCAAATAAATCAATGGTTATATGATGTGGCGCAATGTCAGCTGCTGTGTAAATATCAATAATAGTTTGAAGGTCTTGGTTTCGTACGGCTGCCACCAAAATTTGCGAAGTATTAAGACTTTTATTTTTTTTAGTGATAATAAAATCAACAACCGCATCATTGACTGAGAAAGGTAATTTTTCTTCAATTTCGTACTCAAGCACCATGCGTATTTTGTCTTCATCAATAAACGGCACTTCAAGTTCTTTAAAGACAACAATTGAAGAGGGTATGGCAACGTTGAGCTGATCATAATTTTTTACCTCAGCAACAAGTTTTTTTAATGCCTGTGCTGTTGCTTGCTCGTGCGTATTGTTTTCTTGTTTTTCTATAGTTTGCTCAAACAAATTTTCAACAAAATTTTGAGAACTTTTAGCATACACAAGAGCACCATAGACTTTGTGTTCGTCAATTGAAACACCAAGAATATATTCCGGATACAGACGACGGGAACCAACTTTTGCAGGAAAGAATATTTTTTTTATCATGCCAATTCTTCCTCTAGGTCAGTTGTTGTTGGTTTGCGTCTTTTTATGGGTTGGTTTTGTGAAAAAAACTCTTTGAGGCTTCTTCGTTTACGTTGATTTTCTTCTGGTTCTGAAGATGCTCGGTTGGCCGTAGGAGCAACATTTTCTGTATCAAGTACTTTTTTGAGTTGCTCTCGTTTGGACTGTGGGGCTATAAACTCTTTGAGTGACTCATTTTTAAGTGCAGCCTTGACTGTATTTTTCTTTACCGGCTCTGATGTTTTTCCGGCAAATTCTTCCGAAATAATATTTTTTAATTTTTGTCGACGGTTTTCAAGGTTTTTGTTCGACATCATTGATTTGCGTGGCTTTTGTTCAGATTTTTCAACCTGCTCAGCCAGTGTTTTCTTTTCTGTTATTTTAGATTGTTGTTCTGGTTGTGGTGCACGTTGGCGGGGTGTTGTGGGTAGTATTGGTTCTTTAACAAGTTTTTCTTGATTACTCGTCGCTGATTCCGGCATTGAGGTTCTTGGTGTTTCTGCGAGTGTTTGCTCCGGGTTTACTAAATCTTCATTGGTATCACTGCCGGCAAGTTCTTCTCGTTGTGTGTACGATCTATAAAATGAATCATTTTTAATATCAACGGTTGTTGGTTGATAGCGCGCATTGGCAAAATCGATAACTTTATGAGAATAATTTTCAGCATACTTGCCGCTTTTTGGATTAAAGAACCAGTTGAAAATAGGATCACGGCTGTGGGTTGTTTGTATGCTTTCTTCAATATCTTTAGTTACGTCATGAAGTTTCATTTTGGTATAAAGTTCCATGCCTGGCAGTTGGCGCGGTTTTATGATGGTTGGGCACATAAAAATAAAAATGTAGGTACGGGTAATTTTTCTGCTTTGATTTTTGAACAGCCATCCAACAATGGGAATATCGCCAAGAAGCGGTGTTTTTGCATTGCTTTCTTCAACTTTTGTTTGAACAAAGCCACCAAGTACCAGTACTTGCCCGTCGGCAATGGTAACATTAGTATCAAGTTTTTTAATTTGCTTGTTTCCCAATTCTGGATTAGTAAAATCTTCGATGGTGGTTTGGATATTCATTTTGATAATGCCATCAAGGTTGATTTGTGGCTCAACATCAATTTTTGTTGAAGCATCGATAGGGACAAAACCTTTGGCATCGCCAGCTTGTTCTTGAATTACTCTGACCGTGCGGCCAACAGCTAACGAAGCTTTCTTTTTATTGGCAACTGTTAAGAATGGTTGGGTAAGAATAGTAGCATTAGTAACTGAATTTATTGCTTGGAATACTGACCAAATATTGCTGGCTTTACCAATAGTGAGCAACGAAGCTCCTTGATTTGCAACTAGTTGGTTGAGTAAATTACCGAGTAAGCTGACCGGTTTTGAAGCACTGTCGTATTCTAGTTCAGAATTTCCGGTCAATGGCGTTGACTGAAAATCAAGGTGATTACCAATTTGGCCATGTTTTTTATTGCGTAACATGCCGCCAAAACCTTTAACGTCGTCGGCGTTTACTGAAACTATGTATGTTTCTACGGCAATTTGTGGTTGTGGTTTATCTAAATCTTGTATTGTTTTTTTGAGCAGGTGCCAATCTTCTTTGTCGGTACTTGAAACAATTAAACGGTTGCCTTCTTTGTCGACCGAAAATTTCATACTTTTAAAATACTTTACGCCGCCTCGAATAGCCCCGTATTGTGTTGCTTGTTGGCCAGGTCCGCCTTCTGGTGGGGCGGTAACCGCTTGTAAAATTTCGGCAATTTGTGTGGCATCGGCATATTGCAATTCAAAAATATGAAGCGGTGATGCGGCAGATTTGAGGGTAGTGTCCACATTGTTAATAATAAATTCTTCTATTTTTTTTATAGGTCCTGGAGCGCCCATCAAAATAATAGAGTTAGTCCGTGGTTCTGCAATAATTTTAGTGCCAGCAGGGAAGTATTTAGTGGTTCCCTCAGATGCTTTGCCCAGCAAGCGGGCTAGCGCACCAGCGCCGCCTTCAGGTTGCTCAATTAATGAATTGAGCAACGTTTTAACATCTTCAGCATTTGCTTGTTTTAAGCGAATTACTTCAACGGTTTCAAGTTCGCCGGTTTGGTCAAGTTCTTGAATCAGTTTGACAGCAGCTTTAATGTTGTATGCTTTGTCGGTAATAATAAAGCCGTTTACATCATTTTGGGGAATAGCGTCTGATGTCATACTCAGCATGCTTTTTAAGAGATCGGTTAAGCTTTCAACCTTAATGTTTTCAAGGAAAATAACATAACGAATCAAAAGATCGCTGTCGGGCAGGCTGTCTGCCGGGACGTTTATGAAGGACGGCAGAGGCTGGGTTAATTTTTGGTCTTTAGGAACAATTTTGTGAACGTCGCCAACTTTAATAATGCTAAAGCCTGCCATTTCCAAAACGGTTAAAAAGATGTTCCATGCCCCGTCAACGGTGAGTGGTTCGCGAATTGTGAGCGAAACTTTATTACCTTCAAGTGACTTGTCAGGGATTAAGTTAATTTTTTTCAGGTCCGCCATGTAGTTAATAAAATTTGAAAGCTCGGTGTTGTCAAAATTGAGATAAATATTTTGTTCTTCGCTTTCTGTGGCAGCTTCTTCTTGATCTTTTTCAGTATTTTCTCGATAGGGTTCTTCAAGCTCTTCAAGATCCTCTGGTGCGGGTTCGATGTCTGGTTCTTCGTCAGCCTCAGGCATGCCAACTTTTTTTTCTTTTTTTTTCTTTTTTGCTGTTTTTTCAGGCTCTGCCGCTTCTTCTGGTTCGTTGGCAGTTTCGTCTGTTGGTTCTGTTGCTTCTTCAGCTTCAGCCCCAACTTCAGGTTTGTCAGTTGGTGCTGTATCGTCAGTTTCTGGCTCTGCAGTTACTACCTCTTCTTCTTCTTCAGAAGTAGTTTCGGGTGCTGCTGGCGGCATGGCGGTTAGCCAGGTTGTTGAAGTGGTAAAGGTTAGTAAGGCCATGAAAAAGATAATAATCATGGTTACTTGGTTCCTATTTTCTTTCATGTGGAATTACTTCCTTTTTATTTTTTCTTTTGTGTGGTCGCTTGTTGTGCTGGCGCTGAGGGCGCTGTCTGCTGCTTGGTGCTTTCAGATTGTGCTTGAGCGCTCTGTTGTTTTACTGGTCCGTTGTTGCTTGGTGCTTGGTTGTTGCCTCGCGTTCTATCGTTAGGCCTATCTTGTGCTCGTGTGCGAGTATTTTTCAAGCGTTCGCGTAAATTTTCTAATAATCGCTGTCTAATCTTTGCAATGGCTGAACGTTGGTCATTTTGAGGGTGCCGTTTTCGGAATTCACGAATTAAGTTTTCACGTTCTTGCGTTTTACTCATTTTCAATTTTTCGGCTTCTTCTTTTTTCTTACCTTCTTCGTCTGGCTTTTTGCCGGTGAAGATTTTTTTCTTTGCTTTGCTGATTGTTGATAATTTATACGTATAAACAAGATCTTCTTCTTTACGTTTAAGTTTTACCGTAAATTCGCTGTTCAGCTTCATGGCGGTAATGGTATCGTAAATTTTAATTCTATTTTTAACATCGGCGGTGTTCATATCGTTAATGGCTAATACTATATCATAACTTTGCAAACCAAGCGCGTGCCCAAGCTCATCTTTTTCTAAAGCGCCCACACGAATGCCAATTGGTACATTCTTTTGGTATGCCGTGCCAACAATGCTGGCGCGTTCAATAAAGTTGCCCAGTGAGTCAATTGCTTGTTTAAAATTATGAGGGTCAACATGGTAGGTAGTATCGTCAATTTTTTTAACAACATACTGCCATTTGTCCATGCCTTGCGCATCAAGCTCTAGCTCGGGGTCGTCTTTGCGCAAAAAGAATACTTCCTGTTGACCGTTGGCGCGTAATAATACAACGCGATTGCGAGAAATTTTAATAATTTGTGCGTCTTTAACTTTGTCCCCCAAATGATAAAGCCCCTCTTTTTGGGTTTCATCTTCAATCATAACAACGCTTTTAAGTTCGTCGGAAGATATAATGATACCTTTGAGGGTTATGTTGAGCGCATCAATAAATTCTTGTTTTTTAGGTTCGGGAGCTGGTTTGACTTCTGGGGAAGTAGGTTCGGGGATTGGGGTTACCAAAGAAACCTTTTCTGGTTTAAATTCTTTGGCTACGTATGTTTTAAATACGTCGTTTTGATAAATTTTTTCCCATGATGATGCAGGGAGTGTTTCTTTTTTTTTTTCAATTTTTTCTGCAAAGCTTCGTCTCATGCGAACTCGAGGTGGTTCTACCTTTAAAAGCTTTGCAATTACTAAAATTGCAAAAAAAGTTGCCAGGAGTGAACTGTTCAGTATCCATAATTGCTGCTTCATAGCCAAATATCCTCTTTTAGACTACGAAGATACTGTTACCATTTCTTGTCTGTCAAGCAAAACATAATAAAACCTCCATACATCTCGTAGTGCGCTGGGCTTGCTGTTAGGGAGTTGGGATTGTCCGTAAAATTTGTTGTATGATCTGGTCGGTGGTAATATTTTCCGCCTCGGCTTCATACGTAAGTAAAATACGATGGCGCAAAATATCGGGAGCTACTGCTTTAACATCGTCTGGAATTACAAAGTGGCGTTTGCGTAAAAAGGCATGAGCGCGAGCTGCTTGATTAATTGCCAATGTTGCGCGGGGCGAGGCTCCGTACTGAATGAAAAAATGAATATCATCCAAATTAAAGTCTTGTGGTGTGCGCGATGCAAAAACAAGTTTAAGAGTGTATTCAATAACTTTGTCGTCGATATAAACTTGGTTGACCAGACTTTTTGCTGCGTTAATTTCTTCTTTATCCAAAACGGTAGTAATTTTTTGCGGGTTGCTTGCTTTGTAAACAATCTCTTTTTCTTCTTGCATGGTTGGGTAGCCCATTAAGAGCTTAAACATAAACCGGTCGACCTGTGCTTCAGGAAGGCGGTAGGTGCCCTCTTGGTCAATCGGGTTTTGTGTTGCTAAAACCAAAAAGTTGTCTTCAAGATAAAATGTGTTGTCGCCAATTGTTATTTGTCGTTCTTGCATAGCTTCAAGCAATGCCGACTGTACTTTGGCAGGGGCGCGGTTGATTTCGTCGGCCAGCAAGAGATTGGTAAAAATTGGACCTTTTCGGGTCTGGAATTCTTGAGTTTTTGGATTGTAAACCAGCGTGCCCAGCAAGTCAGCTGGCAAAAGGTCTGGCGTAAATTGAATACGTTTAAAATCAAGACCAATTGCTTGGGAAATTGTTTTTATTAATGTTGTTTTTGCAAGGCCTGGTACGCCTTCAAGTAAAATGTGTCCGCCGCACAAAAGGCCAATAAAAACGCGATCAATAACATAATCTTGACCAACAATAGCCTTTTGAATTTCACTTTTGAGTGTTTGCCATTTAAGACTGTGTTCTTTAATTTGTTCGGCTGCTGGATTAGTTATGTTGTCCATGGTAACTCCTCACTATTATCAATAACCTTATGAGTCGTAATGTATTACACTTCATGTTGGTATTTTAGCAGGTAATTAACGAATGTCTAAGTGAATTTTTTTACTTGAGAATCAAGAACTTTTTAGATCAATGTTAAGATCCAGCATCTTTGATCGCAGCTGTGAAGTATTGATACTTAGTTTGCTTGAAACCTGATCAAGATCATATTTATTTTTTCTCAAAAGATACAACAGAAATTTTTTTTCAAACATCGATGTTGCTTCATTAAGAGAATTAAAAAAGGTAAAACTTTGTTCTTCAACAAATGATATGTCTTTTTCTTGCAAATACATTTCAAGCTTGTCTTGGGTAACAACATAATGGTCTTCAGGTGCGAGCAGTGTGACCTTTTCAATAAACTGCTCAAGTTCGCGCACGTTTCCGGTCCACGGGTGGTTGCGCAAAAGGCGTACGGTTGTTGTTGGAAAAACGATTGTTTTATGATGTCTTTTTTTGTTTTCTTCAACAAAATGTTCGATCAATAATGGAATATCGTAGGGCCGCTTGTTGAGTGCGGGAATTTCGAGTGGGGTTACATTGAGTTTAAAAAAGAGGAGGCTGTTGAAGGTGCCGTTTTGTACGCGCGAAATAAGAGAAGAGTTTGCTGATGCAATAAGGCGCTGATTTTCCATACTTTTATTTTCAAGATGAGCAGCTAGATTTTTTTGCAATGGTAGTGAAAGCATATCAATATTTTTAACAAAGAGCGTTCCGGTTTGTGCAAGAAACTCATCAAAATTTTTAGCGTTATCGTCTGAACCGCAGTTAAATATATGAAAAGGGAGTTGCGCAATGCTGCTGAGCGTGTGTGTGTAGCGTGCCATCATGCTTTTACCAGTGCCGTGGTGGCCATAAATGAGCAATGGAAGTTTTAAAGGAGCTACGCGTTGTATTTGATCAATAAATTCTTGAAAAAAATAGCTTTTCCCTACAATGCCTTGTTGTTCATAAAACTTATTTGGCGTGATTTGTTGTTGTGGCCATGCAGTTGAACTGGTTTTTAAGAATTCAATTTTAGGTAAAACTTCGTCCAAATTAAGTGGCTTTTCTATAAAATCGTAAGCGCCCTTGCGTATTGCTTCAAGAGCGAGTTGTATATTGCCGTAGCCAGAAATCATGATGATTTTTTGTTGAGGGTATTCTTTTTTAATATTTTCTAACAAATCAATGCCGTTGACGTGAGGCATAGAAATGTCGAGTAAAATGAGGTCGGGCACTAATTGGCCAATCAGCTCAAGAGCTTGACGGGGTTCTGCTAGTGTTTGTACGCGAAAGTCTTCATCTTCTAAAGCTTCTTTGAGTGTTTTTAGAATTGCTGTTTCGTCGTCGATAATTAAAATAAATGGTTTTTCATAAATCATTGTTGAGAGTCTTCGTTGGTTGGAGTACCTGGTTGGTTTGTTTGCTGCGTTCCTACCTGTTCAATAGGTCCTTCAGGTAGCCCGCGAATAAACTGATAAATATACGGATTATCGCATTCCCAAATTGTTTTAGCATCGCCTTTATAAACAATTTTACCTTCATAAAGCATGGCAACATGGGTAGCAAATTTAAATACTTCAATATCGTGCGAAATAACAACAGTGGTGATATTAAATTTTTGATGCGTGTCTAAAATTAATTCATGAATAAGGCGTGTGGTCATGGGGTCTAGCCCCGTTGTTGGTTCGTCGTACAACAGAATTTTTGGGGTGAGCATGAGTGTTCGGGCAAGGCCAACACGTTTTTTCATACCACCAGAAAGCTCTGCTGGGTATCGGTCCAAAACATCTTGGCTTAGTCCAACGCTGTTAAGCTTCTCAATGACAAGGGGCAAAACTTTTTCTTGTGGAATATTTTCTTCCAAAAGCGTAATGCCAATATTTTCAAAAACGGTTAATGAGTCTAAAAGAGCGGCAAACTGAAAAACATAGCCGCATTTTTTAAAAACTTCCTGTTGTTTTCTGCCTTTTAGTTTGGTTACGTCTTCATTATCAATAATTACTTCGCCGGCGTCTGGTTTAATTAAACCAATAATCTGTTTAAGTAAAACAGATTTTCCTTCGCCAGATTTGCCAATGATAGCAATAAATTCGCCGGTGTTGATAGTTAAATCAAGCCCGCGCGTAATTTCTTTTGATCCGAATGCTTTTTTTAAACCAGTAAGCTGTATCATAATTAAAACAGTAAAGAGGTTAAGATATAATTTGCAATAAAGATGGTAACGTTAGAAAAAACTACGCTTTGTGTGGTTGCAATGCCAACGCCTTTTGAGCCGCCGCTGGTAGTGTATCCTTTATAAGTACTTACCAACGTAATTAAAAAACCAAATACACATGCTTTTAAAAGTCCAATGGTGATGTCAGAAAGTTCTGAGCTTTCGCGAATTGCTTCCATATAAACTTCAGGATTAATGCCCAAAACATAAACAGCAGTAATGTAACCAGCAAGAATTCCTGATAATGAGCAAATAATCGAAAGAAAAGGTAAGATAAAAGTTCCTGCTAAAATGCGTGGAATCACCAAATATTGTTTAACATTAATGCAGAGTGTTTGAAGAGCGTCAATTTGTTCCGTAATCCGCATGGTGCCAATTTCGGCAGTAATAGCAGAACCAGCGCGTCCAATGACCATAATTGCGGTAAAGACAGGTCCAAGCTCGCGAGTCATTGAAAGAAATACTACCGGGCCTATGAAGCGCTCTGCGCCAAAACGATGAAGGCCGATATAGCTTTGCAGGGCAAGAACTGCTCCGCCGGTAACACCAATCAGGCCAACAACACCAAGCGAATTGACGCCGATGTAGTTCATATAATAAAAAAACTTTTTGAGCTTGAGCTTTGTTGTAAACAAAGTAATAACTGAATCACCAAGAAAAAGGCCAATTTTTCCCAGGCGTTCAGAAAGATGAATTGACTTTGCGCCAATGTAGTCAGCAAGTTTAATTAACACCGATCTCCTATTTCCTATTTTTCAAGGTGGTGTGTTACGTTGCTGTTAATCGCACTAAAATTCTTTTATAATTAATTTATCTATTAAGCAGTTTCTTTGCTGTCTTTTGACAAGTCCATGTCAAGATCAAGAGATTTAGATTCTTGAGTTGGTTGCTTGCTTGCTTGTTTCTTACTTACAAAACCTTTAAGGCTTGATTCTCTTGTTTCTTTTGCTTTCAAAACGGTAAGGCCAAGTGAGCCAAACAAAAAGATAGCGCCAAGAATCCAGGTTGCTTTTTCAAAAAAATTCTGACCGCCCGAGCCGCCAAACAACATCTGTGTGCTGCCGCCAAGACTTCCCATGCCCATGTCGCCTTTGCCTTGTTGAATTAAAATTAAGATAGCAAGAATGAGTGATGAAAAGATAAATAGTGTCATCAAAAGAGTAAACATAATTCCTCGCAAGTTGCTCCAGGCATGGTAAGGGGCCGGGTGCTTTCATTTAAACTAAACTAATAACTCGTCTCTAATTAGTACAGTATACTATTTTTTCAAACTCTTGAAAATCCAAACTTGCACCACCAATCAAAAAACCGTCCAAATATTCAATTTCTTTCAGCCAGGCGGCATTATTTGCTTTTACACTGCCGCCGTACAAAAACTTCCAATTGATTGATGGATCGATATTTTTGGTTTGATTGGCAAGCCAAGCAAACACGGTATTCAAATGTTCGGGTTGAGCAACATTGCCGGTACCAATAGCCCAAATTGGTTCGTAAGCGATACAAATAGGCAAATCTCGCAATGTATATTTACTTGAGCGCATCAAAGAGAAAATTTCTTTAAGCTGATCTTCTAAGACCTGAAGGGCTCTGTGTTCTTGATATTCAGTTTCGTTTTCTCCAACGCATACAATTGGCGCAATGCCTTGGTCCAGTAGGTGTTGGAATTTGAGGGATATTTGTTGATTGTTTTCAGCGTTAAACTGGCGACGCTCGCTGTGGCCAATAATGCAATAAGAACAGCCAGCTGCTTTGAGGCTTTTTGCTGAAACTTGGCCGGTAAAGGCGCCTTTGTTATGTTCGGAGCAATCTTGTGCGCCCAGCTGAACTGGAGTTTCTTTAAAAATATTACTGAGTGTGTGCAACGATAAAAAAGAAGGACACAAAATAATTTCATGATTTGGGTTGCGAGCAAGATCTATAAAATTGTCATAATTTTCAGACCCAATACGAATTTCTTCGTCGGCTGATGTATACATCTTCCAGTTTGCAACAAAAATCTGGTGATTTTTGGTCGACGATTTTTTCATTGCATCCATGAGTAATTCTCACTTACGGGGTTGCACTTTCCTTTTTATTGAATTAACTGTACCTCAATTTTAATCTTTAGCATAGAACCAATTGTGATGATAAAGTGGCATGCTTTTATTTTTGTCAGAAAATTATCAAACAACTACCAATAGTTTCCTTGACTAAACTTGAATTTGAAGTAATCTCAAAACTTGCATTCAAGCGTGTTTTTGCATTGCAATTTTGTATCATAACACCTTAACGACATGGTGGAAAAATGATGCCTCACATAAAGCGTTTTTTATTTTTAGCAGCTTTTTTTCTCACAATAATCGATAGCCTTTGTGCAACTCATAATGGAAGTCGCTATTTTCCTTTTTTTGAAAAACCTGAAGATTATGGGTATAACGACAAACATGTTGTTGATACATCGTTTTTTATGACCTTTGCTTCGACGGCATTTAGTCGTTCGCGTGGCACGGTTGGTATTCCAGAGCTGTGGGGAAAGTATGATTTAAATGATATCATCTTTTCTTTGCAAGCGGTGAATCCCGCATATGTCAACCCATTGATTGGAAAATATGGTCCTGGTTTTGATACCGTTAAGGCTCCTTTTAAAGTAAGCCAACGGATTAGATCGCGCGGCCTTGTTCTTTCGTACAAATATCCTTATAAAATAACAGAAGAGCATCGTTTTCTTTTTGGCTTATGGGCGCCCATTATGCATTTGGACACAACGGCGCGCTACCAATTTTTGAGTAAAGACTTTCAAGAACAGACCGAGCCGTCTTTGCCGCGGGTTTTGACTGATAACGAAAAACGTACCTTGAGCCAAGACATGGATAAATTTCGTCGACAAACGCATGATGTTATTGGTTTTACTCAAAACTCATGGCAAAAAGGTGGTTTGGGAGATATTGATATTTTTGCTCAGTATAATTTTTTTACCGATCATAAGTTGCTTATGCGTAGTATTAATCTTAATGCGCGCCTTGGGCTGATTCTGCCAACCGGGGCGTTTGCCGACAATGATGTTCCAACATCGGTGTCATTTATGGGAAATGGCCACTGGGGTTTATATTTCGACTTTGTTCCAGAGTTTGAATTAAAACAAGATTTAAAAGTAGGATTTATGTTTGGTTTCTTGCATCAGTTTAAAGAAACAAGGTTGAGGCGCATGGCAACTTACCAAGAACCGGACATTTTTAGTTCTTTGATTGGTAAAATTCAGGTTGATCCAGGTTTTACGTTTAAAATTTCGCCGTATGTAATTCTTGAAAATTTAACTGACGGCTTGAGTTTACAGGGTCGTTATACCTATGTTCGTCATGAACACGATACATTTCGTGATGCGCGTAAAGATAAAACAATAGCAAGTTATTTGAGTCGTATACCAACAGTTGATATTAATCAGGAAGCAATTAATGCTAATATTGCTGACAAAGAAAATAAAACAAGTCGTCGATCGCATTATGTGACTTTACAATTTTTGTATGATACAAAAAAAGCCTTGAATAATTGGTCTTTTGATCCTACTATTTATGTTGCATACGACATTCCTATAGGTGGTAGCGCGATTTGTAAAACACATCAGGTTTCATGTGGTGTAGAACTGCACTTTTAATTTGAGGTAAGGATACATAATGAAATATTGGCCAGCTAGAAAGCTTTTTAGCTTTTTTTCCAATGATATGGCAATCGATCTTGGAACAGCAAATACCGTGATTTATGTTAAAGATCAAGGCATTGTTCTTGATCAGCCCTCAGTAGTGGCTATTAAATCTTCAACAAATGAAGTACTTGCGGCTGGCAATAAAGCAAAATTAATGCTTGGTAAAACACCAGAAAGTATTATTGCAAGTAGACCCATGCGTGATGGTGTAATTGCAAATTTTGAATTGACCGAAAGTATGTTGCGCTATTTTATTCGCGAAGTGCACAATAATCGCAAAACGCTCGTACGTCCACGCATGATTATTGGTGTTCCTTCTGGTATTACGCAAGTTGAAAAACGTGCGGTAGAAGATTCTGCCAAGCAAGCAGGAGCTCGTGAAGTGTATACTATTATGGAGCCAATGGCTGCGGCAATCGGGGCGGGGCTTCCTGTTGGTGAACCAACGGGCAATATGATTGTAGATATTGGCGGTGGAACAACAGAAGTTGCTATTATTTCGCTTAAAGACATTGTCTATTGCAAGTCAGTGCGTGTTGGTGGCGATGAAATGGACCGCGCAATTGTGCAGTATGTGAAGCGCAAGTACAATTTATTGATTGGCGAAAAAACCGCAGAAGATATCAAAATAAAAATTGGTACCGCTATTTTGTCAGATGAATCTCAGCAAATGGAAATTAAGGGTCGCGATTTGATAACCGGCGTTCCAAAAACATTAACGCTCACCGATGCTGAAGTTTTTGAGTCATTGACTGAGCCTATTTCAGTTATCATTGATGCAGTTCGTTCAGCTCTTGAAAACACACCGCCAGAACTTTCGTCAGATTTGGTTGATCGTGGTATTGTAATGTCTGGTGGTGGTTCATTATTGAAAAAGCTGGATGTTCTTGTTTCCAAAGAAACTGGTTTGCCGGTGCGCGTTGCTGAAGATCCACTCTTGTGTGTGGTGCTTGGTGCAGGCAAAGTGCTTGATGAACTCAACTTCTTTAAAGATGCGTTAATGAAATAATCACTTAAAAAGTTAATTTTTCAGGATTATTTTTATTGGTGACAATACTGAGCGTATCTATTTTTCTATATAAAGTACTTCTGCTAATACCCAGCATTTTTGAAGCGAGTAAATAATTATTATTCGTTTCTCGTAAAACTTGCTCAATGACGTAACGTTCTGTTTCGTTCATAATGAGTGGGTGAATGTTGCCAGCACCATCTTTTCCAATGCCAACAATCATGCGTTTTATTTCTCGTTTTAAAAGATCGTACAATGATAGCGCCATAAAATCTACATCCCCTTTTGTTGTGTATACTTCAAAAAATGATTCAAATAAAATTGGTCGAGCAAGCAAAATGTCGATCCTGTTTTTAATGCGTAGTCGATAGTATACAATTGTTCATGCAATTCGGATAGATCTTGAAGTTTAAAATTTTTCCAATATCGATTCATGAATGAATAGGGAAGGCGGTAGCCCATCTTTTTTGCTTGAACAAAGTCATTTTTTTGTAGAAATTTTTTAGTATGATATGCGCGCCACACTTGTTCAGACCAATATGATAGCCAAAATATTTCTGGATATTCTTGACTGACCTTACTCCAGACAGAAAAAAATGCTGATGCGTTTCCTGAAAAAAAATATTCTGAAAGTTGTGCAAATGCAGGTTGTGTTTCAAGTGATTTTTCAAGATAGGTAAATAATTGGTCCAGTAATTGAACGCTTACAAGATCAAGCATATTCAAAATGTTGCAACAGGTGTCGAGTGGTAACGATGGCGTTCGAGCAAATATTTTTTTGAGCAAAGCCATTTTTTTTTCAGGAATATTTTTCCCATAAAAAGATAACAGTAGTTGAAGATCTGTGTAATCAATAGTACTAGGTATCGCAATTAAGGTGCATGGGTATGTAGAAATATTCGTTTCAAGATCAACAAAAAAGCTGATACTGTTTGGCCCTCTGTACAGGCAAAAAAATTCGATTAAGTTCTTTTTTGTCTTTTCAGGTAATGTGTTAATGCTATCGCCGAACCAATAAAACGAATTTATGCCAAGCATATTTTGCGCTAACATAACTTGGATTTTTTTTTCATCCAAAACTGTTGCCCATGTTTTTGCTAAATTCGCTGGTAAGCAGTTAGTTTTACTTAATTGAGCAAAAAGTGTTCTGAAAAAAAAGTATGGGTAGACAGATCCTTGAAAACAGTAACTTTTGTTTTGTTGCCAAAAATCGTGAGTAAGGGCTTGTTTGAGAAAATTTTTAAAATCCATCTTTTTTCAGAAATCGCCTGAAGTAGCGTTCAATTTTTGGCGCTGCTTGGTTCATTAATTGTTTGTATTCAAATGTTAAAAAACTACTGTTAATAATAGGATTTCTTGCCTTAGATATCAAGGTCGAAAAATGAAATGTTTTTTGTGCAATAAGCTCTTGTGTAAAATTATAGAGCGAACAAGCTAGTTCAAGCCGAACTGTTGTGTGAAAAAGTAAGACATCAGGAGAGACAAATTTTCTTAAGGAAGATAAATCTTTGACTTCAATATGCAACGAATAACCGTTTTGGGCTTGGGTAACCAGTGTATGGCCAACCCGTGCGCAATGGTCGCTCATAGACTGATAAATAAGTGTCGATATATCACGAAAAGTGAATTTACTGAGTGGTACTGGAATAAAGAGTGGAACGTGTGAATTTTGCGAAATTTGTTGCTTGGGAAAGCATGCTGCTAAAAAAATAGTACCACACAAAATTAAAACTCTACTTAAAGTTTTACTGTTACTATTTTTGGACATGAGCATTGATTCTGCCTGCAATGCTAAAAGGGTTTACGCGAGCGGAATGAGAAACAGTTGCTTTGTTTTCAAGATCAGAATGACTTGTTATTGGCAGCATATCCTGTTGTTGTGCAACAAGAGCTGGTGTGATACTTGCTGTTGTTAGAAAGAGATTACTAATGCCGTTGATTGCCATTTCTTTGAGTTGCTCAAAGCTTTGCCAATCAACGGGATTTGTTTCAGCGGTCCCTTGTAGCTCAATAAGCTTGCCAGATTGTGTCATAACGACATTGAAATCTGCTTGTGCTTGTGAGTCTTCTCTATAATTTAAATCGATCATGGGCTCGTTTTGTACCATTCCAACGGATATTGCTGCAATAGATTCTTTGACCAATCCATCGCGAGTAACACCACGTTCTCGCCAGCGCTTAGCAGCCAAGTTAAGCGCTAAGCTTGCTGCCGTAATACTTGCCACGCGAGTTCCGCCATCAGCTTGTAATACGTCACAATCAACGGTGATCGTTTTGTCCGGAATGAAATCAAGATCAAGAATAGTTCGTAAACAGCGGCCAATTAAGCGTGAAATTTCGACATTTCGAGAATTTCTCTTACCTGCCATAATTTCGCGTTGAGCGCGTTGTTGCGTTGAACAAGGCAGCATAGCGTATTCTGCGTTTAACCAGCCAGTTTTTTGGCCTTTCAAAAAGCGAGGAACGCCGTCTTGCAGTGTTACTGAGACGAGAATTTTTGTTTTTCCGAGTTCGAATAAAATGGAAGCATCTGCGAAACCGATTATGTCGTAGTAGGCCCTGATAGGTCTTACCTGATGAACGCTTCGTCCATCAATACGTTCAACACGCTGCTTTGCCGATTCCATGATGCTTCCATTTAAAAAGATTAAGTACAAAAACTAAGTAGTTTATTTTTCAAGTTCTGGTGCAATCAAACGAATGCGTCCAGTTTCTTTGTCAAAATGAATCACTTTAACTTTGATAATGTCATTTATTTTGTACATACGCTCAAGGTCGCGTTGTTTGTCGCGAGCTATTGAAGAAATATGCACGAGGCCTTCTTTGCCAGGTACCAGCTCGACAAAGATACCAAAATCAACAACACGACGAACTATACCATCGTAGCAACTTCCTGGTTCAATATCTCCAACAATGGTTTTAATCCAGTTGCCAGCTTCTTTTGCAGCAGCTTCATCTTTGGAGAAAATTTTAACAGTGCCATCGTCATCGATATCAATTTGTGTTTTTGTCTTGGCAATAATTTCTTTAATAACTTTGCCACTGGGCCCAATGATCGCACCAATTTTATCTTGTGGAACCTTGAATGAGAAAATGCGTGGCGCAAGACTGGAAATTTCCTCACGCGGTTTTTCAAGAACCTCTGCCATTTTATTCAAAATGTGCAAACGAGCTGTGCGTGCTTGTTCAAGAGCCTTGAGCAAAAGATCGCGAGATAAGCCGACTTTATCCTTGATATCAAGCTGGAAAGCCATAATACCTTTAGTGGTGCCAGTTACCTTAAAGTCCATTAAGCCAAGAGCATCTTCTGTGCCAAGAATGTCTGTCAAAACGTGATAACCGCCTTGAGAGTCTTTTACAAGACCCATAGCAATACCACCAACCATTTGACTGATTGGTACCCCTGCATCCATAAGGGCCATACTTGTTGCACAGACTGTTGCCATTGACGAGGAGCCGTTGCATTCTAAAATATCAACAACTGAACGAATGGTGTAAGGAAAAGCTTCTTCAGTTGGCAAAACATTGCGGAATGATGCTTCTGCTAAAAATCCATGTCCAATTTCTCGACGACCTACGCCGCGAATTGGTCGGACTTCACCAACAGAAAATGGTGGGAAGTTGTAGTGAAGCATGAATGAGCGTTCTTGTGTTGCCCCAAAAAGTGAGTCAACCTTTTGAGCATCTTGCGAGGTGCCCAGGGTCACGCTTGATAATGCTTGTGTTTCACCGCGCATAAAAATAGAAGAACCATGTACGCATGGCAAAAGGCTTGTTTCAACAGAAATAGGCCTTACTTGATCAAGTTTTCTGCCGTCAATACGCGTTTGCTGTTTTCCAATCATATCGGAAAGAAGAACCTTGGCGCGATTTTCAAAGAGATGACTTACAATATCTTCAGAAATAGTGCCAGCTTCAATGTCGGCTGCAAAGTTTTGAACAACTTTTTCTTTAAGTGCGTCCATAGCAAGACTGCGTTCTTTTTTTGTTTCAGCAAAAACGCTTGTCATATCTTGTTCGACAACAAAACCGTCAACTTTTGCTTGCAAAGCATCCCAGTCAAAAGTACTTGAAAGCTCAAGTTTTTGCTTGCCGATTTCTTTTTGAATTTCAAGCTGCCAGTCTACCTGTGCTTTAATTTTTTCATGCGCTAAAAACAAAACATCTATTAATTCTTTTTCAGACAAATCGTTACAGTTTCCTTCGACCATAGAAATACCGGTCTTGGTTCCTGCAACAATGATGTTGGTGTCTGATTTTTCTATTTCTTCGTGGCTGAGATTAAATTTCCATTCACCGTTAACGCGGCCAATTTGTACACCGCCCACAGGCCCTAAGAATGGAATCTCAGAGATAGTTAACGCAATTGATGAACCGATTAAGGCAAGCATGCTTGCAGGGAACGATCCGTCTGAAGAATAGACTGTTGAAAGGAGCTGTACTTCATCGAAGTAATAGCTTGGAAACAGCGGACGAATTGGACGATCAATAATGCGTGAAATAAGCACTTCGTGATCAGACAATCGACCTTCTCGTTTTAAGTAGCCGCCAGGGATTTTACCTGCAGCAGAAAGTCTTTCGCGATATTCAACAGTTAACGGAAAAAAGCCCGCAAAATCTTTTGTTGCACGAGCTGCAACGGCAGTGGAAAGCACGACGTTGTTGCCAATTTTAACCCAGGCAGCACCATGAGCTTGTCGGGCAAACTTACCAATTTCAACTTCAATACCCAACTCAGGTAGGCTGAATTTCATGTGCATTATAATCGTACCTCTCAGTAAAAAGAAAAGACTTTAGATAATAGTAGCATGAAAGAATTAACGATTTAGCTCAATTCTTTCATGGATTGAGAAATAGTGCTGTAGCTCTTAAAGTCAGTTCTTTCCAAATACTTGAGAAACGCTTTGCGACGTCCAAGCATACACAGAAGTCCTCTGCGGGAATGATTGTCTTTAGGAAACTTTTGCAAATGTTCTGAAAGTTGGCTAATTCGCTTAGAGATAAGCGCTATTTGCACTTCACATGAACCAGTGTCATTTGCTGATTTAGCAAACTTTGCAATGATGTTGCTTTTTTCCTCTTTATTTAACATTCGAGAACCTCAAATTTAAAACTATTTTTGATTACAAATAGTCAATTTAACTTCTAAAAATACACAAATCTATAATATCGTTTATTTCTATTTTAATCAAGAACAACTTCTCTTGTCTAAATGGTAGGCACGAGCGGAGTCGAACCGCTGACCTCTGCTACGTCAAAGCAATGCTCTACCAACTGAGCTACGTGCCTACAAACCTATTTAGCTAAGAGAAATTTCATCAAGGCCAATTTCAAGTCTTTCTTCTTCTCGTGCTTGTCGTTCAAGGTCAGAAATCTCTTCCCCAATATGCTGAAGCCTAAAGGAAGGGACTCCTGTTCCTGCCGGAATAAGTTTACCAATTTGTATGTTTTCTTTCAATCCGTAAAGATAGTCAATTTGTCCAGCTAACGATGCTTCAGTCAATACGTGTGTTGTATTTTGGAACGATGCTGCTGACAAGAAGCTTTCTGTTCCCAAAGATGCTTTAGTAATACCCATTAAAATAGGCTTTGTTGTAGCAATCTTTTTACCTGCTTGAGCAATAAGCTTGTTAACTGCTTGAAGATGGTTTTTATCAACACGATCGCCAACAACAAAGTTAGTGTCGCCAGCATCTATGATACGAACTTTGCGAAGCATTTGCTTAACAATCAACTCAATATGCTTATCGTTAATCTCAATACCTTGTAAGGTGTAAATTTCTTGCACTTCTTTTACAAGATATTTTTGTACTTCGTCTGGTCCTAAAATTCTCAAAATATCATGAACGTTGAGAACACCAGAACAGAGTGGGTCACCAGCTTTAATAGCTTCGTTGTCTTCAACGAGAAGTTGTTTGTTTCTTGGAATACTATATTCGAAAACTTCGCCTTCTTCAGTGGTTACGGTAACGCGACGTTGGCCTCTATGAAGACCACCGAATCTAACAATACCATCTACTTCACTGATAATTGCGGTATCTTTTGGAATACGTGCTTCAAACAATTCTGCAATACGTGGCAAGCCACCGGTAATATCCTTAGTTCTTGTTTCTTCACGAGGTAGCTTTGCAAGTGCATCACCAGGAAGTACCATTGCATTTGGCTTAACAATTAATATAGCGCCGGTTGGAAGATAATAACGAGCTTCTTCACCGCCTTCTTTGTCAAATACCACAACGCATGGTTGGCGTTTTTCATCACGACGTTCAAGAATAATCTTAAGAGACATCCCTGTTGTTTCGTCGAACCGTTCCTGATAAGTAACGTTTTCAATCAAGTCAATAAACTGAGCGCAACCAGCCTTTTCAGACATAATTACTTTATGAGGTTCCCATTCAGCAATTTTTTCGCCAGCTTTAATCGTTGCATTGTCGTTAACAAAGATAAGAGAACCGTATTCTAGTTTGTATTCTTCTAGTTCGCGACCATCTTCTTGTATGATAACAACTTTTGATTTACGATTCATTACTGTCCACAAACCATCACGATTTTTTACTGCGTGAACATCGCGATAAGCAACTTTACCGTCAAAACGAGCCTTGTAGTGGTATTGTTCTACCAGACCGCTTGCTGTACCCCCGATGTGGAAAGTTCTCATGGTAAGCTGTGTACCTGGTTCACCAATTGACTGTGCAGCAAGAATACCTACAGCTGTACCGATATCAACCAATCTTTGGGTTGAAAGATCCATACCATAGCACTTAGCACACATGCCACGTTTTGCTTGACACGTTAATGCTGATCGAACATTTATTTTGTTCACAGCTGAATCGTTGATTTGTTCAACAATGCTTTCAGTAAGTAATGAGTCTTGGGTTGCGATTAGTTTTCCGGTGAATGGATCCTTTATATCTTCTGCAGCAATACGACCATATGCTCGTTTGCCAATAGATTCTATAATTTCACCTGATTCAGCAATATCACATAAGCCAATATAACCAAGAGTTTGACAATCTGCCTGAGTAATTACCATATCTTGTGCAACGTCAACAAGTCGACGAGTTAAATAACCAGAGTCAGCTGTTTTAAGAGCTGTATCTGCCAAACCTTTACGAGCCCCGTGTGTTGATACGAAGTATTCAAATACACTTAAGCCTTCTTTAAAGTTTGCCAAAACCGGTGTTTCCATAATTTCACCAGATGGTCGAGCCATTAGTCCTCGCATACCGGCCAGCTGTTGAATTTGTTGTTTAGAACCACGAGCTCCTGAATCAAGCATCAAAAAGACTGAGTTGAAAGGCTTATTGTTTTTGTCGGTGTTAGTAGCTGCTGCACGATCTTCTTTCTCAAGAACATTTAACATTTTGTTAGCTACGTCTTCAGTGGCACGCGCCCAAATTTGAATAATTTTATTGAGACGTTCACCGTTGGTAATAATACCGTCAACATAAAGTTGCTCAGCTTTTTCTACTTGTTTTTTGCTGTCGTTAAGGATGCTTTGTTTTTCATCAGGAATAATTAAGTTATCAATAGACAATGAAACGCCGCCAAATGTAGCATACGAAAAACCAAGTTTTTTAATTTTATCTAATGTCTTAACTGTTGCATGGCTACCAAAATACTTATGGAGCGAAGCAACCAATGTTCCAAGATCTTTTTTCTTAACTGCTTTATTTACCCAGTTGAAGTCAGATCCTTCAGGAAGTGCTTCGTATACAATAACGCGACCAACCGTTGTTTCAACAAGAATGTTGTTTTTTAAACGTACTTTAATTGGTGCATGAATACTGACTTGTTCATGTTGGTAAGCGTAAATAACCTCATGAATACTTGAGAAAACTAAGCCTTCACCAGATACATTTTTGCGTCCTTTGGTCATGTAGTACAGGCCAAGTACCATGTCTTTGGTTGGTGTAGAAAGTGGGCGTCCGTTTGCAGGGGAAAGCAAGTTGTTAACAGAAAGCATAAGATTAACTGCCTCTGTTCGAGCTTTTTTGCTCAACGGTACGTGCACTGCCATTTGGTCACCGTCAAAGTCGGCGTTAAATGCTGCGCAAACGAGTGGATGAATCTTAATAGATTTACCTTCTACTAAAATTGGATAGAAGGCTTGAATACCCAAACGATGCAATGTTGGAGCACGGTTTAATAGTACTGCGCGGTCTTTAACAACTTCTTCCAATGCTTCCCAGACTTCAGCAGTCATTTCTTCAACCATGCGTTTTGCAACGCGTAAGTTTGTAGCGAGTTCTCGCTTTTGCAACT
Organism: Candidatus Babeliales bacterium; assembly: GCA_019749895.1. Lineage (NCBI taxonomy): Bacteria > Candidatus Babeliae > Candidatus Babeliales > Candidatus Babeliales bacterium. The sequence goes on along the minus strand of JAIEPG010000002.1, from coordinate 163,395 downwards.
CAACATAAACATAAGGTTTAAAGAGTTCAAGTGCCATTAATTTTGGTAATCCGCATTGATGCATTTCAAGTTCTGGTTCTACCACAATAACAGAACGACCTGAATAGTCTACGCGCTTACCGAGCAAGTTTTGACGGAATCGACCTTGCTTACCACGAAGCATTTCGCTTAATGATTTAAGAGGGCGACGGTTTGAACCTCTTACTGGTTGGCCTCTACGACCGTTGTCTATCAACGCATCAACTGATTCTTGAAGCATACGTTTTTCGTTTTTGATAATAACGTCTGGAGCTTCAAGTTCAATAAGTCTTCTGAGACGAATGTTTCTATTTAAAACACGTCGATAAAGATCGTTCAAGTCTGAGCTGGCAAAGCGTCCGCCTTCAAGAGGAACAAGAGGACGTAAATCTGGTGGAATTACTGGCAGCACCTCAAAACAAACCCATTCTGGACGAATAGTTGCTTGAAGCATGCTGTAAAGAACTTTGTAACGTTTTGCAAGTCTATGCTTAACGGCAATCGATGTTGTTTTTTTATATTCTTCTTCTATTTTTCTGACTTCAAAGTTCAGGTCAATGCCGGTGAGCAGTGTTCTGATTGCTTCTGCGCCCATACCTGCATTAAAGGTGATATCTTCGGCATGTGAACTGACATATTCTTCATATTCTTGGCTGTTGAGCAGCGTTTTTTGAGGATATGGAGAGTTACCTTGATTGATAACTATGTAACTATCAAAATAGATAATACGTTCAAGGTCACGAACAGTCATGCCTATAATCAAGCTTAAATAGCTTGGAATACCCTTTAAAAACCAAATATGGCAAACAGGAGAAACAAGATTGATATGTCCCATCCGTTCACGACGTACACGTGATTGAATAACTTCAACACCACATTTTTCACAGGTAACACCACGATGTTTCATGCGCTTATATTTACCGCAATTACATTCCCAGTCTTTTACTGGACCAAAAATGCGAGCGCAAAATAAACCATCACGTTCAGGTTTAAGCGTACGATAGTTAATGGTTTCAATCTTTTTTACTTCACCATACGAAAGAGAGCGAATCTTTTCTGGTGAAGCAATGCCTATTCTGATCGCATTAAACTGTGTTGTATTGATGTATTCACGAAATCGTTCAAGCATTCTATTATTCACCGACTTGCTCCTTACTTGTCTTAAACAGATCTACCTGCAAGCCTAAGCTTTGCAACTCTTTAACCAAGACATTAAATGATTCAGGTATACCTGGATCTGGCACTTCTTCACCGCGAACAATTGCTTCATATGCCTTGATACGACCATTTACATCGTCTGACTTAATGGTAAACATTTCTTGCAAGGTGTATGCAGCGCCATATGCAAAGAGTGCCCACACTTCCATTTCCCCAAGACGTTGACCACCAAATTGCGCCTTACCACCAAGTGGCTGTTGCGTAATGAGCGAGTACGGCCCAACAGAGCGAGCGTGAAGTTTGTCGTCCGCCAAGTGATTCAATTTCATCATATAAATGTAGCCAACGGTTATAGGTTGATCAAACGAGTTGCCTGTAAGACCATCAAATAACGTGTAGGTACCATCAATAGGCAAGCCTATCTCTTTTAACAATGGCTGAATTTCAGTTTTATAATCCGCGCCTTCAAATACAGGTGTTTTTGTTGCAAAACCAAGCGTAGTTGTTTGATTAATAAGATCCTGTATTCCTTGTTCACCGTATGTTTTTTCAATATTATCAATAACATCTTTGCTATAAAGCTGACATAGTTGATTTTTTATTTCTTTTTCACTGAGTTCATTAAGTTTTGCAGCAAAGTCTTTACCAATTTTTTTGCCAGCCATACCCAGGATAGTTTCTAAGATTTGCCCAATGTTCATACGACCAGGAACACCAAGTGGGTTAAGAACGATATCAACAGGAGTACCATCATGCATGTATGGCATATCTTCGATATTAACAATGCGTGACACAACCCCTTTGTTTCCGTGTCGTCCTGCCATTTTGTCACCAACTGATAGGCGGCGTTTTTTAGCAACGTACACTTTAATCATTTTAATAACGCCAGAAGGAAGATCGTCACCCTTTCTCAAACGAGCTACGTGTTCTTCTTTCAATGCAGTTAAAACACGAATTTGGTTGTTGAGAATTTCTTTATAGCGCTTGATGTCAGCATTAATTTCTTTACTTGCTGTTTCAAACTCAACAAGAGTTTCTGGTTCCAATGTTTCTAAAATAGCCTTGGTTGCAGCTTTGCTCAATTCTTTAATCTTGCTGTTTTTTATTACTTGGCCATCAAGAAGTTTAACAAGTTGTTCTTTAATTTGTTGTTGAACAATGCTTGTTTGATACGCAAGATTCTCTTCAATTTTTTGAGATTCTTTTTGCGCAATTTCTTTATAACGCTTGTCTTTTCTAATACCGCTACGAGAGAAAATTTTCACATCGATAACAGTACCTTCAATTCCAGGTGGTACTTTTAATGAAGTATCTCGAACTTCGCGTGATTTTTCGCCAAATATTGCGCGAAGCAATTTTTCTTCTGGAGAAACTTGAACGTCACCTTTTAGCGTAACTTTACCAACTAATATATCCCCTGGTTGAATACGTGTACCAATTTTTACAATACCGTCATCATCCAACGCTTCCAAATCTTTTTCTGAAACATTTGGAATGTCTCGTGTAATTTCTTCAGCACCTAATTTGGTATCACGCGCTTCTGCTACGAATTCTTCAACGTGAACTGATGCAAATACATCGTCACTAACCAAACGCTTACTTACCACAATAGCGTCTTCAAAGTTGTAACCATGCCATGGCATAAATGCCACAAGAATGTTACTACCCAAAGAAAGATCACCATTGTTGGTTGCTGGGCCGTTAGTGAGAATATCATCTCGTTCAATACGCTCCCCTACTTTGACGATTGGCGTATGATGAATCCATGTATTATGACTTGATCGTGCAAATTTCTTAAGGTTATAAACGTCGATAGACTTGAGCAACCAGTTATTTTCATTAAGATTTTTTTTGTCCAAGTTGATAATAATCTTATCGGCAGAAACGTAAGAAACTACACCAGAATTTTTAGCTCGTAAAACTACACCTTCGCTGGAACCAATTTCTCGTTCCATACCAGTTCCCACAAGCGGTGGTTGGCATCTGATAAGAGGTACTGCTTGGCGTTGCATGTTTGAACCCATCAATGCACGGTTCGCGTCGTCGTTTTCAAGGAAGGGAATTAATGACGTTGGAACAGAAAATACTTGGCGTGGTGATGCATCGATGTAAGAAACATCTTCTTCGTCAATAGTGACAATATCACCATCTTTTCTTACCAATACTTTTGGTGACTTGAAGCGGTTGTCTTGATCAAGCTCAGTAGCTGCTTGGGCAATTTTTTTGCCTTGCTCTTCAAAAGCATCTAAATAAATAGCTCGGTCTTCAACAATGCCGTCAACTACTTTTCGGTATGGTGTTTCAATAAATCCAAGGTCGTTAACTTTAGCGTAGGTAGCAAGAGATGAAATCAAACCGATGTTTTGACCTTCTGGTGTTTCAATAGGACAGATACGGCCATAATGTGATGTATGAACGTCACGAACTTCAAAAGTAGCGCGTTCGCGAGTAATACCGCCAGGTCCAAGAGCAGAAAGACGACGTTTATGTGCTGTTTCTGCTAGTGGATTTGTTTGGTCCATGAACTGTGAAAGCTGACCAGTTCCAAAGAATTCACGCATTACTGCAGCTAAAGGCTTAACGTTCAAGAAATCATAAGGCATTAATGCTGCATAATTTTCTTGCAAACGGAAGCGTTCTTTTACAATTCGTTCAATACGCGCAAAACCAACATAAAGCTGACTTTGTAATAATTCACCAACAAGACGAATGCAGCGATTACCCAAATGATCGATATCATCAAGTTCGCCTTCTCCACGTTCTTTTAGCCCAATCAAGTACTGCAACGTAGCTATAATATCTTCTTTTGTTAAATGAGAAATTGAACTATCAGTGTCCAAGTTCAATTTTCTGTTGGTACGAATACGGCCAACAATTGTTAAATCATAGAAGCGAGGGTTAAAGAACAAATTGTGAAGATATTCTTCCATAATCTTGAGAGAAGGAACATCTCCAGGCTTAAGTTTATTATAAACATCTTTTAATGCTTCTTCATATGAAGAAACGGTGTCTTGTGCAAAAGTAAGAGCAATTGTTGGTTGTAATACATAGCCTGATGATTGAATAACGCTAATTGAACCATCGCTCAATGTGGAGATGTGATCAATTATTTCTTCATTCAAAATAGTACCATGAGCAACTAAGATTTCTCCGGTGTCGGTGTCAATAATATCTTGTGCTACAATTCTGTTCAACAGGCTGTTTTTTCTAACGATAAGTGTATCAACACCCTCTTTCAAAAGCTTGTCTACATGTGCTTTTGTTAAACGGCGCCCAACTGTAAACTGATTTTCAATTTCTTTTGGCAATGAATCGGCATCTAAGCGTTGACCAATCAATTGAGTATTAACTTTTTTGAAAAATTTACCTTTTTTGATATCAATTGTTTCAAAATCATAAAAGGTTGGAAGGATTGAGCTGCGTTCAACGCCCAATGCTTGCAAGAAAGTAGTGACCAGAATTTTTTTCTTTTTATCAACACGAATATACAAAAGGTCATTGTGATCAAATTCAAAATCGATCCATGAACCTCTGCTTGGAATTATGCGTGCAATGTGACAAGGCTGGCCTCTGAAATCTTTAGACTTTTTACTTAGTGCAAACATTACACCAGGTGCTCGGTGAATCTGACTTACCACAACACGATCTACACCGTTGATGAGGAAGGTTCCATGGCTACCTAGCTTGATACGTTCTTTGTCATCTTCGTATAAGTCGATCATTACCGGAAGGTCGCAAAAGAAGACATCTTGTTCTTTTATATCTCGAACAGTGCGATTTCCTGTTGCATCAACGTCCCAACAAATAAGTTGCATTTTAACTTTGAGCGACATTGAAAAAGTTTTTCCGCTGTAACGACATTCGTCAACGGTGGAGGTGTTTTTTATGGAAACACGAGAGAAACAAACTTTACAATGCGCATAGCGAGCAGCTTCTTTTTTACAAAGAGGACACGTATTGTTTTCTTCCAAACGACTGCAACCACTCTTTTTGCAAGCAGTACAAGACCATTGATAACGATTCTCAAGCCCTGTTAGCGCTCCGCATACACATGCCCACTCACCAAGCTCATAGCTGACATATTCAAGTGAAATACGTTCATTGTGCTCAATAGGAAAAGTATCACGCAAGACCTTTTCAAGTCCAACATTCTTGCGCTCTGCTGGAAGGTAATCGAGTTGAACAAAATCATTGAAAGATTTAGATTGAACTTCTATAAGGTTTGGCAGCGAAACTACTTCTTTAATCTTGCCAAAAGATTTTCTAACAACTTCCTTGTTTCTTCCAAATTGAGACATCCAATTGCTCCTAACCCTAAAAAAGCACTAGCAACTTATCTGAACAAAAACGCCTAATGACGAGAGAATCCCATTTTAAAACAATGTCTTGTTTAAAAATGGGCATTCTCAAAAATGCACTAAAATAAAAAATAAAAAAGTAACAAAGAAGAATTAAGAGAGCTCAACCTTTGCGCCGGCTTCTTCAAGAGCTTTCTTTATTTTTTCTGCTTCTTCTTTAGGAGCAGCTTCTGAAACAGTAAATGGTACTTCATCAACTGCTTTTTTAGCATCACCAAGGGAAAGCGTAGTTACTGTGCGAAGAGCTTTAATAACTTTAATCTTTTCGCTACCACCATCTTTGAGGATTACTTTAAATTCAGTTTTAGCTTCTGCTGCTGGAGCTGCGCCACCTGCTGCTGGAGCTGCTGCTACCGCTTGAGCTGCTGCTGAAACACCAAAAAACTCTTCAATTTCTTTAACAAGTTCAGCAAGTTCCATTACGGACATTTTGCTTATTTCTTCAACCAATCTTGACGCCATGAGACAACTCCCTAACAACTAACGAATTACCATTAATAAAAACTTATTCAACAATCAAAATCTACTCAAAAATCTGCTTTTTTGATCATTTTAAATTTGCCATTATTGTCTGAATAGTAACGATCATGTTACCACACAGATTGACAATATACAAGACATTTGCCCATATTTAAAGGCTTTTTCTTTATATATTTTCTTTTCGGCTTTCAACAATCAATTGCAATGCTCGTGCAAATCGCGCAATTGGCTCTTTTAATGTACCGGCAACAATAGCCAACAATACATCTCGAGAAGGCAATGAAGCTAATGTCTTGAGCTCATTGATTGAAACAAGACGAGCCTCATAAAGGCCTGCGATCATCCCAAAAGATTCGTTATTTTTTGAGAAATCAACAAGTCTTTTTGCCAATGCCGAAATATTGTCTTCTTTGCTAAAAACAAGGCCTACTTGATCATGAAAATGTTCTTGGAACTCAGTAAGCCCTTGAATGTTTGCAGTAACTTGTTGTGCAGCAATCTTCATAAGACGTGCTTTGGTAACTTTTAGACTGCCACCATCTTCACGCAGATCTTTTCTGAGTGACTGCATGCGGTCAACACTGAGACCTTTATATTTAACAAGAATAGTGCTTTGTGATTCTGAAAGCATCTTTGCAAAATCAGAAATTACACTTTCTTTTTGTTGACGGTTCATTGTTCGATTCCTTTTGCTTGTATGCCTATTTAGCCAATTTCGTCAGGATTAATTATTACGCCAACGCCCATCGTAGATGAGATGGTAATTTTTCTTAAGAATTTACCTTTTGATGACGCAGGTTTGCAGGATTGAATAGCTTTAATAAGTGCTGCAAGGTTTTCTATAAGCTTTTCTGAGCCAAAAGAAGCCTTTCCAAACGGTGCATGCAATACGCCACCCTTATCATTACGGAAAGATAAACGTCCTTTTTTCAGATCAGAAACAATGTCTGCAACATCAAAAGTAACGGTGCCAATTTTTTTATTTGGCAACAAACCTCGAGGTCCCAAAACTTTTGCTACTTTACCTACAAGGCCCATTAAATCAGGTGTTGCAACAGCTGCATCAAAGTCCATCCATCCACCTTCAATTTTCTCTACAAGATCATCAGCACCAACAAAATCAGCGCCGGCTTTTCTTGCATCTTCTTCGTATTGTCCTTTAGCAAAAACAAGAACGCGAACTTTCTTGCCAAGGCCATGAGGCAAAAGAACTGAACCACGAACGGTTTGATCACCCTTTGATGCATCAATGCCCAGTGTAATGTCTGCATCAACTGATTCATCAAATTTGGTGTATGTATTTTTGGTAACAAAATCAAGCGCTGATTTCCAATTAGTTATTTCGGTTTTTGCCAGCAGCTCTTGTACCTTTTTATGATTTTTACTAACGTTACCCATGTATCGATCCTACTACAATAATTAATTTTAAGATGAACCAGTTATAACGACGTTATATTACTCAATAACCTTAAGGCCCATGCTGCGAGCGCTGCCAGCAATGGTCTTTTTTGCTGCTTCAAGGTCTGCAGCATTTAAGTTGACCATTTTCATTTTAGCAATTTCTTCAATGTCTTTCATCTGAATTGTTCCAGCGGAATCCTTACCAGGATTACTGGAGCCTTTTTTGATGTTTGCTTTTTTTCTGAGCAACTCTGACACTGGTGCAGTTTTGGTAACAAAATCAAAAGTTTTATCAACGTAAACAGTAACAACGAGAGGCACTGTTTCGCCCTTTTGATTTGCAGTAGCGGCGTTAAACTTCTTACAAAAGTCCATAAGATTAACACCATGTTGACCAAGCATCGAACCTACTGGTGGAGCAGGAGTCGCGGCGCCTCCTTGAAGACGTATTCTAACATTAGCTTTTATTTTTTTTGACATGCTTTTACCTAACAATCTACCTTCTGTTATTGCTCTTTAGCGATCCCATTGCTATTTCTTTACTTGATCAAATCCCAATTCTACTGGAGTTAATCTACCAAAAATGCTTACCATAACGGTAAGTCGTTCTTTTTCATCGTCTGTTTTGTCAATAATGCCCACAAACCCTGAAAAAGGTCCGCTACAAATATTAACTTCGCTGCCAACAACAAAGGCTTCTTTCTCTGTCGCAATAGCCAGCTCTCCAGACATTTGAGAGAAAATGCGCCCAACTTCTTTATCAGAAAGAGGAGCAGGACTTTCTCCACCTAAAAATCTTGTAACGCGAGGGTTTGATGCAACAAGTCTGAATGTTTCGCCAGTCATATCCATGTTGATAAGTAAATACCCAGGAAAAATTTTTTCCTTCTTGGATTTTTCCTCAGCAAAGAAACTTGCCACCTCGCCCGTTGGAACCAGAATTTCACCGAATAATTCAGTCAGATTCTCTTCCTGGACGCGTTTTTCTAAATCGGTTTTTACAATATCTTCGTATCCGGTATAAACCTGGACGACATACCAACGTTTCATAGCCTAAATCTAGCCCCACGTAGTTATAGAGTTTACTTTAAAAAAGCATTAATTTGAAGCCCAAAAGGCTACATAATAAATTTTTTTATAACAAAGCTAAAGAAAAAGTCCATGGAGCCAAGTATTGTGGAAAGGACTAACACAAGGATACAAACAATAATAGTTGCTCCCACAAGCTCATCTCGACTTGGCCAAGAGATCTTTCTTAGCTCATTTTTTACTTCGTTAACAAACAAGAGAATCTTATTCATTTTCGCACTCTTTACCTTTTTCTTCACCCTGTAAGATTGGCAGGTCAGGAGGGATTCGAACCCCCAACACGCGGATTTGGAGTCCGCTGCTCTACCATTGGAGCTACTGACCTACAGATCTACTTAGTTTCTTTATGTGTTGAATGCTTTTTGCATGTTGAACAATACTTGTTCAATGCCAACTTGCCGAAAGCTCGCTTCTTAGAAACTTTTTTACTATAATTTCTAAGGTTACAATCTTTGCATTCAAGATGCATTATTATTCTATTTTTAGCCATAGTCGAACTTTCATCAAAACTAGCGTGAGGTTTGTGAACTGGAGCCCGCGACCGGGATTGAACCGGTGACCTCTCCCTTACCAAGGAAGTGCTCTACCAACTGAGCTACGTGGGCGTTTGTCTCTCGTATTACTTTAATCGATCTTTATTTCAGTGGGCTGTGTATGTTAATTCAGCTTATTGTTAGCTTACCTTAACTTTCGTTTTTTCACAAATTTTACAAATTGCATCACATAATGGGCAAAATGTTATAAAAAATGGAGCTGGCAACTGGACTTGAACCAGTGACCTGCTGATTACAAATCAGCTGCTCTACCAACTGAGCTATGCCAGCAAAATTCTCTTCTGGAGCGGGAAACGGGGCTCGAACCCGCAACCTACAGCTTGGAAGGCTGTCGCTCTAGCCAATTGAGCTATTCCCGCGCATTATCCGCGCTCTAATTATTATGGTGGGGAGAACAGGATTCGAACCTGTGAAGGCGTCGCCAACGGATTTACAGTCCGTCCCCTTTGACCGCTCGGGAACCTCCCCTTGTATTCATTTCAATAAAGCCCTATCCCGTAGTTTACACGTGATAGTGAGAATTATCATAGTTATTTTACTAAAGATTTCAACTTTTTTCGAAAAAAATTTTAATTATTTTAAGACGCAACGTCTCTTTTCTATGCTTTCTGGGTCATAAGACAGTGTTATGTGACAGACTTTTTTTTGTTCAATAAGTTGATCTAGTAGTGGTTTTATGACTTCTGGCCATTCAATAAAACACAAGGAATTTGGCGTGTTAAGATATTCATCAAATCCTGCGTCTATAAACTCTTCAAGCGAGCCTATTCTGTACAAATCGAAATGATGAAACGTTGTTTCTTCGGCATTTCTGTAGCTGTTAACGTAGCCAAATGTTGGACTTGTGACGGTGTCTGTTACGCCACATTGACGCAAAATTTCTTTAACCAGAGTTGTTTTCCCAGCTCCTAATGGTCCTGTTAAGGTAAAAACAGTACATTTTTGCGTGAGCGGTACCAGTATTGTTTGAACAAAATGAATGATTTGGTCGGCGCTAAATTCGTAAAACATAGGGATTTTTAGTAAATATCGATGATTAATGAAGCTTTTTTATTTTATGATAAATGTTTTTTTCTTGTTTTGAAAGCTTTTTTGAAGGGCTTGAGCGATCTTTTCTATTTGTCACAATTGAGCTTTTCCCTGTCTCTTTGGGGTTTGTGTCCATGCTGGCTGCTTCCATCAGTGCATCGAGCGATTTTTGGTCGATGGTGGCTGAAAAGTCTTCTAGGTCTTCCAGTGGTTCATATTTTTGGATTATTGACGTTGAGGGTGAAGGGTTTTGGAAAGAGGTTGTGTCGAGTAAGATATCTTGAACAATGGTATAGAACTCAAAAACGTCGATAGAGTGGGCTTGGTATTTTTCGCAGGCTTGAATAAGTTTTCTATCTAGACTTACTAGGAGTATCTCTTCTCCTTTTTTCTTTTCGGTGTATTCAATAATCCAGTCGTCGGCCGATGATTTTTGGCCAGAAAAAATAATGACAATACCATTTCTTACTTCCCGCGAGGCGTGACCAAAGGTGCCACCGTCAAAAACGACTACTATTTCTTTGGCGCCCTCTTTTTTTTTTGCCTTATACAAGCCCAATTGTTTTATTAATTGCTGCCGTTGTTTGTCTAGCAGTCCCTTTGCTTTTGGGAAAATGTGTCGTAAGAGGTTGTAGCCATCTATAACAATGATCACGTTTTTGCTCCAGTAGTCCACAATGCTTTCTATTATTGTTCTTATTTTTAATTATAGGTTAATTTGTTGTAAAACCACAATTTTTTGTTTAGCTTAGGGGGTACTTGTCAGGTAAACGAGGGTTTTTTCATGAGTGAATTAGTAAGACTTAAGCAACAAATAAAATCGATTCAGACGACACGCAAAATTACGCATGCCGTTCGACTTGTCTCTATGTCTTTGTATGCGCGGTTTGAGAAGCAAAATACTGGGCTTGGCTATTATATGGACAGTATTAAGCGGAGCTTGCTTGATCTTGCAGTAGGTCGTTTGGGTATTGATTGGAAAAATGATTTGTTGTTTCCTGAAGATATTTTAGATTCAACGCCTTTATACATTATTATTTCCAGTGCTAAGGGTTTGTGTGGCTCTTTTAACTCGTCATTATTTCGCTATATAGAGCGCTCGTTATTTATTGAAGAGCATCAAAGTCCGCGGTTTATTATTGTTGGGCAAAAGGCCATGCGCTTTATTAATGACAAGTCGTGGGGTGATGTAATTTGCCATTATGGTGAACTTAATTCGGGCAATTACATAAGTATTGCTAATGATTTAGTCAATAAAATTGTTACGAGTAAATCAGTTCCATCGTCGATTGTTTTTTTTAATAGTTTTTTAAAATCATTTTTTATTCAAGAGCCGAGAAAGACCGTTTTTACGCCGCTTTCTTTGGAGGAAAATTTTTCAAAAATGACTAGCACTCAAAATAAAAATGATGAGTCTATTGATCAAAAAAAAACGACTATTGATTATGTTTGGGAACAAGAACCACAAGATGTTTTAGATAGTTTGGCGGTTTCTTACATAAAAGTTTTTGTTATGAATATTCTCTTTCAGTCATTGTTAGCCGAGCAGGCCGCGCGGTTTTTGGCTATGGACAGCGCAACAACTAATGCTGATAAATATCTTGAAAAGCTTATTTTGCATTATAACAAGCAACGGCAATCGGCCATTACTCGAGAGGTTTCTGAGTTGTCTGCAGGCATGGGGCCATAGAAACAATTATTTCTTGCTGTTCATGTTCAACAAGTGTAATGTTTGCACCAAGATGCGCCAACTTTTTTTCTAGTTGATCGTATCCGCGTTTCCAATGATAAATTCCCGTCATTTTTGTTTCACCAACAGCTACAAGGCCAGCTAGAGCAAGCGCGCATGAGGCCCTGATATCATTGGCTATAACTTCGCAGCCATAAAACGAATCGACACGTCGAATTGTTGCAACAGAGCCATTAATAGCAATTTCGGCACCCATTTTTTGTAATTCTTTAACGTGAATGAAGCGATTTTCAAAAACCGTTTCTTCAATTGTACTGGTGCCATTTGCCAAACATAATGCGGTCATCATGAGTGGTTGTAAGTCAGTAGGAAACCCTGGGTAGGTACCCGTTTTTATGCTTAAAGCTCTTGGATTTTGACATGCGTACAAGCTAATGCCTTGCAATGGGTAGTCGTCGGTTGGATTAGTGCCTGTTTTTACGGTGTGCCCCATTTCTTTTAATTTTTCCAAGAACATGTCTAAGTGGTCTGCTCGTGCGTTAGGTAATTTTATAGAGCCCTTGGTAATTGCGGCAGCCAGCAAGAGAGAGCCTGTTTCTATGCGGTCTGGAATGATGGCATGTGTTATGGGGTTGAGTGTGGCAACGCCAATAATCTTTATCATGAGCCCTGGATAGCAGGTAATGTTTGCTCCCATTTTTTTAAGTACATCAATTAAGTCGAGCACTTCAGGCTCAATAGCGGCGTTAATAATAACCGTTTCACCAGCTCGAGCGGCAGCAAACATGATAAGATTTTCGGTTGCGCCAACACTTGGGTATTCTAAAACAATTCTGACAGGTTGGTCTGACTGTTCTGTTTGCAGGCAGGCTTCAATGAACGGGCGTTTTTCGGTGATTTGTACACCAAGTTTTTTAAAGCCTTGTAGATGGTAGTTGATTGGTCGTGCGCCAATTAGGTCGCCGCCGGGTAGCGCAACGTGTGCTTTGCCAAAACGGCCCAAAAGTGGACCCATAAATAAAATAGACGCGCGCATTTTGTTCATGATTTCAGGTTCAATCGCGTAGCTATTAATGGAGTTAGTGTCAACGCGTAGAATTTTGTCTTCGGTATCAAATTCGACTAACGCACCTAATTTTTGTAGGACATGAAGAAGGATTAACACGTCGGCTGAGTTTGGCACGTGATGCAGGGTAGATTTGCCGCGCGTTAAGATGAGCGAAATAATGATCACAAGGACGGCATTTTTAGCGCCCGAAACATTGACAGTGCCTTGTAAATTTGATGATTGTTGGAGAATAAGGTATTCTTTGTTCATAGTTATTTTTTTAAGAAGATTTTAGAATAGTACGTTATTCAAATAGTAACGCGTCATAATATCACCAAAAAAAAGCTAAGAGAAGAAAAAGGACAAAAATGATCGGCAATAAAACTGTTGCATGTGTAATTCCTGCTCGCCTGGCTTCAACTCGTTTTCCTAACAAGGTTATAGCACCTTTACTTGGTAAGCCGTTATTGCAGTGGGTGTGGGAGGCGACTCAGCAAGTAAAGCTTTTCGATCATGTTGTTTTTGCCATAGATTCAATGGTTACCGCCGCGTATGTTGAGGCAATTGGAGCTCCCTACATTATGACTTCAGTTGAATGCCCAACTGGTACCGATCGTTTGATTGAAGTTGTCCAACAAGGTACTATAAAAGCAGATATTTGGGTTTTATGGCAATGTGACGAGCCCTTTATAACTTCCATGATGATTGATGCGCTTTTGCAAAGTTGTTTGCACGATGGTGCTGATATGTGGACGCTTAAAAAGCGCATTTTTGAAGATAGTGTTATTTTTTCTCCAAACGTTGTTAAAGTGGTTAGTGATATTACTGGCAAAGCGCTTTATTTTTCGCGAAGCCCAATCCCTTTTTATCGTGAAAAAAATCTTGAGCAATTTTATTACCAACACATTGGTATTTATGCTTATACGCCAGCAGCGCTTGAGCGTATTGCTTGTTTTAAACAGACGCCGCTGGAGTTGGCAGAAAGTATAGAAGTTTTGCGTTCGCTGCAACATGGTCTTAAGATTGGCATTCATGAGACGGTTCATGATGCAGCCGAGGTAAATACCTACGAAGATATGCTTTTGGCTGAGCAATATGCTCAGACTGCAAACTTAAGATAAAAGCAAATACCTTGCTGTGTAAGTTACAATTTGAATAATTAGTAAGATTCTTCCCTTCTTGGCTATTGTTTTATTATAGTAAATGTGTGCCTCATTGACATAAATGAAAGGCGGGCTAATATAGTGAGCCGCTCATTTGCATCAAGGCAGGACATTGATAATGAACTTTTGATAGATCACTACTGATCTTTTGTAAGCGGAAGGAACACAGATGAATACTAAAAATAGAACAAGCAATGTTTGTTTGTTTTTGTTAGTTGGATTGATTACTACAATTTTTACGCCATTTGGGTTTGCCGAATATCGCGTTTCTTCAGAAATGATTCTTGATTTTAAAGAAAAACATCATCAAGCTCAAGCATCCTTTGAAGATGTTTATTATGAATTGGTAAAAAAAGGTCACTTTGGCAATTATTATAATAATAATCTTATTATTGATCCAATCATAGATGATCATTTTACTGAAAATGGTGCTACATTGCTCTGTTTGGTTGAATGGCTCCAACAACAAAGTGATTTTGATAGCGCATTTTTACTCAAGCGCATGAGCAAGTTTTTTTGCTTACAATTTCATAAACTACTCTGCAAAATGGAAACACCTAAAAAGTACCAAGGTTCTTTATGGGATGGTTTTTCGCGTCTTCATAGCCATGAAGTTGCTTTTGATGATCAAGTAATTAAGCCGTTTCGGGCTACTTTAACTAAAGCTATTATTTTTATTTTTATTATTTCATATAGCGAGTTGAGATACGACCAAAAGAAAGAGGCGTTAGTATATTATCTTGAAAAAATTAAGAAAGAATTGCGCGATATTAACAATGTTTTGCAGACTAATGGGCTTGACGACAGAGTTATTGCTGATTTTATTTCTGGTGTGCAAGTGTATGCATTACAAGAGCCGTTGGTTGAGGCACGCAATATAACAAAGTGGCTACTTATTGGTTCTGTGGTAGTGGTAGTTGCTAGTGTTATTGGCTATTACGTTAATAAAGTTGGTGTTAAAGCAATTAAGGGTCACATTAATGATGTGTGGAAGACAGCTGTTGAGTCAGTAAGTGATGTTATTACAGAGCGCTTTATGAGCAACAAAAAAGTTGAAGAAGCTGCAAAAAAAATGTCTGATAAGGTTGATGAGGTTATTGATAGAGCAATTAATGATATTGGTGTTCTTGTTAATGGGGCTCAAGTAGAAGAAGCCGAGCCAATTTCGCAAACGGGTAGAGATTCTTTGTTGTCATCCCCAGCTCCTGTCGAAAATAAATCAAATGAGCCTGTGGTGCCATCAACGACAGAGCAACCAAAAAGTAGGCCTTCTGATACTGGAAACAAGCAAACTGTTGTTGCCAAGCCAAAAGCTAAGCCTGGCTCGGCGCGTCAAGGTTTAGCAAGTAGCTTAATCGATCAGCTTGATGAAAAAGTCGGGCTTAATGAGAAGGTAACCAAGTTGAAAAATCTTGCGG
The DNA here is from genome assembly GCA_019749895.1 of Candidatus Babeliales bacterium. NCBI lineage: Bacteria > Candidatus Babeliae > Candidatus Babeliales > Candidatus Babeliales bacterium. Next base: position 147,989 of record JAIEPG010000002.1, on the reverse strand, counting down.
ATAGAGTTGAAACTTTTGAGGAATATAAACGCAGAGCTGATCAAGGTTCGTCATTAAACCCACTTAATTGGCCACAAAAGCTTATAGCTCGGGCGCTACCTGTGGTGAAGAAAGGGGTAATTCCAGCGCAAACAACACCGTTGGTACCAGTACCAACACAGTCGACGCGTGAGACGCCACCGTCTACGCAGACAGCGCAGGTAGTTACCGTGACGCAACCACCTACTGAGGTCGTGGTTACTCAGCAATCGTCAAGTTCTCAACGTGTGAACAGTGGTCAAACAACAACTGCACCGTTATTGCCCCAATATGGCAGTAATTCAAGTGCCAATTCATCGCCTAGTTCCCAAAATTTAACAGATCAAAGGGTAGCGGTTGCCACATCGTCTTCAGTCAACTCGTCCTTGTCATCATCTCGCCCTTCTCTGGTGAGGGAGATTTCTCAGCAACAAATATCGTCGGAAAATCTGACAACTAAAGCTACTGCACCAGCACAAAAATCATCATGGTTTAGGAACATGGTTGGGACAGCTTGGCACAAAACCTTAAATGGTATGGAATGGGCTTTGAAGAAGATGGCGCCATTGCCAACAGATACTGAAACAAAATGCTAGAGAAGTTTTTATACCTGGTTGGACGTTTGTAGATAATGTCCAACCAGTTTCTTTTTGTTGATCCTAAAGCTTGCTATACTCTGGTTGTGAATGAAAAAAACTTAAATTTTGTAACGAATGGAGAACCGGCGTATGTTGCATAACAATAATAAAAAAGGCAGATTGGAAGTTGTTTGTGGCTCAATGTTTTCAGGAAAAACTGAAGAACTCATGCGCCGCTTAAAGCGTGCAGAATTTGCCAAGCAGTCGGTTTTGGTGATTAAACATTCAATAGATACGCGCAAAAATGAATCATGTATTGTTTCTCATGACGGCCGCGAGCGCCTTGCTTTTCCCATTGACTCTGGTGTTGAAAAGATTTTGGATTTGGCTAGTGATGCTGTTGATGTTGTTGGTTTTGATGAGATTCAATTTTTCCCCAATGAAGTTATTGATGTTATTTGTAAGCTTATTGATAAAGGTAAGCGTGTAATTGTTGCCGGCCTTGATCTTGACTTTCGTGGTGAACCTTTTGGCATAACGCCCTTGCTCATGGCCGTTGCCGATGAAGTAACCAAGCTCAAAGCGATTTGTGTTAAATGCGGGCGCGATGCTTATCATACGCAGCGAATAGTTAATGGTAAGTCTGCGCGGTATGAAGATCCAATTATTTTGGTTGGTGCAGAAGAATGCTATGAAGCCCGGTGCAGAAATTGTTTTGAAATTGATAAGTTCCCTGTTTATCGCAAAAAATATTCCGCAACTCAAATAACTAATTAGGAATATTCTTGGCAGTTAAGCAAAAATTAACGTATTCATGTACCAATTGCCATTATGTAAGCGTAAAATGGGTTGGGTGTTGTCCTGGGTGCAGCGAATGGAACAGTTTCATTGAGCGGCAAATTTCGGCTATTTCGAGCGGGTCGTTGGCAAAAGGAGCTCGTGTTGTTGCGGCCAAGCCCACTAGTTTGGTAAATTTGAGCCAAATTGAAGATGAAGCGCAAGAGCGCATGTGTTCTGGTATGCAAGAGTGGGACCGGGTGCTTGGTGGTGGTGTGTTGCCAGGCTCGTTTATTATTTTGACGGGCGACCCAGGCATTGGAAAATCTACGCTCTTAATGCAGGTAGCCAATCGCATTGCGCAGCGCCACAAAGTTATTTATATTTCTTCTGAAGAGGCCTTGCACCAAGTAAAAAATAGAGCCAGTAGACTTGGTGTGGGCACCACAAATTTACTCTTTTCTGATCAGCCAGATTTAGAAAGTATTATTGCTACTGGTTTGGAGCATAAACCAGATTTACTTATTTTAGACTCAATTCAAAACTGTCATCTTTCATTTGATTCTCATGTTATTCCCGGTACTGTTGCCCAGTTGCGTGAGGTTGGTTTTAGGCTTATGAAATTTGCCAAAGAAAACAATGTTGCTGTGTTGGTTACCGGTCATGTGACCAAAGAAGGTCAGATGGCAGGTCCCAAGGTTTTAGAGCATATTGTGGATGCGGTTTTTTACTTGAATGCTGAAGATCGTTGGCAAACGCGCGTTTTACGTTCGGTTAAAAACCGTTTTGGTGCTATTAATGAAGTTGGTTTCTTTCAAATGGAAGAGCATGGCTTGGCAGAAGTTACCAATATCAATCAGCAGCTTATTTCTGAAAGTTCTAGTACCCCTGGTTCAGTTTTAGTATGTAGTGTTGAGGGTTCGCGTCCCTTGGTGCTTGAGTTACAAGCGTTAGTTGTTAGTTCAAAGTTTGGGATGCCGCAGCGTGTGGTAACCGGTCTTGATCAAAAGCGTGTAGTGCTGATTGCTGCTATTCTTGAAAAATATTTGCATATAAAATTTAGCAGCCAAGATATCTTTTTTAAAGTGAGTGGGGGCTTTAAAATTAAAGAAAGCTCCAGCGATCTCGGGATAGCGCTTGCGCTGCTTTCAAGTTATTTTCAAAAACCGCTCCCAGGCCATTCTGTGGCTATTGCAGAGTTAAGTTTGACGGGGCAAGTTAAGCCTGCAAATCAAGTTTCTGCGTGCATAAAAGAGGTTGAAAAATTTGGTTTGGAACATGTTTTTGTGGCTAAAAATCAAAAAGTCACCAGTTCTTGCAATCTGGTGACTTTTAAAAATGTTTACGAATTGTTACAGTTATTTCCGGAAGATTCTTAAGCGTTGTTACCGACTTTTTCAGTCATTCTTGAAACAACATAAATACTTAAAAAGCTCAAAATAAATGCGGGAATAAGAGGTGCGTTAAAGCCTGTTTCTAGGTAACGCCAGCTGCCAGCAACCAACCCGCCAACTAAAATACCGGTAAAAGCACCGTGTTTGGTGATGGTTGATTTCCAATAAAATGAAGCAAGTAGGAGTGGGCCAAACGAACCACCCAAGCCAGACCATGCGTGATACACCAGATCTAAAATTGAATCGTGGTTATTGAATGCAAACAAAAATGCAATAAATGTTATGCCAAGCCCGCCAAGACGAGAAATTTGCATGAGATTGTGTGACGAGACTTTTTGATTGAAAAACTTGCGATAAACATCTTGAGCAATGGTGGAAGCTGCAACAAGAATTTGTGAGTCCATAGTTGTGATTGCTGCTGCCAAAATACCGCACAAAATAAATCCAGATAAGTATGGTGGGAACATTTGTTGCGCCATACCTACAAATACTAGTTCGCTGTCAGCCAAGCCTGTTTGTGCAAAAAATATAATACCAATTAAGCCAATAAGTGTTGCCGAAAAAATGGTAGTTAATATTTGCCACATAATACCAAGGGTGTGTGCTTTTTTAATATTTTTTACGTTATCAATGCCCATAAAATTAACTAAAATATGTGGCATCCCAAAATAACCAAGTCCCCAGCCTACAGCAGGTACAACATTTTTCAAAAAACTGTGCCATGAAAAATCTGGAAATGGTGTGAGTGCAATATTTTTACTGACTAAAGCATTAATAATAGTAGAAGGTCCGCCTAAAAACCAGCAAGCATAAATTGGCACAAAAAGCAAAATGAAGAGTACAAACATACCTTGAATAAAGTCGTTCCAGGCAATTGCAATAAAGCCGCCCAGCAGGGTGTAGGCAACAATGCCCAGGGTGCCAATCGAAATAGCAATGTGGTAATTAACGGCAAACGCTGCTTCTACCGCGCGGCCAAGGCCTACAATACCTGCAGAAATATAAAGTGTGAAAAAAACGAGCGAAATAACAGCGCCGAGCAGTCTGATATGGCCAGCGGGATCGTTAAATCGTTTTTCAAAATAACTGATGAGCGTTGGACTGTTGGTTTTTTCGGTTGCAATACGCAATTGTGGTGCAATATATTTCCACGTAAAATGCATACCTAGTGTAAGGGCAATAGCAATTAAACAACCTGGCATTCCTTCGCGGTAAACTAAGCCTGGGTAGGCCATAAAGAGCCAGGTGCTCATGTCGGTTGCGTGTGTGGCAATGGCGGTTACCCAGTAATTAAGTGACCGGCTGCCAACCATAAAGTCACCGGCATCTTTTTGTCTGTTGTAAAAAAGAATGCCAACGACGAGCAAAATTGCAAAGTACAAAAAAAATGAAATAAAATAAGCAAGATTCATGACAAGTCCTTTAATTTAATGAACAACTGACTGCTCGAGAACAATCGCTTTTGTGCGATTGCTGATAAACCACATTACTCAACAGTAACTGATTTTGCCAGGTTTCTGGGCTTGTCAATGGGTCGGTCAAGAGCTCGTGTAATTTCGTAAACAAAATATTGCATAATGCCAGTCATGGCAAGAGGGGCAAGAAGTGGTTTGACCAGAGGGATAATAAAAGCTGTGTCTGCAAGGTTGATCAGTTCTTTTTGTCCTTCAAATGCAAACACAATCAAGTGGCCGTGGCGCGCTTTAACTTCTTGTGCGTTTGCCAAAATTTTCCAGTAAATTATCTCGTCGAGTACTGAAAAAATAACGACAGGTGTTTGGTCGTCGATTAATGCAATGGGGCCGTGCTTAAGCTCGCCAGCTGGATAGCATTGCGAAAAGATATAAGAAATCTCTTTGAGTTTAAGCGAAGCTTCTAAAGCAAAGGGATAGCTAATATGGCGGCCAAGAAAAATAAAGCGGTTGTACGTGCTATATTTTTGAGCCAATGTTTGGGAGATAGTCAATTTGTAGGTTTCTATAACCGTTTCTAAAATTTCAGCGGTTATGAAGAGATCTTCTTCTGCTTCGTGCATTTCTCCTTGGCTAATTATGCCTCGCTCAAGTGCTATGCGGTTGGCAAGCCAATAAAGTGAGGCGACTTGAGTAGAAAACGCTTTTGTTGAAGCAACTGAAATTTCTGGTCCTGCTTGCATAGGCATAAAGCCATCAGCTTCGCGTACAATGGTACTTGAGGCAACGTTGGTAAGAGCAATAGTTTGTAAACTAGCGGTTGTAATTAAACGTAGCGCTTGCAGTGTGTCTGCAGTTTCTCCAGATTGAGAAATTAATATATAAACACTGTTTGCATCAGGAAAAAATGGCATATGTTGAAATTCTGATGCCAAAGAAACTCGCGTTGGAATTTTACAAATTATTTCAAAAAAGAACTGAGCAATGCGTGCAGCATGCCATGAAGTGCCTGCAGCAATGAGGTTTAAAGATTTTAAGTTTTTAACCTGATCTGCGGTAAGGCCTAGTTGGCGCCAAATGCCTTCGTTATATTCTTCTTTGGAGGAAAAGGAATTGGATTCAGTGTTATTGCCAATAATCTTAAAAAAAGAAATGGTTCTATTAATCGCCCGCTTTTGTTCGTAGATTTCTTTGAGCATGTAATGTTCAAAGCCCTGCTTGTCTGTCGAGCTGAATGTTTGGTCGATTGTTTGCGTTTGGGCTGTAACGGTGTTTCCAGTAAAATCATAGAGCGCAAGAGCGTCTTTTTTTACAAGCGCAAAGCTATTGTCTGGCAAGAAAAGTACCGTTTTTGTTTGATCTGAAAAAGCCATGTAGTCAGAAGCTGCAAACATTTCATCTTGTCCAATGCCAATAACCAATGGTGAGCGTCTTCTGATTAATAAGAGCTGATCTGGATATTCTTCCATCATAATGACAAGCGCAAAAGCTCCATGGAGCTTTTGCGTAAGTTCTAAAACTGCTGGAATAATATTTTTGTGCTTAGTTAAAAGTGAACTGAATAAGTGAGCAATGACTTCGGTATCGGTTGTTGAATAAAACTCGTGGTTTTCTTTAATAAGCTCTTCACGAATTTTTTCGTACCCTTCAACAATACCATTGTGGATAACGGCGACGCTTTTATGACAGTTGAAGTGTGGGTGTGCATTTGCTTTATCAACAACGCCATGCGTTGCCCAGCGCGTGTGCCCCATGCCAATGAAACCATCAAACTTAGTAGTTTTTACTAATTTTTTAAGCAGAGAAATACCGCCGGCTTCTTTTTGATAGCTAAAATGCTTATGTTTGCTATCAATACAAATAATTCCAGCGGAGTCATAGCCTCTGTATTCAAGTCGTGTTAAGCCATCAAGAATAAATTGCCGGCAAGACTTATTGCCGACGTACGAAACTATGCCACACATGATATTTTAGTCAATTGCGTTAATAATAACATTTCTTATTACCTTTTATGATGCTGCACAAAGATAAGGATCCACTAAGTGGTACCTTAGCAGTAAATGAATGGTAAAGCCAGAAAGATTATCTTTTGACGAATTGGAACTTTCTGCGTGCGCCACGTTGACCGTATTTTTTACGTTCTTTAACGCGAGAGTCAACGGTAAGGAGATCGTTTTTACGCAATGTAGCTCTTAATGTTTCATCAGACTCAAGAAGTGCTCGCGCAATCCCAAGACGAATAGCATCTGCTTGGCCTTTCATGCCGCCGCCGTTAACACTAACCTTTGCATCAAAGCCTTTTTGATTAGCAACTTTGAATGGAATGGAAAGGCTACTGCGATTGATCAACGTATCGAAATATTCTTCATGATTTAAACCGTTGACGGTAATTGTTCCGCTGCCTTTGCTCAGCCAAACACGTGCAACAGCTTTTTTTCTTCGTCCAACACCATGAATGGAAGAGCTAGTTTTGCTTTTTTGAGCGTCTTTCATAAATCCGTAAACCTAAGCTAAAAGGACTAAAGTTATAACTAAAACTGTGCTAATTAATACAATAGAGTAGTCATAAAAGCTCATTTTGTCAAAAAGGAGCAAAAATGACAAAAATCATTAAAAAACAAACAAGTAGAATTTCAGCTAGAAAATACTGGAGCCGATGATCGGAGTTGAACCGACGGCCTACTGATTACGAATCAGTTGCTCTACCACTGAGCTACATCGGCATTTCTTCAGGTTTTACTAGGTAATTCTTAGTGTATTCTATCCTGAAAAAACTTATCCTTCAAGAGCTTCTTGGCAAACAATGCAACGAGCAGCATACGGAAAATTTTCTAAGCGTCGTTCTGAAATATGCTCTTCGCAGTCAAGGCATGAGCCATATTCTCCGCGATCTATGCGCATAAGTGCGTTATCTATCAAGCGTAATTCATCAATTTCATTTTGTTCAAGTGAGTTTTTGAGGTTTTCCATGGTAAGAGAAAGTGCCTCATCGCCACTATCTTGAATTTGATCGTCGGCAAACTTTTCATTTGTTGACGAAGAAAGAAGCATAGTCATTTCTACTTTTCTTTGTAGAAGTCTATCCTTAATTCTATGAAGCGCATCTGTTCGTTGTTTCATGGCTGCCCTTTCTCTTTTTTTCTAATCTTTTTGAAAAACAATTTTAAGAGGGAAAGACTTGCTTCATGTTCCACCCCGCCCTCAATGCTTAAATTCTGAATGTAAAACGGTATATGATTTTCTATTTCATCAAGCCCTATGCCGAACAAGGTTGATTTTGCTCCAAATACTATTCCCTTTAGCCTACTCAGTTTAATTAAGCCCAGGCACATTAAACAAGGCTCAAGGGTAACATAGATCCAACATCCGTTCAACCTCCAATTGCCAACCTTTTTATAAGCTTTCTGGATAGCTAAGATCTCTGCGTGTGCTGTTTGAGACTGCATCATTTCAATCTTATTATAGGCACGTGCAATAATAGTATTGTCGGGTCCCACAATTATAGCGCCGATGGGTACTTCTTGGTTGTCTAAAGCTTTTTGAGCTTGTTTGAGGGCCTCGTTCATAAAAAAGGTCTTTTTTTCTGTTTTCATAGTACTTAACGCATCTTTTTGTTTTCAAATTTTGATAGATACTCTTAATGGTGCTATACTAGTGCCTGTGTTTTAATAATACAAAAAATTTCTTTCAAAATTAAAGCTTCTTTTTGATTGTATGGTGTTTTAGGTCCTCGACTACAGATTTTGGAGTTATCCATGGAAGAAGAAAAAGTCAAAGCTAAGGGCGGCAGCGTTCCTGAATATGGTGCAAGTTCTATTAAGGTGCTTGAAGGCTTAACTGCTGTCAGAAAGCGTCCAGCCATGTACATCGGCTCAACGCATGCTGATGGTCTTCATCATTTGGTGTATGAAGTTGTTGATAACTCTGTCGACGAGGCGCTTGCCGGTTATTGTACCAAGATTAATGTTATTGTACATGCCGACGGTTCCTGTTCGATACAAGATAATGGTCGGGGGATTCCGGTTGCCGAACATCCAACAGAAAAAATATCTGCTGCAGAAGTAGTTATGACCAAATTGCACGCTGGTGGTAAGTTTGAAAAAGAGGCATATCGCTATTCTGGTGGTTTGCACGGCGTTGGTATTTCTGTAGTAAATGCGCTTTCAAAGAAATTAGAACTGCGTATTTTTAGAGATGGTAAAGAATATTTTCAAACGTACAAAATTGGTGTGCCAGATGAGCCACTTAAAGCGATTGGTGCTACTGATAAACAGGGTACTTATGTTCGTTTTTGGGCTGATGGTACTATTTTTGAAACAACAGATTTAAACTTTGAAACGTTAGCAACTCGCTTAAAGCAATACGCGTTTTTGAATAAAGGTCTTTATATTGACTTTAAAGATGAGCGTAGTGGCGAAGAAGAGATTTTCCATTTTGAAGGTGGTATAGCTTCGTTTGTTGATCATATAACTGCTAAAAAGGTTCCATTACTCGATCATGTTATCGAGTTTTCTAAAGATGATGGTGTATATATTTTGGACCTTGCGTTTCAATATAATGATGGTTACAGCTCACAAATTTTCAGTTTTGTAAATAATATTCACACGGTTGATGGCGGAACGCATGAGACTGGTTTTCGTTCTGCTTTAACTAAAGTGTGCAATCGTTATGCTCAAAAATATAACATGCTCAAAGCTGCTGGTGAAGAATCACTTTCAAGTGATGACGTTCGTGAAGGCTTGGTGTGCGTAATTAGCATGAAAGTACCAGAGCCACAATTTGAAGGTCAAACTAAAACAAAGCTTGGCAATAGCGAAATTAAGGGATTTGTTGATTCCTGGGTTTATTCGTTTCTTGATACATTGTTTGAAGAAAATCCTACCATTGCCAAAGCTATTTTACAAAAGGCCGTGTTAGCACTGCAAGCTCGTACTGCTGCAAAGCGCGCACGTGATTTAACGCGTCGTAAAACGGTTCTTGAGGGCTCGGTATTGCCTGGTAAATTGGCAGATTGTTCAGAGCGCGAAGCAAGCAAATGTGAGTTGTACATTGTAGAAGGGGATTCTGCAGGTGGCTCGGCAAAGCAAGCGCGTAATCGTTTTGTGCAAGCGGTTTTGCCAATTCGTGGTAAATTGCTTAACGTTGAAAAAACTCGTCTTGACCGTGTTTTAGGCAATGATGGTATTAAAGATTTAATTACTGCTATTGGTGCTGGTGTTGGTAATGATGAGTTTGATTCAGAAAAAGTTCGTTATCATAAAATTGTTATCATGACCGACGCTGACGTTGACGGTTCGCATATTCGTATTTTGTTGCTTACCTTCTTTTTCCGTTACATGTTGCCAATTATTGAAAAAGGATATTTGTATGTTGCGCAACCACCTTTATATAAAGCAAAGGTTGGTAAGTCTGAGCGCTATCTGCAAGACGATTCTGAACTCACTCAATTTTTGTTCGATTGGGCTGCGTCGCATGCTTCACTTGAGCAAGGTGGTAAAAAGTTTGAGCAAATTGAGTGGAGTTCTTTGCTTAAAAATATTCTTGCTTATGAAAACGAAGTTACCAAAGTTGGTAATCAAGTTGAAGTTTCTCGTAAAAATTGTCATGAGCTTGTTGCTTGCCTGGATGCGCTTAAATGGGAACCTGGAAAATATACCCCAGAAGAATTGACACCAAAAATTGCTGAATATTTTAAAGACTATCAAGTTGAAATGCATGTTGAAACTGAAGCTGGTGAAGGTGATGTTCGTACCCGTAGAATTTTGAGCTTTAAGCAAGGCAAAAAGACGTGGGATGTTTCCTTTGCATTCTTCAAATCAAATGAAGTTTCTAAACTTCTAGAGCTTTTCAACCCAGTTAAAATGCTTGAAGATAAGCAATGGTCAATGATGGTGAGCGGCAAGGGTGGCGAAAGCCGTGGTCTTGGTGTACTTGCTTTATGTGATGCTATTGTTGTTGCCGGCAAGGCATTGATGACTATTCAACGTTATAAAGGTCTTGGTGAAATGAATCCTGAACAACTTTGGGAAACAACCATGGATCCTGAGCGCCGTATGTTCTTGAAGGTTAACATTGAAGATGCGTTGAAGGCAGATCAATGGTTCTCATCATTAATGGGTGACGAGGTTGAAGATCGTCGATCATATATTGAAAAACATGCTCATTTTGTAAGAAATCTGGATATTTAAAACGATTCTATTTTAAAAAAGGCCCCGAATCTTCGGGGCCTTTTTTAATGCGAATAATTATAGCAAAGTATTAGCGAGTAGGTTGTTGTTGATTTGGTGGCATAATATAGCCTGTTCCTGGAGGGTAAGCCCCAGGGTAACCCATTCCTGGCATGCCCATCATTCCTGGGGGAGCAACTGGGCGTAAATAGCCAGTTTGTGCAACATCTGCTTGGTAGTAAGCCCGTTGAGTATCTCTGCCTTGGGCTTGTGTTGTTTTTGTGGCACCGTGTGTAGCAACTGCTTGTGGGGCGGTTATGTTCGCAGGTTTGTATTTTGCCAAGGCTTCTTGTTCTTTTTGTAGTTGCTCTGGGCTTGCGGGTTGTAGTTGTTGAGCGAGAGAAGCGGGCAAATTTTCTGATAGCTTTTTCAGGCTCTCTAGTGTTTCCATGGTATAAACATTTTTAAGCTCTATCGGTACGTCCCACGTGCTAATGCCAATAAATTTAATAGTTTTCCAAGGATATGGATCCTGCCATTGCATAATAATATTTTTGCCAACTTGTTCGCCAGTTCCCAGGCTGATCATGCCATCGTTAAGGCCAACCCAATATGTTTTAAATTCTCGCAAAGAAAGTTGCGATGAACGAGTGGTTTTAATTTCTGCTGCTGAACGGCCAAGACTTTTTGTACGAATTACATGTTTACTGTTGTTCCATCCACCAATAATAGTTTCATAAAGTTCTGTGTCGGTATTACGTACACTTACGGCATCTTCTGAGAAACATATAAAAATGTCGCTTGGTCCGCGGGCTTCAAAAATTATCCAGCCGAGATTTGGAGTTTTTAGTTGCCATGGGATCCAAATGTATTCGCCATAAAGCGCAGGAATAGTAAATACAAAATCTTCATCTTGTGCTGAGGCATTTAATAATGTTTTGCCAATGTCTGCAATAGTAAAGTACCAACTGTCTTTTGCTTTAACATCGTCCTTATTTTGTGCATCAACAAGATAATAATTTAAGTAAGCGCGTACAAATACATCAAGAATGATAATCAGTTTATCTGGGTTTTTTGGGTAATATTTTTTGATTTGTTCCAGTCCATAAAAAATCTTCTTCTTAGTATCTGCTGTGCTGTTAATAACAAATGGATGAGTAAGACTACGTAAAATATCGGTATAAATTTTTAATAGTACAGAATAGTGGCTTGGGTCCTGAAAGGCGAATTTCTCTGCTTCGCTGAGTTGCTTTACCACTGCTGCAGCATTTTGTTGTGCTTCAATAGGGATTGATTCTGTAGCTCCACGTTCTGTTTTTGGCTCTTCAACATAAACATAACTATTTTGAGCGCGAAATCCATATTGTGCGTCAACTCGCATTTTTTGTGCTTCATCCTTAAGTCCTTCAGCTTTAATTTCAGCAGCAGCTTTTATGCCGGCGCCCGCTGTTGCGGTAGATATTCCAACGCCTGCTGAAACGCCTGCAACAATCATTGAAATAGGGTCTGGAGACATTGCCGCAGAACCTGCAACCATTAAAGCTATTTGGCTTCCGGCTTGAAAAATACCTGCGGTTGCTTCACCTATTTTTGCTATTTTATTAGCTTCTATTTCTTTAAGAAAGGCTCCTTGTTGGAGTAATATTTTTGCTTTTGCTTCCGCTGGTTGTTGCATAATTTGTACGGTGGGGGCCCCTTGAGCGTCAATATCAATTAAAAATTGGTATTCAGCTTGTTGTTGTGGCGTACTTAAAACGCTAAAAATTTTGCCACTTACCATATCTTTCATGGTTACAAATTGGCCTGTTTGAATAAAATCATAGCGGTAAGGTCTATGAAGAGTCATAGAGCCTTTGTAAGGAAAACCTTGGAGTTGTTGTTGAATATTTGATCCTTTTTCTATGTCAATGGTAACGGGTGGTGCAATTTCTACATTGCTAATTTTTTGTTCGTGATCTGAAGGCTGAAAGCCAATTAGTGTAATGTTTTCTAGGCTCTCGGGGTCTTGCCATGCCATAAATAAGTTGTCACCAATTTTCCCTTGGCCTAGCATAAGCATGCCGCCAAGAATGCTTACCCAAAAATCAGTAGGTTTGTCGGAGTATACGCGTGCGGTAGGGAGTAACTCAGTAAGTAGTTGATGTACGACAATACCATTACGTTCAATTTCCAAGAATTTATTATTATTGGCGCCAATAACGACCTTGTATCGGTCTCCTTTTTGATTTTGTAAGACTACTGCAACTGAATGTTTTGCTTGAGCGGTAAAGGCAATAGTTGTTTCATTTGGAATACGAACTTTAAGATCGTCGATAAAAGTAACATTGTTGCTTCCAGCTGGTAGGGTAAGATCATGATCAAGCTTGGTATAAATTTCTTTTTCTGCAATCACGCGCAGTGCTTTACCAACTTGAATTTCCGCGTAATCAACCGGTCCATCGTGTGAACCAAAGCCAACGTGAGTGACTTGCATAGCTTCAGGCATGTAAGCAGACATTAAGACGCCATAGCCAGGTGTGCCTTCACCAACTAAGATTAAGCCGTTATTAACTGAAACCCAGTAGGGAATAAATCGGCCAGGTATTGCACGAACAAGTGGTGCTTCTGCCATAAGTTTGCCATTAAGCAGTATTTGAGAAGTTGTATTGTTGAGGCCGCCAATAATAATCTGCCAATTTGCTTGGGTATCTCCTTGTGTGTTAAACGCAACTTCTATGCCACCATGGTCAGTCGCGCGAGCAAGGAATGTTATTGTGGCTTGTCCTGGTTGTTCAAGTGGTGTATCAAGCCAAGCAAATCCTTTGCTAAACATTTTGTTCAGAGTAATCATGCGATCTGGTCCAAAATCAGTAATTGGTGCTTCTTTTGCAAAGCCTTCAAGTGTTAGTCGTTCAAGGAGTTCATAGCGTTGGTTATGTAGTGCGTCATGCTTTTTGATAACGCCAAGTTTATTGGTTGTCAAAAGATAGTCCGTATTGTTGCGTATTTCTTTTACAACACCAAGGCCTGCTGTTAACTCAGATTTAACGAGTGATTTTGCTGCTGATGCTGTTGCTAATTTTTTATCATACCAAAATTGTGTTCCCTTAATTGCGCCAAAAATATCGCGTGCGGTTTTCTTGAAGTCGTTAGTATTAATTGAAATACCGGTATCAGGGATATCGGCTTCTGAGTTTACTGCTTGCAGTGTAAAATACTGTGCGCCGCCAAGATCTTGTTGGCCATAAAAATCTGGCTGCCAAGATCCTGTATTGATAGCAGGAACTATTATTTCAAAATGTTCCTTGGCATTAACCCAGCTGTATTGATTTACCCAGAGGTTACGTTCTTGAGCGTGCGGGGCCATACTTTGAATAATAATTGTGTCGTTTGAACGAATTGGGCCCGTTTGATTGTATGGACTTATCAGTTTAAATGTTTGCCAGCCATCTTGAGCGTGTGGATGATTGAGCAACGACACCCGAATATCAAGCTGATCAGGCTTCCACAAGAAGTGGCTGTCGCTTACCCACCATTTCCATTCTTTGCTCAGTGAGCCAGCTTTTTTAAGATTTCCCTCAACAGCATATAGCGACCAAATAGTTACGGTATCGCCAAAGTTAATAACGTTGTTTGATGTATCGTCTTGTGCCCAGGTAATACTAAAAAAACAACCAAGATCTTGACGTTTATCTTGTGCTTGTACGGAGCTATTTTTTTTGCTTTTAGTTTTTGTTTTTTTTGCTGACTTTTTTTCTTTATTTTTATGCTCTTTTGCTAATTCTTTTCCTGTTTCTGATTCGGTAGGGGCTTCAAGTTCTGCTATTTTTTTTTCAGTTTCGGTTTGTTCTACTTCTTTCAAGCTGTCTATAACTTCTTGTGATGTATCAAGAGTTATGCTACCAGTGCCAGAGCTACCTACTAGTAGCTGATTGAAGTTGTTTGGTGGATCTTCTTGGGCATCTTTGTCGTAATAACTATCTGCATGCGTCCAAACGCGTCTAAAATCAACATTTGGCCCTGCAATAATACGGACAATTTGGGTGCCACGAATTTCTGGGCCGCGTGCCAATTCTAGTGCAATAACTTCGCTGAGTGTTGGTTTATGGACAATAGGATTATTTTTGCTATCAAGAGCTACAATAGTACCATCGTAACCAATAGCTGCGCTATTAAAAGAACCTGCAGGACATTCAAGTGCAATCCAATCATTTTTCTTTTTACCATTACTTCCCGGCATTAACTTCCAAGCATTGTTTTTATAATCGAGAAAAAGTGCGTTAAATTGTTCTTTAATCGAGACGCTTTGTGGATTGCCCATATCAAACGTTGCTGGCTTAATGATGTCGGTCCATGATTTTTTAAAGCGATTAAATGTTCGAATAACTTGGTTGTTGTTTGCTAGTAAGACCTTCCCATTACCGCCGCAGGCAATATGAACGCCTTTTTCATCGGGAATTTTTTGCCACTCAGTTTGTTGAGTAACTGGATTTTTTTTTCTCCAAAGATTATTGTCGCTATCTCGTGCCCAGATTTCATTTTTATTGCCAACGCTGAGTTGTGCAAATTTTTTGTTTTGATTGATTATTTGAGTCCATTCTGTGTGACCTTCTTCTTGGTACCAGCAATTGCCGTCTTTATCAAGGCTCCACAGTGTGCCATCCGCGCCAACAGAAAAGTTTTTGAGTTCATTTTTTGGTGAAATATCGGACCAACTATTCCAATCTTTACTGAGCTTAAATAATTTTCCGTCTTTGCTAAGACCAAAAATTAATGGATCGTCGCCACCGTGTGCAATATCGATACTTTGTAAATCGAGCGCTGGTAGTGATGTGAATAAATCTTTAGAAATTTTTTGTTGAACACCGGAATATACAATTTGGTCTGGAACTTCTTTTTTTTCTTCTTCTGGAGGGCTTTTTTTTGTTTGCTTTGTGGATTTTTTTGATTTTTTGCTTTCTTTATCTTTTTTCTTTGGATCTTCTTTAGTACTTTCTTGGGTTGTTGTTTTTGTTTCCTGCCCTGCCTCACTGCTTTTATCGGGTTTTGCTGGAGTTTGTGTTTGTGTGTTTTTGTCAGGGTTTGCTTGCGGTTGTTCGTCTTGCTTTGTGTTATTGTCTTTTTTTTTAGTTTCTTTTTGATTGGTTGAGTCTTTTTTTTGCTTGTCAGATTTTTTATCTTTTTTCTTAGGTTTATCTTTTTTTTGATCAGAACTTGCTTTTTTTGTTTCAGAAATTATTTTTTCAGAATCTTTATCAGATTTGTTGTCTGTTGGTGCTTGTTCTGGTGTGTTATTATTTTGATCAGTGTTTGTGGGTTCGATTGTTGTTGATGGTTTTTCTTGCGTAGTATCAGTTGCAAAAATTATTGAGTGTGTGGTGAGTAGTAAGCTGAGTATCAGCACAAAGTTTACCATTTGATATATTCTGTTTGGTTTCATCACTAATCTCTCGTGTTTTGAGGGTTTAAGCGTCTAAATACTAAAAAGAGCTTGCGTGTTAAGCGTACAAAAATTTTCTTTCAAATTTAAAGCTTCTATTAAAAAAGGCTCCCGAACTTCGGAAGCCTTTTTTAATGAGTAAATAATTATGAACTAATATTAGCGAGTGCGGGGCGGTTGCATAGGCATCTGAGGCATTTGAGGGAGTGGAGGTTGTTGAGGGCTCATAGGATAGCCGCCCATACCCATACCTGGATATCCCATGCCCATCATGCCTGGAGCCATGCCCGGTGGGAGATGAGGTCGCAGGTAGCCAGACTGAGCCGTTTCTGCCTGTTGGTAAGCCTGCTGAGCATCAACCGCTTGAGATTGTACTGTTGCTGCTTGTTGTTTAGATTCTATTGGTTGAGGGCTTGCTCCCGGAGCTGGTGCATATTGAGCCAAAGCTTCTTGTTGTTGTTGTAGTTGTTCAGGAGTTAGTTGTTGAAATGGTTGAGGAATAGGGTTTTGTAAATTTTCTGTTGCTATTTTTGCTTGATTTTCCAGTCCTTCGATTGTATAAACATTTTTAAATTCTACTGGTACGTCCCAGGTGCTAATTCCAATAAATTTAATAGTTTTCCAAGGATATGGGTCTTGCCATTCCATAATAATGTTTTCACCAATTTTGTCTCCAGAGCCTAAGCTGATCATGCCATCGTTAAGACCAACCCAGTAAGTTTTAAATTCTCGTAGAGAAAGCTGTGATGAGCGATCGGCTTTAACTTCTATTACTGAACGACCAAGGCTTTTTATACGTGTTACGTGCTTGCTATTATTCCAGCCACCAATAACCGTTTCATAAATGTCTGTATCAGTATTTCGCACGCTGGTGGCGTCTTCTGAAAAAGCGATAAAGATGTCGCTTTGTCCGCGCGCTTCAAAAATTATCCAACCAAGATTTTTGGCTTTTATTTCATATGGTATCCAAATGTATTCGCCATAAAGAGGTGGTAACGTAAAGGCAAATTCTGGGTCTTGTATGGACGCATTGAGGAATGCTTTCCCAATGTCTGCTATAGTAAAATACCAGCGGTCTTTTGCGGCAACGTCGCGTTTGTTTTCTTGATCAACAAGGTAAGAATTTGAATAGGCTCGTACTAGTACGTCAAGAATAGACATTATTGATTCGGTGTTGTACTGATAATATTGTCTAAATTGGTCTAAGTCATCAAAGATATTTGATTTTACTACTTCGTTTTGAATAACGAATGGGTGTGTTATGTTGCGCAAAATATCTGTGTAAATTTTAAGTAATACTGAATAATTGCTTGGATCGGCAAAGCTGAATTTTTTTGTTTCACTAAGTAGTTGTGCTACTGTTGCAGCATTTTGTTGTGCTTCATTAGGAACAGATTCATAAGCACCAAATTCTTTTGAGGGTTGTTCAAGGAAGTTATAACTATTATGAGCGCGGAAGCCAAATTGTGCGTCGGTACGCATTTTTTGTGCTTGGCTCATGATTTCTGCAGATTTAATTTGACCTTCAGCCTTTATGGCTGCGCCGCCTGTTGCAAGTCCTATGCCCACCCCACTTAACGCAAGTCCACTCAGTGCCATAATCATATTTGGTGACATGCCAAAAGAACCACCTGCTTGTAACGTTGCTTGCCCAGCTGCGTCCATAATGCTTCCTTTTGCGTCAGCAATTTTTGCTACTTTGTTGGCTTCTATTTCTCTAAGAATAGCACCTTTTTCTAGTAGGATTTTTCCTGGTGCGTCATCTGGTTGTTGCATAAGATTTATTGTTGGTAAGCCAACCGTATCGATATCAATTAAGAATACGTATTCTGCTTGTTGTTGTGGCGTACTTAAAACACTAAATGCTTTTCCACTTAACATGTCTTTCATGGTTACACGTTGGTCAGTTTGAATAAAGTCGTATCTAAATGGTCGATGGACCGTCATAGTACCTTTGTATGGAAAGCGTTTCACTTCTTGCTCGTATTTTATAGCTGTTTTTTCAATGCCTATCGTAACGGGCGGTGCAATTTCTATGTTGGTAATTTTTTGTTCGTGATCAGACGGTTGAAAGCCAAGTTGTGTGATATCTTCAAGTTCGTCTGGATCTTGCCATGCCATTAATAAATTGTCGCCAATTTTTCCTTGACCAACCATAATTGCGCCGCCAAGAATACTTATCCAGAAGTCGGTAGGTTTGTCTGGAGAGACGTGTACTGTAGGGAGTAGTTCAGTCATCAACTCATGCACAACCTTACCATTTCGTTCAATTTTTATTACCTTATTATCTTGAGCGCCAATAACAACACGATATTTGTTGTCGCCTTTTTTATTTTGTAAAACAATTGCCAAATCATGTTTTGCTTGAGCGGCAAAGGCAATACTTGCTTCGTTAGGAAGGCGAACTGGAATGTCTATTACATTAATTTGAGTGCCATTAGCTGGCAACGTAATGTCTTTAGCTTTTGCGTAAACGTCTTCTGCAATAACTTGAAGTGCCTGTCCAATTTTAGTTTCCGTGTAATCAACCGCTCCATTGTGAGAGCTAAAACCAATGCGATCAACAGGTATAGCTTCAGGCATATAGGCAGACATGAAGATACTCGTACCTGGTGTGCCAATACCAACGAGTATGCAGCCGTTGTTAATAGAAATCCAGTAAGGAATGAAGTTACCTGGAACTGCACGGGCAAGTGGCGCTTCTGCCATGAGTTTGCCATCGAGTAATATTTGTGATGTTGTGTTATTGTTGCCGCCAATAATAACGTGCCATTTGGCTTGTGTATCAGCTTTTGTATTAAATACAACTTCGATGCCGCCAGTGTCACCAGCGCGTGCAAGGAACGTTATGGTTGCTTTACCAGGTTTTTCAAGCGCGGTGTCAATCCAAGCAAAGCCTTTGCTAAACATTTTGTTGAGTGTAATCATGCGGTCTGGGCCAAAGTCAGCGATTGAAGGCTCTTTTGCAAATCCCTCAAGAATTAATGGTTCAAGTAATTCATATTTTTTGTTTTGAATTGTGTCGTGAGGGGGGCAGGTTCCATAGTTGTTGGTTGTTATTTCATAGTCCGTATTGTTGCGTAATTCTCTAACAACGCCAAGGCCTGATGTCAATTCAGATTTTACTAACGATTTTGCAACGGTTGCTGTTGCCAGTTTTTTATCAAACCAAAATGCTGATCCTTTGATCATATTAAAAACATCACGTGCAGTTTTCTTTGGGTCTTTAGTGTTGAGTGAGGTTCCCGTATCAGGAACATCTGCTTCTGAATTTACTGCTTGGAGTGTAAAGTATTGTGCGCCGCCAAGGTCTTGTTGTCCATAAAAACTTGGCTGCCAAGATCCTGTATTGATAGCAGGAACTATTATTTCAAAATGTTCTTTGGCATTAACCCAGCTATATTGATTTACCCAAAGGTTACGCTCTTGGGCATGTGGAGCCATACTTTGAATAATAATTGTGTCGTTTGAACGAATTGGGCCTGTTTGATTGTATGGACTTATCAGTTTAAATGTTTGCCAGCCATCTTGAGCGTGTGGATGATTGAGTAATGACACCCGAATATCAAACTGATCAGGCTTCCACATGAAATGACTGTCGCTTACCCACCATTTCCATTCTTTGCTTAGTGAGCCAGCCTTTTTAAGATTACCTTCTGCTGCGTAGAGTGACCAAATACTTACCGTGTCGCCAAAATTAATAACGTTAGTCGAGTTGTCATCTTGTGCAGCTGTGATAGTAAAAAAGCAACCAATATCTTGGCGCTTATCTTGCGTTTTAATTATTTGCTTATTGTCATCTGCTTTTGCTTGATCAGTTTTTAATTTTTTTCCTGCGTCAGAAGAAGGTGCAATTGCTTTTTTTGTTGCCTTTTCTATTTCTGTTTCTGTTGTTGTTTTGTCTGGTTGCGTTTTTCCCTCGTCTGATTGAGAGGTTGTTTCATCAGTTGGTTTTTCAATATTCAAAGTTACAGAGCCCGATCCAGAGCTACCAACTAACAATTCATTAAAGTTGTTTGGTGGGTCTACTTGAGCGTTTTGGTCGTAATAGCTATCGGCGTGGGTCCAGGCTCGCATGCCGTCAACATTTGGTCCTGCAATAAGTCTGACAATTTGCGTGCCACGAATTTCTGGTCCACGTGCTTTTTCTAGAGCAGCAGTATCGTCTTTTGATGGTTTGTTAACAACGATATTATTTTGTTTGTCTATTGCTACAATAGTGCCGTCGTAACCAATTGCAATATCTTTAAAAGAGCCGGTAGCGCTTTCAATTGCTAGCCAATCAGTTTTTTGTTTGCCGCTTCTTCCTGGTGCAAGTTTCCATGCGTTGTTTTTATAATCAAGAAACAGAGTATTAAATTTATCTTTTGTTGATATTTTTAATGGGTTGCCCATATCAAATGTTGCTGGTTTTATAATATTTTCCCATGATTTTTTAAAGCGATTAAAAGTACGAAGAACTAGGTCATTAGCTGCAAGTAAAACAGTTCCGTCCCCACTACATGCTATAAAAACCCCTTGGCCATCAACTTTTTGCCACTCAGTTTGTTCGGTAACTGGGTTCTTTTTTCTCCAAATATTGTTATCGGTATCGCGGGCCCAAACTTCATTTTTATTACCAACATAAAGTTGTGCAAATTTTTTGTCTTTGGTACTAATTTGTCCCCATTCTGTTTGTCCGTCTTCTTGGTACCAGCAGTTACCATCTTTGTCTAAACTCCAAATAGTGCCATCAGCGCCAACCGAAAAACTTTGAAGAACTGTTGTTGGAGAAATGTCAGACCAGCCGTTCCAATCTTTATTGAGTTTGGATAATTTTCCGTCTTTTGAGAGCCCAAAAATTAATGGGTCGTTGCCGCCGCGAGCGATATCGATGTTTTGTAAATCTGTTCCTGGCAACGCAGTGAATAAATCTTTAGAGATTTTTTGTTGGGGGCCTGTTGCGGCTACAATTTGTTGATCTTCTTCTTTTTCTTTCGCTTTGCCCTTATTTTTCTTTGCTTGTTTTGCTGCTTCTTTTGCTTTTTTTTGTTTCTCTTTTTCAATTTGTTTTTGTTGTTTCTGTTGTTCTTTGGTCATGCCCACTTGAGATGTTTTTTTGCTTTGTTTGGTACTCTCTTTTTTCTTGTCGCTGTCTTTACTTTTCTTATCAGTGTCGCTTTTCTTTTGATTATCAGCATCTTTCTTTTTTTGTTTTTCAGCTTCTTTGTCTTTTTTCTTCTGATCGTCAGCCTCTTTCTTTTTCTGTTTTTCGGCTTCTTTGTCTTTTTTCTTCTGATCGTTAGTTTCTTTTTTATTATCTGAGCTGTCTGATTTTTTTTCGTTGGTTTGTTGCTCTGTTTTCTTATCTTTATTATCGGTACTGTCGGATGTTGAGGGGTCGCCGGGTCCTGCAAATGCTGCTTGGTTAATATTGAGCATCAAGCTCAACAATAAAACAAGGCCTAGGACCGAGTATGTTCTTTTTTGTTTCATCGCAATTCTCTCTTTTTTTGAGGGGTGAAACCTTTAAATACTAAAAATAGCTTTTACTATCCTAGTTCAAGAGAAAAGAAGAACTCAAGATTTTGAGAAAAATGTTAGAAAGATGAAGGTTCTTTAAGATTTGGTGGGAACATTAGGAGAGCTTTAAACCAAGAGAACTCTTTTGAATAAAGCCTTCTTGGCAAAGTTGATCAAGAATTAACTGTATGCGACCTTGTGGGCGGTCTATTTTTTGAATAAGCTTGTGTTCTGATAAAAGTGGGTGTTCGAGTAAAACCTGTAAAATCATACCGCGAATTTGCCGGTCTGAGCCCTGGAACTTAGATTGCTTTGCATAATGCTTGCTCAGCTTGCACAAGTTACCAACATTTTTTTTGAGCATAACGCCATAGTCCATCAGTGCATAGTACCAATGTCGCGGATTGCTAGTATCGACTGTTTTTTCAATTAATGGCATGAGTTCTTTGTCTGAAATATCTATTTTTGTTCGATAAAAAAAGTAGATAAACACGGTACGGATATTTGTTTCAATAAAAGTAGTTGGCGTGTTGTGTGCGAAAGCGCAGATTGAGGCAGCTGTTGCCTTGCCAATGCCGGGCAGGGTTGCCAGCGTTTGCGGGCAATTGGGCAGTTGTCCGTCAAAGTTGGTAACCAAGTTGTGTGCAATTTTTTGTAAATTAAGAGCGCGGCGGTTGTAGCCCAGGCCCTTCCATAAGCGCAGTACCTCTTCAAACGGTGCATGTGCGAGTTCGTTAAACGTTGGAAAGCGTTCAACAAACGCATCAAATTTTGGAGCAACCCGATAGGTTTGTGTTTGTTGCAACATAATTTCAGAAACAACAACACGGTACGGTGTTACTTCCTGTCGCCATGCAAAGGTTCTGCCGGCTTGGTGGTAGTAATTATAAATAACTTCTTGGAATGCACGAATGGTTTGGGTAGACATACCCTGTGCATTAAACAGATCAATACATTCTTGCTCAAGCTTGGTGTTCTGCATTATTATTTTTGTAAAAATTGTTTTTGTAGTGCCAAAATACGATCGCGCAGTTCAATAGCGCGTTCAAATTTTAAATCTTCTGCTGCCTGTTGCATTTCAAGTTCAAGTTGAGTAATGAGCGCGCGTGCATCGTCAGCGTTTTTAGGTTTAATTTTTTTGCCCTGTTTTTCTGCTTTTGATGCGGCTTTAATACCTTCTTGAAGTTTGGAAATACTCTTTGCTACTTCGCGCTTTACGGTTTCCGGTGTAATACCATGTTCTTCGTTATAAGCTGTCTGAATTGCGCGGCGTCTGTTTGTTTCTTCAAGCGCTCGCTTGATCGACTTGGTTATCTTGTCGGCATATAAAATTACTTTGCTTTCTGCATTACGTGCCGCTCGTCCAATGGTTTGGATCAGCGAGCGTTCATTGCGTAAAAAACCCTCAATGTCGGCGTCCATGATAGCAACCAGTGCCACTTCAGGCAAGTCTAAGCCTTCGCGCAACAGGTTAATACCAACTAAGCAGTCAAAAACGCCCAAGCGTAACTTGTGCAGAATCTCAGTCCGTTGTGGTGTCTTAATTTCACTGTGTAGATAGCAAACTTTAAGTTTTTGGTTCTCAAGAAATTGTGATAAATCTTCTGCTGATTTTTTGGTCAAAACAGTGATAAGTGTTCTAAAGCCACGTTTATTAGTATCTTTTATTTCTTTAATCAAATCTTCAATTTGGCCTTCTCGTGGCCGCATAATAACTTCCGGGTCAATAATACCTGTTGGACGTGCAATTTGTTCAACAACCTGATCGCTATGTTGAAGCTCATATTCGCTTGGAGTGGCAGAAACAAAAATGACGTCTTTAAAGAATCTTTCGATTTCTTCAAACTTGAGCGGGCGGTTGTCTTCTGCTGTCCGCAGTCTAAAACCATATTCAATCAATGCTTGCTTGCGCGAATAGTCGCCCTTATACATGCCGCCAAGTTGCGGGATGGTGATATGCGACTCATCGATGACCAGTAAAAAATCATCGTCAAAGAAATCAAACAGGGTGTAGGGCGCGCTGCCTGGCATGCGGCCATCAAAGTAGCGGGAGTAATTTTCAATACCGCTGCAGTAACCGGTTTCTGCAATCATGTCGATATCATGCTTGGTTCTGGTTATCAAGCGTTCGCGGTAGAGCGGGTTGGTCAGTTCAGCCGCTTCTCGTTCTAAATCTTCTTTAATGTTTTGAATAGCGGTTTCGCGTTTGTCTTGTGTGGTCAAAAAGTGCTTGGCTGGAAAGATTAAAAAGTTGTCGAGTTCTTGCACTACTCTATGTTCGCGTTTGTCCAACAATTCAATAGTTTCAATGGTGTTGCCCAAAAGTTCAACGCGTATGTTGTCATGCAGGTAGGGCAAGTTAATAGTAATTGAGTTACCCGTTACACGAAAGTTGCCGGAGTTGAGCTCAACGTCGTTGCGTTTGTACTGAATAAAAATAAGCTTTTCAACAAACTCTTTGCGCGAGATAGTGTCGCCCACTTTAATTTGGAAGGTCAGTTCACGGTAATCAGTTGGGTTACCAAGCGAGTAAATTGCCGAGACTGAGGCAATAACAATAACGTCGTTGCGGTTAATAATTGAAGCGGTTGCTTCAACGCGTAACCGTTCAATTTCGGTATTAATTTTGGTTTCTTTGGCGATATAAATATCTTGTGCAGGTAGGTACGACTCGGGTTGATAGTAGTCGTAATAACTCACAAAATAACAGACCTTGTTTTCAGGAAAAAAAAGCGAAAATTCTTCATACAGCTGTGCTGCCAACGTTTTGTTGGGCGACAAAATGAGTACACTTTTACCACGCTGAGCAATAACATTTGCCAGGGTAAAGGTTTTGCCGGAGCCGGTTACGCCAAGTAGGGTAGATTTTCCTGGTCTGTTTTCACAAAGTTGTTTTATTGCTTCTGGTTGGCTGCCCGCAGGCTTGAACGGTGATGAGAGTTTGAAGGCATTTTTTTTATTAAACATAAAACCAGTTTAGCGCAAAAAGGGGAATTTAGAAAGTGGCCCCAAATAACGGCTTAAAGCTTGTTATTTGGGTGTTTTACTTGATGTTTTTAGATTTGTATCAAAAAACTTTAAAGCAGTCCTGCCCACGCTTTTATGAATTTTTGTTCTGTCTGCCCCTGGGGCATCAATAGTAATTTTTGGGTTAATTTTTTTGCCTTCTTGAGTGCTTTCGTTCATAAAGACCCAGTGACTTACGTTTGGAGAAAGTATAGTGAGTGTGCTTGATGGTATATTTTGTGCAAAAAATTTTGCATGTTCATCAGCTGAGACTACCATGTCTGCATCGCCCACAACAAGGTATATTGGTGTGTAGACAGTTAATAAACTTTCTTTTGTAAACATCCAATTATTAAAATCAAGCCCAGGTGCCATTGCAAAAACAGCTTTTATCCGATCATCATGATACGATTTATTGGCATCTGAAATATCACTTTGTGTGAAGTTTTCAAAGACCGATCTCCATTCATTATCCTTTATGCTTGCCATGTATTTGTACAAGAGCTCCTGATCTAAATTAGCCTTAACTCCAGCAAGCCAAAGTGTGGTCATGCCGCCTTGCGAAAAACCTGCCGCGCCTATCCGGTTGGCATCGATATGATCTTTAAAGCGTGGATCACTTAAAATTTTATCAAGAATGAAGCTCATATCCAACGGCCTGTTCCAGGGGCGGGCGCCAAGTTCAGGAATCATATTGCCAAAAGCGTTGCCATAATGTTTTACACAAGCAACTATGTAACCATGCGAGGCCAAATAGTGCGCAAACCAGGAGTTTCCGTACGGGTCGCCGCCAAAGCCGTGTGAAAAAAGAATGAGTGGTAGTTTGTCAGGGATTATCGGTGTATCTACCGCTACATCACCGAGTTTCCAGATGCCATATTCCTGAGGCGTTGTTTTTACCGATTTGTTGGTAGGGTACCAAAAAACAACTTCCAAAGAGCGGGGCTTGGCGTCAAATATTCTTTGTTCGTCAACATAATGTGCTACCGTTCCGCTAACTGGATGGATAGGTTTTTTCAGAAAATAAAGTAAGGCACTGAGTGATAAGCATTGTGCGATAGCTAGAAAAAAAATTTTTTTCATAAATTTAATCCAAAATCCAGGGGCCATTCTTAATATTTTCTTTTACTCGTACCATGCATAGTTCAGTGGTGTCAACTACTGTGTTATAAGTGGCAGGAGTTGACATTTGCTTGACCAGGGCAGTCCAGCATTGTATGGTTTTTTATTGAGCTAGAGGCATTTTTAAAAATTTTAAAAATTTAAGGTTGAAGTATGAACAAATTAGAAACTTTAAATCGCATTGTGGTTGATCCCAAAGTAATGGTTGGAAAGCCAGTTATCAAAGGAACGCGCTTAACGGTCCAATTGATCTTGGGTCTTTTGGCGCAGGGAATGAGTATTGAAGAGATACTTCAGGAATATACCAATCTTACTCAGGCATATATTCTTGCTTGCTTGTCGTTTTAATTAGTTTTATAGATTTGTTTTTTATAACAACCTCTGGGCTCATTTGATTGAGATCATTTAGGACCTAAGCATGTGGCATTGGTATGAACTTTATTTGTTGTCGTTATTTGTCTGTGCATGTTCTTATGGCGTGCAGTTTTATTTTTATAGAAAAAAATGAATGAACACTTACATGTTTTAATAGCATTAGCGCTTTTTTGGGTTACGTGGGATGTATTTCTCAAGAAACATTTTCATGATTTGGCTAAAAAGAAAAAATAAGAACGTATTTTTAGGGTTTTTCATCATTTACCGGCCGTTTACCGGCTACTTACCGGTCAAATGTCGGCACTGAATTTGTGTATGAGTAGTTGACTTTGCGGTCGGTTTGTTTTAGTATGATAAAACAAGAGAACAAAAATTTGAAGAAAAACACGGAAAAACGATGAAAAAGAAAGAAAAGGCAACAACCAGAATCCTGTCGACAAGCTCCGTTGAGGAGCTGTGTGAAGCCTTGCTTCTGTTGAAAACCTCTGACGAAGTGGGTCGCTTCTTGCGTGATTTATGCACGCCGCAGGAAATTATTGCCTTGTCCGAGCGGTGGCGTGTTTGCCGCTTGCTCGAAAAAGGCGAATTGTCATATCGCGAAATTAGTCAGGTTACCGGGGCAAGTCTTGCCACCATCACGCGCGTTGCGCGCTTTCTAAAGCATGAACCACATCACGGCTACTCAGCCGTTATTCATAAAATTAAGCACAGAAGCGTTGAATAAAAAGACAGCTTCGTGTGCGAAATAACTCCTTAACCATTTATTTTTAGTAACAGATTTCAAAAAACTTATTTTTAAAAAGAGGTTTATTATGCAATTTAAAAAAATTGTAACTAAAGCTATTGTCGTAATTATTGTGTGCTGTGTAGTTGTTTTTGCTACCAAATTTCTATTCAAAACAAACGTAAATCGGGACGACAAAACATTCGTTGTTGGTACTGCTGCAGGCTATGCGCCATTTGCGAGTATTAACCAGCAGGGTGAGTACGAAGGCTTTGATATTGACATTGCCAATGCCGTTGCGTCCAAACTTAACAAAAAGTTGGACCTCAAAGATTTGGGTTCAATGACATCGCTCATGATGGCGCTTGAGCAAGGTTCTATTGATGCTATTATTTGGGGCATGTCCATTACGCAGGACAGGCTCAAAAAGCTGGCCATGGTTTATTATCAGGGTGAGCCAACATTAACCTACCCGCTTATTTTTTGGCAAAAAATTCCGGCGGGTATCAAAAGTCTTAACGATATGACGGGCTTAACTGTGTGCGTTGAACCAAGTTCTGCGCAAGCACATGTGCTGAGCAAATACAAAAATGTGGTTGAGCTTCAGACTGAAAAAGTTGATGATGCCTTACTTAACTTGCAGTATGGCAAGGCTACGGCAGCTCTGGTTGAGTTGGCAATTGCCAAAAAGTTCAAAGCAAAATTTCCTGAGATTCAGATTTTGGATGTCGCGCTTGAGCAAGATTATCAAGAGCAGGGCATGGGCATTGTGATCAAGCACAATAACAAAAACTTAATTAATCAGATAAGTCTGGCCGTGCAAGAACTCAAAAATAACGGTGTCATTGAAACGCTTGAAAAGAAATGGGAGATGGTATGAGTGTTCTTATTACCTACGTTTCGCAATTGGCTCAAGGCGCAGGGGTCACCCTTGCCGCCTGGCTTGTTGCGGGCAGCATGAGCATAGTTGTTGGAACTATGTTGGGAATACTTGGTTCTCAAAAAATTGGTTCAAACAAGCTGGGAACGTTACTACGTACCTACACATTTATTACTAAAGGCATTCCGGCGTACGTCCAAATTCTTATTGTTTACTTTGTTTTGCCAAGCTTGCTTGGCATTACACTTTCTGGTTTTGCGGCTGCAGGCATAGCGCTGGCTTTTTGTTCAA
Source organism: Candidatus Babeliales bacterium (assembly GCA_019749895.1). Lineage (NCBI taxonomy): Bacteria > Candidatus Babeliae > Candidatus Babeliales > Candidatus Babeliales bacterium. The sequence goes on along the minus strand of JAIEPG010000002.1, from coordinate 120,324 downwards.
GCGGCTACGTTACTGAAATTGTTCGCGCTGGCATTAATGCCGTGCCTCGTGGGCAGTGGGATGCGTGCTTTGTACTGGGGTACTCACGCTTGCAAACATTGCGTCGCATTATACTTCCCCAGGCTGTGCGCATTGTTTTGCCAGCACTGCTTGGGGAGCTTGAGCAGCTCTTAAAAACAACGTCGCTGTTGGCCACCATTGGCGTTACTGAAACGACGCGTGTTGGTATGAATATTATTTCGCGCGAACTCAACCCGCTGCCTGTTTACTGTTCTGTTGCCTGTATTTATTTAATTTTTTCTGCGCTTTTAAATCTGGCAATGTTTTATGCCGAAAGAAGGATGCGTTATGGTTCTCGTTAATAATTTAAGTGTACGCATTAAAGAACAACTGTTGCTTGACAACATTTCGGTCACACTTGAACCTGGGCGTATTACCAGTTTTATTGGAAAAAGTGGCGCCGGCAAAACGACGCTCTTAAAATCAGTTGCAGGGCTTATGCCAATAACTTCTGGCGATATTTGTTTTGATCGGTCTTTACTTGAAAGGTCGGCTGTGCCGGGCGTAGCGCGCGAAGCCCGGGCAGAATTAGTTGGTTATGTTTTTCAAGACTTTAATCTGTTCCCACAATTTACAGTGCTTGAAAATTGTATAGATCCATTACTTGTTCGAGGCGTATCGTACGAACAGGCAAAAGCAATAGCGCTTGCTGCGTTGCAAGAACTTGAAATGGAAGGCTTTGCTGAGCGTTACCCATCCCAACTGTCTGGTGGTCAGCAACAGCGTGTTGCTCTAGCACGAGCTTTGTGTCTCAAGCCGCGCGTGCTTTTGTTGGACGAGCCCACGGCATCGCTCGATCCTGCTAGTACCGATTTGTTGGTTGTTATTTTGCAACGACTTGCACAATCTGGCTTAACCATTGCTCTTTCAAGTCAGGATATGAGTTTTGTGCGTAAAGTGTTTGACCGCGTTTATTACATTCAGGCCGGGGTGGTTTTAGAATTTTGCGATGGAGTTGAAGCGCTTGAAGCGTGTGCTTCTATAAAAAATTGGTTATGCTGCGGGTAGAATTGATATTTAGTTTTATTGTAGCACAACAAGGGAGTAACGATGAACCATTTTGAAATTGAGCTGCGTTATGAGTTGCGTACGACGCAACAGCTTGCTTCATTCCTCTCATCATGTGATACATTACATCAAAAGCATGATGTCGATATTTATCTGGACAATCCTCAAGTGCTGCTTTATCAAAGGGGCATTTTTGTACGCATTCGCAACAACAAAAAATTGGACATAAAATTTAATCGTGCAACGCTTGAAAATCCTGATTTAGCGATTCAAGACTATTGCGAAGAGCATAGTTTTGCCTTGCCATTGCAAGTACAAGATTTGGAAAGACTTAATCCCTTACTGGTAAGCCTCGATTTAAAACCGCTTATTATAGCTGATCTTGACCATCTTAAATATGTTAACAATTTTGTTGAGCACTATGTTGTTGATAAACGGCGTACTACTTATAAGCGCGATGCATTTACGATATGTGTTGATGAAGTTGCTGGTCTTGGTACATTTCTCGAAATTGAACTTATGGCCAGCTGTGTAGAAGACCTTGAGCGGGTAAAACAGTCGATGCAGTTACTTGTTAAAGAACTTGATGTTGTACCATTGAAAACCGGCTATTGTACTTTACTGCTGCGCAAGAAACATTTTAAGCAATACCTACTTGGTCGCTTTATTCTTGATGAAGATAAAGTTCATAGAGATGCCGTGGGTGCAGGGCGAGAAATTCTTGCTAGGTAGCGATGATGGCTTGGTACTCGAGCATTTCTTTACAGAAGAAAGTTTAGGATTTGCTTGCAAAAATCATTAAATATGGCACAATAGCACTACTGAAGTCGTTCTTTTGACTTATTTTAGGGGCTGTAGCTCAGTTGGTTAGAGCGTCCGTCTGTCACGCGGAAGGTCGCGGGTTCGAGTCCCGTCAGCCCCGCCAGTTTTTTAGCTGGCTTCATTTAATTTAGAATTCAAAAATTTTCTTGAAAAATAGAAAAAAGGCCCGTTTAATGGGCCTTTTTTCATTAGTCGTTTCTATATTGTGTTTGCACTGCGTCAACAATGCTTTGAGCGTCTATGCCAGCATCAGCCAAAAGCTCTGCTGGGCTGCCAGAACGGGAGATGTGTTTAACTGCTAAACTCTTAATTTTAATGTTTTCGTTAACCACCGCATGTGCTACTGCTTCACCAATTCCGCCCTGGCTGTAATGATCTTCAACAGTAATAATGCCGTGATGTGACTTTGAGGCAATTTTGATAATCGTTTTGGCATCGATAGGTTTAATTGAGTACAAATCGATAACCGCGATGTGAATGCCTTGTTCTTTTAAGAGCTTATAAGCTTTAAGCGCCTCATGCAGGGTAATGCCGGCCGCAATAACGCAGACAATATCTTGATCGTCTGTTTCATGCAAAACTTTGCAGCCACCAACAGGGAACTCTTCGCAGGCGTCGTATAGATTGGCCGTTGCTGCCCGTGTGGTGCGCAGGTACGAAACGCCGTCGTGGTAGTTGGCCATTTCTTGCGTCAATTTGTAGGTAGAAACGCCGTCGCTTGGGTACAAAACAATCGAGTTTGGCACGCTGCGAAACAGCGCAATATCTTCTAAGCCCATTTGTGAAGGGCCGTCTTCGCCAATTGAAACGCCCACGTGCGAACCGCACAAACGCAGTGCATTGCGGCCAATGCCTGCCATTCTAATTTGGTCGTGTGCGCGCGTGAAAAATGCGGCAAAGGTAGCAGCAAATGGAATGTTGCCGCGTGCTTGCAGGCCTGTTGCCACGCTGATCATGTTTTGTTCAGCAACAAAGCATTGTACAAAGCGGTCAGGGAATTCGCGTTCAAAATATTCTGTGTAGGTTGAGTTTTGCACGTCAGCGTCTAGCGCAAAGACTGCCTTGCTGGCTCGGCCTAGTGCTGCCAATGCGTAGCCAAATGCTTGGCGGGTTGCAATTTTTTCTGACCCACCAAAGTGTTTTACTTGTGAATCGCTGGCTAGATCAATTTTAATGTCTGGTTGTTGTTTTTGAAAGCACAAATTAGTAGTTTCTGGTGCGTGAATTTTATGGAGATCAAGATTGTGATTATATTCGTACGCCTCTTTGAAATGGCTCTTGAGTTTTTCAATAGCCTCGTGCTCTTCAGGTGCGCTAAACGGTTTGCCGTGAAAGCCGAGTTTATTTTCAATACCTGCCAAGCCGTGGCCTTTAAAGGTTTTTGCAACAATAACAGCCGGCTTGCCTGCTTGTTGTGCCTCGTGAAATGCTGACATAATCTCGGTCATGTTGTGGCCGTGAATAACAAAAGCCTTCCAGCCAAACGCTTCAAATTTGGCGGCAATTTTTTCAACGTGGTGGCCGTTAATGCCTTCATCAGATTGCGCCAAGCGGTTGCAGTCTACAATGCCAATCAAATTATCAACATTGTAGTGTGCAGCCAAATCTGCCGCTTCCCAAATGGAACCTTCGGCAATTTCGCCATCGCCCATCATGACATATGTTTTAAAACTTAGCTTGTGGTGCTTTGCGTGCAACGCCATACCAAGCCCAACGCCCAAACCTTGCCCCAGTGAGCCGGTTGCTGCTTCGTTATAAATAAAGCGCGGTGTTGGGTGGCCTTCCAAAATTGAATCAAACTTACGCAGGCTCAGCAGTTCATGATCGCTGATAACACCCAGCGCTTTGTAGGCAGCATAAACAACCGGTATTGCATGGCCTTTGGAAAGAATAAAGCGATCGTTGTTGGCCGCTTTTGGATTTTTTAGGTCGTGTTTGAGCACATTAAAAAACAGCGCAGCAATAATATCAGCTGCTGAAAGGCATGACGTTGGGTGGCCCGATTTGCTTGCCGATGTTGCGCGAATTGAGTCGATGCGCAGGTTGAGAGCTTTGTTTTCAAGAAAGAGGCGTTGGTCGTTGTTCACGGCGTTATCCTTGGGTTCTTTGCTGTAAAAAGTTAAAAACAAGTTGTGTCCATGTTTCCATGGCGTCGTAATATTCTGCGCATTCTTCAAGTGTTAATAAATGCCCTTCTTTGAGCTCTGAGCGAATGCTGATGTTGGGGTTATTGCCTTTGAGTAAGAAGGCAAAGCCGGTGTGTACCATGCCTACCTCGTTACTTTCGTCATTAATCAGGCCCAAAATTTCAACATCAAGCGTGCCATCATAATTTACTTCCTCGTGAAACTCGCGCTTTGCCCAGTCAATAATATCTTTGCCGGCAATATCGTCTTCGCGGATATGCCCGCCAATGCCCAGCGTGCGCTTATTTTTTAATCGTTGTTCGCTGGCAGACCCTCTGCGTTGCATTAAGAAATATTTGTCGTTGTACGTAAAGATAAGATACGGGATAATTTGTTTGTAGGTTGCGTCTTGTTCCATGTCGGAGCGCCACAAAAATTCTTTGTTGGTGGCAATCAAGTTTGCGTAAAAATCGAAATCTTTAAGTGGATGAAAGCCGTTGATTGAATTGCTCGAAAAAAGCTTGCGGGCGGGGACCACTAAAATTTTTTCGTCTTGTTTGGTGACGGGGGTACTTTTTGGCGTTGTTTGGCTCATGAGCTCTCCATGGTACGTTGGGCGGTATGATGGTAATTTTCATTAAGTATAAGCATAATTTTTTTTACGTGGCAAACAAAAAAGCCCCTCCTGATTGAGGGGCTTTTTTGTTTATACTAAGGCTAAGGCAAATTTAGTTGTCTTCATTTTGGTTTGTTTTGCCTGGGTTTTTGGCAAGCGTTTGTGCGTATTTTTCAAGCATTTGCATAACTTCAATTTGGTTGTTTTCAATTGCCGTGTGCATTGGTGTTCTGGCAAATCTGTCAAAAGCGGTAATATCAGCGCCTTGTGACAAAAGAGTTGCGACAATGTCTTTATTTCCCTTTTGTGCAGCGTAGTGTAAAGCCGTTTTGTTTTTGTTTGTTTTAGCATTTACTTTTGCTTTGTTGGCAAGCAGAGAGATAACAACTTTGGTGTTTCCTTTTTTCGCGGCAATATGAAGAGGGGTTTTGTTTTTGTTATTGAGAGCATTTACATTGGCTTTTTTATTGAGAAGAAGTGCTATTGCGTGTTCGTGGCCAAGCTCTATTGCTTTATGGAGAAGGGTGTTATTGTTTTTGTCGCGTGAATCAATATTTTTTGAATCAAGATATTTATGTAAAAATGGTTGGTTATTGGAAATAAGAGCTTCAGAAAGTTTTTTATTGTTTATCGCTTTACTGTTTTTTGCAAGGCTTTCTTTGCTCTCAACAGCAAAGCATGACGATAAAAAGCCACAAAATAGTAGTGAACTCTGTATAATTTTTTTCATAGAAAACTGCTTTCTTATTTTAACTAACGTATGTATTTAAAAAGTTAACCCATTGCGATTGTTGGTAAAATAATGTGTCAGTATAGCCATTGCTAAAATCAAGGTCTGTTGGGAAATAAATAGAAATACCTCGTGCTTTTGGATACGCTGCGCCTACAGCATTTGCAACAACAGAAGAAGCCAATGTATTCATAGCATTAGTCAATGTGGTTGCAAGAGTCTTTGTGCCAAGGGCTTTATTTTTTTTTGTTTCTGATGCGAGATTGTTTAAAAATGTGTACAAATCAATGTAAGCGTACTGAGAGAAGTGAGTTGATTTTGTGTAAGCTTTATTGACGGCGTTGCGCATTGTGGCTTGGTTGGTTTGTGCGATGCTATTAATCTCTTGAATGACTGCGTTAAGTGCTGTATTTAGTGCTGGAATTTTCTTTAAGTCAACCGATGACAGAGTAACATCACGCGTTGTGCGATAGTATGACTTGTAGGCAGAAACTATGTTTTTTGATAACGTTAATGCACTTTGAGTGGGTGTTTTTATTAGTGGATCCAAGAAGCCTGAGTATGGCCAGCCTTCGCCAGGGATAGTTTCTTCCGACGCTACAAAATAATTTACATAATCCTTGGCTTGGTAACCAAGTTCAAGCATTCCCATGTAGCACGCATCAGTGCCTAAGATATCAATATTTTGCCCAAGAATATTTTTTGCTTGCTGCAAGACGTATAAAAGATCGCTGTTGTCTAAAAAAGTTCCTTGGGTGTAATCGTACAAAATGCCTCGATCTTGGAAGAGGTTTTTGCAACCGGGAAGGCCAAGCCAGGAGTTTGTTTGGAGTGTTTTGTTTAATGTGCGGTCAAGTACTCCATTTCCATGGTCCCACAAAATTAAAGCGTATTTTTTTGCTGGGTAATTATTTTTTATCCACTGAATTGCATTAACAAGTTCATTTTTGGCATTAACGCCCATTTCTAAATTGAGCGTGCCAACGTCGGTGCGTGAGCCTTTATTAACTTTGTAGCGCCATGTTTTATTATTGTTGGGTTGGTCCCATTGAACTACAATGTTCACAGCGGCTGTTGAGCCAACCTTTTGCATATCTCGAATGTTGAAATCGGCAAAGGGGTCAAGATCATTGTCGCCTTGAATGTAGGTTAAAACTGTCCATTCAGCCAAAGCGCCTACGGCTTGTTGTGTAAGAATGAGGGTGAAAGTAAGTAACAGTAAACGTTTTTTCATAAACATCTCCTTGATTACAGTTGGTAAGATAATGAACAACTGGCCAAGTGTAAAAATCTTGGTGATACGTAATCAAGAATTGAGATGAATAATGAAATTAAAAGCTTAAGGACGGTGTTCTTTGATGAATGAGAGCCATAAAGTATCGAGTGCAAATCTGGTGTTTTCGTAAGAATTATGTATAGATTTTTTTGGATAATAAAGAGTAAGGCCTTTGGATTTTTGGTACGAACTACCTGTTTGGTTATACACAACTGCTTGGCGAATTGCCAAGCGAGCGGCATGCAATTGAGTGATCAAGGTTTGTAGGTATTCTTTGTTTGACGCGTTTCTCTGTTTTAAGAGCTGTTTTATTTCTTTTTCGATATTAAAAAACAGATGGTGAGCATCTAAATACCCCGTATTTTCAAATTGATTTGTTTTTGCATGTGCCTTTAAAATTGCCTGCTCAATTTTATTAGTGTCTGCGCTATCTTTATGCGCATAAAATGCCAGTATGACGTTGTTAATATGGTCTGAAATTTTGTTCATAAGATCTAGTTTTATTGCCGAAAGCGTATAGTGCGGGGTTCTTATTGCGTTGGTGCTGGCAAATGAAGAAATAATGGTTTCCATAAGCTTTAGTGGCGACATGGTGCTCTGTGCAATCAATTTGCGCAAAAAGTTGCCATAACACCAACCTGGAGCAATTTCAACATTTTCCGAAGCAATAAAATAATCAGCATAATCTTTTATTTGGTAAGCAATTTCGATGCTTGCCATCAGGCAGGCGTCCATGCCAATGATATCAATTTTTTTGCCTCTAACTTCACTAATCTGTTTTAATGCCCTTTCAAGCTGTTGATTAGTTAAAAAAGTTTCATGTTGATAATTGTAAAGAATAGAGCGCGTGCGCGAATATTTTTTTTGATGCTGCTCATAAATTTTTTTACTCTTGTGTTTGTCTATAATGCCGCCACCATGGTTCCAAAAAATAAGCATAAAGCGTTTTGCTGGGTAGTGCGTGTGAGCCCATAGTACTGCATCGATCAGCTCTTTTTCAGGATCAAGGCCCATATCTTTGTTCAGTGAAGTATGATTTGTTTTCCCGCCTTGTTTTATTTTATAGCGCCAGGTTTTTTTTGTTGTTGGCTCAGAAAGTTGCACCAAGATATTAACGTTTGATGTTGAGCCAACCAGTTTCATAGCTTCAATATTGTTGTTGGCAAAAAAAGAAAGGTTATTATTTGCTTCGATATAATTTAAAATTGTCCAGTCAGCTTGAGCATACAAAGGTATAGTGGTAAGAGCCAGTACTATGCCTAGCACGAGCAATTTTTTCATGAGCTACTCGCTTGTGACAGCATGTTGAGAGCAAAAAAATGTTTCTAAAAAATGGAGCCACAAGCTTTCTTGAGCAAACATTGTTTTTGGATAGGAATGATGGATTTTTTTTCGTGGTAAATAAATTGAGATGCCGCGCGCACGGTTGTATGTTGGTGCTGCTGCTGAGGTATATACCGCTTGGTTTATAGTGGCAAGTCCTTCTTGTAGCGTTGCCCGAAGCTTTTTCAATGCCTTTGTATATCCAGTGGTTGTCCGTTGTTCGCTGGCATCGTAGAGAGATCGTTTACTTGTTGCTTTCAGCAGAGCAGTATAAAAAGAATGAAGGTCAACAAAGTCGTGCATATGAAATTTGAGGGTTATGTTGCTAGCTGTTTGAATAGCTTTTCTAATTTTTTTTTCGTTTAAATTTTTGCAATGCTCAAGACAAGCAACCAGCTGATTAATATTTTCTTTTATTGGATCAAGTGCACGCAAGTTGATTGCCGATTGTGTATAAAAATTAACATCCCCTGCGTAGAGTTTTTGGTAAGCATTAACAATATGTTTGCCAAGTTTTTGTGCATTAACCAGATGTGGTTCTTTGCTGAGTTTATTTAAAAACTCTGCATAATTCCAGCCTCGTCCGGGTTCTGAGTTTTGTGAAGCAACCAAAACTTTAGCATAATCTTTAATTTGATACCCAATTTCTAGCATTGCCATAAAGCACGCATCCATACCTATCACATCAATTTTTTTGCCTAGCGTGAGCGTGATTGCTTCCAGTGACCGTGCGAGTTGTTGGTTGTCTAGATACGTGTGGTTAGTATCGCTATAAAGGATGCCACGAAATGCTGATTCTTGCTCCAGGCCTGGAGTTTCTAGCCAATGAGTGCGAAGTTGACTTCTGCCTTTTAAATAGTTAACGCGGTCAATAATGCCGCTACCATGATTCCAAAAATTAAGCATATATTTTTTTGCAGGGTAGTTAGTTGCTGCCCATTTCATAGTATCAACTAAGCTTTTTTCATGGTCCTCATAAGTTTTTACTTTGATATCTTTATCTTCGATTAGTGCATTTTTGGTAACGAGGTAGCGTACAATTTTTTTATTTTCTGGCATGTTCCAGTGTACTAAAATATTTATTTTATTTTTTAATCCCGCCTGCTGCATGGTTTGAATGTTTTTTAAAGCAAAAGGCGCAAGGCTATTGTCGGCCTGAATGTACGTAACAACCGTCCATTCTGCTTCTGGTTGTCGCTTGGCAGATGCAAACGATGCGCTAAGGAGTGTTATGGTAAGCAGTATTTGCGTTATTTTTTTTTTACCACTATTCATAATGTTTCCTACTGTAAAGCAAGAATTTTTTGCAAAAATATATGCCAAGAAGAATCTTGAGCAAACTCAGTTTTGCTGTATGAATTGTCGATGCCGGTTCCGGCTTGTGGATAATAAATTGAAAGCCCTTTAACATTAGACAGGTAACGGCCGGAAGTGTTGGCAATAACAACACTGTCTAATATTTGCATGCTTAGAGCGAGCGATTCTTTGAGTTTTGCTACTGCGTTGGTAAGCGGGTGCAGGCGTTTTGCCTGTGCGCGGTTGGCATACGTTGTGGTTATGTGGCTTAAAACTTCAGAAAAAAATGAATGAAGGTCGATGTAGCTTTGCGTACTAAACTGAATACAGCTGTTACGTGCTTTTTTTATAATATTGGCAAAATTTGCAGGATCAAGTTCTTTACACACAGCAATATCGTGAACAACTGCGTCGATAGAATCTTTTAACATATCTATTTTTTCAAGATCTATGGCTGATTGTGTATAAAATTGTATTTTGTTTTTATAAAGATTTTGGTAGTTGGTAACTATTTCTTGCGCAAACTGTGCCGGCGTAAGTGAAGCTGTAGTAAGCTTTTGTAGGAGTGGTTGATATGCCCAGCCGGAAGCCAATTCAACTTCTTGCGAGCCAACCATGTATGCAGCGTAGTTACGAACTTGGTAGCCAACTTCAATCATTGCCATCAAGCAGGCGTCCATACCGAGTAGATCGATTTTGCGATTGTTGAGTACGCGTGTTTTGATCTCTTCCAGGGCTTGGGAAAGGACTTGATTAGTCATGTAGGTACGAGAATTTTCGTTAAATAAAATACCGCGATGATGATTTTTTGCTGTTTTTTTTTCAATCTTTTGAAATTTTGCCTGCGCTGGTGCTGCTTGCGTTAGGCCTGCTATTTGGATTCGAGGGTTGTTTTTCATCATTTTGGGCTGAATCATTTGTATCGAGTTACCCCACAGTGGGTCAACAATTCCCATGCCATGATTCCATAAAATCAGACAATATTTTTTTGCTGGGTACTTTTTAACTGCCCATTCCATTGAATCAACAAGGTCTTGGGCTTTATTGCCGTCAGTTGGTTGTGTGATGCATTCATCAAGATCCATGCGACCTTTATTAATTTGATAGCGCCAAATGCCTTGTTGACCTGGTTGGTACCATTGAACCAAAACGTTGAGGTTTCGGTTGGAGCCAATGGTTGCCATGTCAGCAAAGTTGCGGTGTGCAAATTTGCTCAGCGAATTGTTGGCTTGTGCATAAATAAGCATGGTCCACTCAGCTTCAGGTTGCTTGGCGACTTGAGCAATGATTTGAGGGGTAGGTGATGTTTTTGGTCGAGAAATAGCCTGTGCGTCTGATGATCCCCAAATAATAAAAAGTGCAAATAGAAAAATATTTTTATTATTTGAAACGATAGGTCTACAGTTGCGTGCCAAAATCTTCATTACTATTCCCCCCTCAGAGGATCAGAAAGTCCCTTTTTATTCGATCTTATTCATAGTTATCTATCTTTATGGTAGCTAAATCAGGCTTGCAAAGTCAATAATTCACATTTGTAATTATTTTTAATAAGTGCTATGAAGACAGAGGCAGGTGATTTATTTTTGGCCATTTTTTCTCTTTTGGACTACAATGGGACAACTAAAGCTGTAGGCAAAGGCTACTTAAAGAACGCACCAATTTACGGTGACCAAGGGCACAACGATGAGTTACGATTTTAAGATTGTTGAAGAAAAATGGCGTAATTCTTGGCAAAAAGATCCTTACTTCAAGATGAAGAATGATCAGTCCAAAGAGAAGTTTTATTGTCTAGACATGTTTCCCTATCCGTCCGGGTCTGGTATCCACGTGGGCCACTGGAAGGGTTATGTGTTTTCAGACGTTTATGCCCGCATGAAGTGGCTGCAAGGTTACGATGTGCTGCATCCAATGGGTTGGGACGCCTTTGGCCTGCCAGCAGAAAACGATGCTATTAAAAAAGGAATTCATCCAAAAGGCGGTACTGCCAGCAACGTTGCCAACTTTAAGCGCCAACTTGCCTACATTGGTTCTATGTACGACTGGAGCAAAGAGGTTGATACCACCGATCCTGCTTACTACAAATGGACCCAATGGATCTTTTTGCAAATGTACAAAGCAGGTCTTGCCTACCAAGACAGCATGCCCATTAATTGGTGCCCAAAGTGCCTTACCGGCCTTGCCAATGAAGAGGTTGTTGCTGGCGGGTGTGAGCGTTGTGGCTCGCCAACTGAGCAAAAGCCCGTGCGTCAATGGGTTTTGCGGATTACCGATTATGCCGAAAAATTGCTTCAAGGCCTTGAAAAGCTTGAGTGGCCTGAAAAAGTTAAGCTTATGCAAAGCAACTGGATTGGCAAGAGTGAGGGGCTAGTTTTTACCGCGCCGGTCAAAGACACCAACCTTACTTTACAGACCTTTAACGCTCATTTCGAAGCTTTTGGTGCCGATACGTTTGTGGTTATAGCGCCGGACCATCCATTTTTGCCGACATTGTTGGCAGGTACCGAGCGTGAAAAAGAAGTTCTTGAGTATTGCAGAACCTTACTTCATAAGCGTAATGAAAATAAATTTGAAGAAAAAGAGATCGAAGGTATCTTTACCGGTCGCTATATTGTTGATCCGGTTGGTAATGGTGACCTGCCAATTTGGGTTGCCAGTTTTGCCATAAAAGATTATGGGACTGGCATTGTTAAATGCTCTGCGCACGATGAGCGTGACTTTAAATTTGCTAAAAAATACGGCATACCGCTCAAGCCTGTTTTGTTCCCTGAAGATCCAGTTTTGGCTGCTCAGGTACAAAACCAAGAAGTGTGCTATACCGATATGCAGCATGGCATTTTGCAGGCCCCGGCCCAGTTTGCTGGCAAACGTGCGGGTGATGTGCGTCAGGCAATTATTGAGTATTGTGAACACAAGGGCTTGGCCGAACGCAAAGTTTCATACCGTTTGCGTGACTGGATTTTCTCGCGCCAACGTTATTGGGGTGAGCCTATCCCTCTGGTGCATTGCGATGTTTGCGGTGTTGTTCCGGTGCCAGAAAATGAATTACCAATCGTGTTGCCCGAGGTTGAGCGCTATCAACCAACGGGAACCGGTGAGTCGCCGCTGGCTGCTATTACTGAATGGGTTAATACGCCGTGTCCACAATGTGGCGTACCAGCAAAGAGAGAAACTAACACTATGCCGCAATGGGCAGGTTCATGCTGGTATTTCTTGCGTTATCCAAACCCAGGCTTAACCGACAAGCCATTTAGTGAGCGTGACATGCAGCATTGGTTGCCCGTTGATTTGTATGTTGGCGGTATTGAGCATGCCATTTTGCATCTTTTGTACGCGCGCTTTTATGTTAAAGTGTTGCATGATCTTGGTCACTTGCCATTTGATGAACCGTTTAAACAACTGTTCAATCAAGGCATGGTGTGTATGAAGAGCTCCATTTCTGGGCGTGTTGAAAAAATGTCAAAATCTAAAGGCAATGTGGTTAACCCGGACGAAATTGTTGAAGAAATGGGTGCCGACACGCTGCGTATGTACATGCTTTTTATGGGGCCACCAGAGCTTGATACTGAATGGCAAACGGCATCGATCAGGGGCGTTTATAGTTTCTTAAATCGCTTGTGGTTGTTTTTGACTGCCGAAAGCACATTGTTGCCTGCTGGTAAAAAAGCAGAAAAATCTGCGCAACAACGCTTCCATCAGTTTTTAAAAGATTACCAACAACGCTTGGAAACGTTTAAAGTTAACACTGCTGTATCGGCTGTTATGGAATATTTGAATGATTTGACGAGTCAAAAATTGCAATTCGACCGTGAAATGCTTGAACAATTTTTGACCGCGCTTTCAGTTATGGTGCCGCATTTTGCCAGTGAGTTGATTGAAAAGCTGTTGAATAAACAATTGGCACAGTGTACCTGGCCTGCGTACAACGCTGAGCTGGCGCATGTTTCTCAAGTTGAATATGCAATTCAAGTTAATGGTAAGCTGCGTGGCAATATACTTTTGACAAAAGGCTTAGTGCAGGCTGATGTAGAGCCACTTGCCAAAGAACAGATTGCCAAATGGCTTGAAGACAAAGAACTTATTAAAACGGTCTTTGTGCAAGATCGCTTAATTAGTTTTGTCATCAAAGGCTAGTTAGAAGATTTTATTTTATTAGAAATAGTTTAACGAGCTTGAGTTTTGTAGTCATTTCAAATAAACTCAGGCTCGTTTTTTATTTTTCAACAATGATATTGCCTAAAGGGTTTTTGTGAACATTCACGTATTTTTAGTAATGTTTTTTGGTATTTTTATTCAGTCTGTTTGTGTTGGTTCTGTTACCTTACGCAATTGGGACAAGCGTTATTCAGCAACAATTAGCATTGCAGATCAAGATCATTTTATACCCTCTCAAAAAAATATTCGTTGTTCTTTTACCCAGATACAGCAAGGTTTTACCGTGCTTTATCGTATTAATGAAATAGGATATCGTTTTGTAGTAACACAAGATTTGATTTCATCGTTGAGAGATAGAGGTAGTTGTTGTTTCTTTTTGCGAAGATCTAATAATGATTTATGTTTGTCGGTTAATGGTCAAAAACGTGATATTCATGGTGTTCTAGAAATAGCAGGGGTACCAGTTTTGGAAGAAGATGATGCTGGTGCACAAGAGCAGCATGCAGAGGTTCTACATTCGATTGATCATGAAAGCGTTGAGCAAGCAGCGCTTGAAGAAAAATGGTGGGATGATTATTTGAATCCTGACAAAGAAATAAAAGAAGAAAAAACATGGTGGATCATTGCTTATCTGCCTCGTTAAAAAACGATTTTTATATAAGATTGTTTTTTTAGCTTTGTGATGAGATTTTTTTAGTTATTTTTAGCGGGCTTGAGTTTTTATAGTGAATTTTAAAAAATTCCAATAAACTCAGGCTCGCTTTATTTTTAGACTATTTTTTTAAACACAAGGTTGTAGATCATTGATTTTAATTTTATAAAAAGATTAGTGTTGTTTATGAATAACAATTTTAAAAAGGCTCTTAGATTATGAAAATTAAATTAGTGATGATTATCTTGCTAAACATTTTTGTTCAGTCAGCTTTTGCCAACGATATTATTTTTTTTAATAAGAGTGCACATTATCGAATGCGACTCGATTTTAGTAATGGTGCAATGAGTTTAATAATGAGCAGAGGAAGTGCTTCTTGTTCTCTGGAAGCATTACACAATGGTTTTTCCATTTCTTGTTATAAAAATGGTCAAAATGAAGCCTTGCATATTTTTTCGGTTGAGCCAGAAAATCTTGTGGGTTTAGAAGCAGACAGCTGGTGCAATCTTTCATTTAATGAGTCTCAATGTGCTCTAAGTTTTTCTCTTAAAGGGCAGGGCGTGCACTATTTAGCACCGCAAAGTCAAGCTGATTTGTTTGACGATGGCTGGGGCGATCAGGGTGATCATGAAATTGATTGTGGTGATCCTACTTGTAGTGATGACGAAAAACACCACGAGCATGAAGATGGTGAACGATTTTGGATTATAGGCACCGTTCCAATAGGGGCTTTTAAATGAAAATGGCCGTTGTGAAAATGCTTTTTTTAAGCCTTTCAAACGTACTTTTTGCTTCAAACAATTCTCCAGATCGTGTGCTTTTTGCTAATAATACTGACTATGTTATTAATGTTATGCGTGAGTCCTTTGGTTGGAGCAAGCGCGTGTGCATCTGGTCAAAAAGTACGGTTCCCAATAAATCTGCAAAAGATAATCTTTTAGTGGGCATTTCTCTTTCTTGGTTGCAACCCGAAGATATAATTGCTTGGGTTGGTGCGGGTGATGATGCCATTAAACACGTTTTACCAAAGTCGATATTTATCAACCAAGATCCCTGTGTTTTTTCTTACAACGAAGATGAGTTTAAGTTGGGAATAAAAATAGGTGACAGGGAATATTGGATAGATCAGTATAAAGAAGGAGACGTTGAAGGCTCTGCAGAACCAGAAGCACAAAAAGAGCCTGATCAAGAAGCTTTTGGCGAAGTAAAACCTGACGACCAAGAAGGGCTGGAACCTGCGATTGATCAACCAAAAGTCCCTTTATCTGGAGAGCTCTGTCTTGAAGTTCAAGACGATCAAGTAGGTAGTTCTCAAGCACCTGATTTTTTTGAGCTTTTTGGTGGCGATTATCTTTTTATTTCAGAGGGAGAAGAAGATGATGATCTGCTTGATGACGGTCTTGCTCCACTCATTCCATCTGCTGTAGAGTCTTCTGGTGAAGCGGCACAAGACGATCAAGAGTCGGACAGTGATGTTAATGAGCAACTGCGTAGTTTGTTTTCAGATGATGATAGTGTATTTTAAGGGGGGCTTTTATGAGGCTTTTATTATTTACGGCGTTTTTTGTTTTAAGTGTGTTTGGTTGTGTGCTGCAGGCGGGGGAAGCTGAAACACAAAAAATTACGCTTGAAAATGTTGATAAAACCGTTGTTTTTTATTTTTATATAGATCCTACCAAAGAACAAGAAGTTATTGAATTGGTACCTGGGCGTTCAAAAGAGATACGTTGGCAGGAACGTAATACCGGCTGTCCCAATGTTTTTTTTGATGTTCAAACGGAAGATTATTCTTTGTTTGCGTGCTTTTTTGCCAGAAAAGAACTTAAGCAAGATAAGCACTATGTACTTAATTTTTCTCATGAATCAAAAAGATTAGAAATTAGAAATAGCGCAGATGGCCTTGGTTTTGCAGTACAAGCAGTAGAAAGTTATCAAGAGCTTGATGAAGACGAAGTTGATGGTGGTCAGGAAGAGTCTGAAATAGTACTTGAAAGTTCTGTGTTGCAAGAAGAGCTTTCTATGACTGGTAAATAATTAATTAATTTCTTAGTACGTGCACAATTGCAAGGAGAGCTCTTATGAAACGAGTAGCTACTTTGTTAATCTTGTGTGTTGTTGTCTTTGATAATTTTTGTTGTGCCAGTGCTCAATATCGCCGGGCACGCGCCTTGAGGCCAAGAGTTGCTCGGCCAAAAATTTCCATTGCCTTAAAAAATAGCAGTATCGACCAATCCATTATTTTTTTGTTGCAATCTACTGCAAAAAAATCTTGTATTAAGCCGGGTAACATTCTTGATGTTTCTTGGGAGCAAGGCTCTTTGACTGAGTCGGTAGTAACCTTTCATATGTATGTGGGATTAGATCTTTTTTCGTGTAGTTTTGCTGCGGGAAATTTTTTGCATGGCCAAACTTACAATCTTTGTTTTTTTCAAAAAAACAAAAAATTACGAATAACAACTGACTATGCAGAATTTTTAGTGCAAACTTCTGATTATGGATGGTCGGATCAAATGGTTGATGATAATGAACCTGAGCTGGTGATTTGGCAGCCTGTACCAAGTCATTGGCTAGGTTTACTTTAACGTAGAAAGTGTTTATGAAATTATTAAAACTTGGATTTTTTTGTACCTTTTTTATGGGTCCTCTTTTTGCTGCACAAGGTCCTGGTTTTGGTGGTGGGCAAACCTTGGTGACGTTGTATAATTCTTCTCCTTACAACATGACGTGTTTATTAGATTCAAATAGTAACCAGGTGGTGGAGATTTTTTCTGGCCAACAACAAGATGTTTCTTGGGATGAGGCAGCAATGCAAGATCCAGAAAGTTTATGGTATGTGTTTGCTGAAGAAGACATTTATTGTTGTGATGTCTTGAGGTCTGTTTTGCAGCATGAAAGAATGCATCTGCTCGAATTTAGTCTCGAGGCCTCTTCTTTTGGTATCCGTGTTGATGGAGCACTGATTTTTGGAAATATAGCCGATAAAATGGGAGATGAAGTTGATGTAGATGCGCTGGAAGCTTCAGATGAAGAGGGTTTTGAAAGTTCTTCTGGAGAAGAAGATGGGGAAGGCGCTGAATAAAATTTTTAACAGGGTAACGGAGTAAAAGCATGAATATGATGCGTCTTGCAGTTTTAAGTTATGCATTGTTTGGTCAATTGGTTGCTATCAATATGCCAATAGCAGAAGAAGAATGGCGTTCAGTTGATCTGAAAAATAACAGTGGTTGTACCATGTACTTTTTTTTGAATGCCGATGGTTCGCGAAAATTACACTATGGTGAAATTAGCCCAGGTGAGTGGGTTGCTCACAATGAATTAACCCCCAATGGTGGTCAGATTAGCTTTGGTTGGGAAGAGAATCATTATGCGATGTTTCCGAATGCGGCCATAGAGGTTAAGTATGACGGTACGATGCTGAGTTGTGAAAAATTGAGAAGTGAGTTTGTGAATGGACATACCTATGCCTTTCATTTTTCTTTAAACGATATGACGCTGCATATTCATAATCAGACGGCTGGTGGTACGTGGATTCTGAATCTTGTTGAGCTGGACGGTTTTGACGGAGAACTTTCTGACGACGAATAAGAATTATGAAAAAAATATACATCTTGGTTTTCTTTTTGTTCGTTCTTTTGCTTCCGGTGCATGGCGTTGTTGAGTTTAGAAATGATACAAGCAATTTTATAACGATCTGCTTTCCCAAAGAAAATAGCTGCTTTTTTCATTACAACCAGACTATTTTGGAATCGGGTTGTAGTTGTTGCTACCTAGTTGCTTCTTTTAGGCATGGATGTACGTTTTTTATAGAGGGAGATGTTGCCGTAAAAGTTACCCTAACGCCTGAGATGTGTTCGCAGATTGGTGATTATGGCTACAAAATTAGTCTTTCATATAACGCTCTTGTACTCATGATTGAGGAGTATGAGCCGGTGAGTGATCAATTGCGCTGCAGATGGTATTTTCCTACCAAGCTTATCTATGGACATGATGAGTTGACGGTGTGTGCGCACAATAGCGCTGCAGAGGCACTGATAGCTGCACAGGCGGCTGCAGAGGCGGCACGGCGGCATGAAGAGCAAGAACGTTTGAAATGTGAAGCTCGATTGCGTGAATTGCAAGAGGCTAAGCGTTTGCGTTGCAAGGAGCGCAAGCAAAGGCAACGAGCCATGAGATACATTGTTGGTCCGCACGAAGAAGAAAAAATTTTAGAGCAAGAGTTTGCCCGAATGAGGCTGCAAAGTTACGTGTGTGATTGCAAAAAATGTCGGTGATAATGAAAGGAAATAGTGTATGAAAAAATTGGCAGGATTATTGGTTGTTTTTTGTTTGATGAGTTTTTCTGTGTGGGGTGCTGGTAACGCTCCCGATCAGGTTGTGCATGACAAGGTTACTTTTTTTAATCAGACAAATGGGCGCCTTATAATTGGTTTGATGCATCATGACGGCAAAGAGAGAAAGTTTTTTTCATATGCAGATTTTCAGGATGGGTTTGTTGTTGTGTTGCCTGATATTGGCAAGGCCACTATTTCTCCTGAATGTGTAGAAGAACTAAAGCAAGAAGGTAATGCTTTTACCGTAACGTTTGACGAAGAATCATATAACGTGTGTTTGACAAGTAACACAACAGGAGAACAGGCGTTTTTTAGTGTAGGCCAGCTGAGCGAATCTTCAGAAGAAGACGATGGTTCTGGTCATGAGTATGATGAGGAGAGTGGCGATGAATAAACAAATAATATTTTCATTGATGATGCTGTTGTGTGCCTTGCCGTTGCAAGCAGAAGTAACGTTTCGAAACAAAACGGGCCTGGAACTTTATTTTGGCAGTGATACAAAAGGAGAGGAATTGGTTCGTTCTGGTGAAGAAATTAAGAGAGATATTGTAGATCTTCAGCACGGCTTTTTCTTAATAAACAAAAGTTCTTGCTTCTGGTCAAGAAGAGCCAATATTTCTGAGGCGTATGTGCAAGAGTGTGTGCAAGATGGTGACTGTGTTGATATAAGCATAACCTTTAATCTGAAAACACTGGTACTTTATAAGCTTGACCCGTCAAAGCCTTATTATTACCTGTCAAGTGGTTACCGGGTCGATTTTTTTCTGGCAAAAGAAGAACGTGAAGATGATGCCTCGCCTGGAGCTGATGGTTTTGGTGGTGACGGCATGTTAATGTTTCCATTTTAGTAGGGAATTAAAGAATGCAAATTTTTATTGATACGGCAAATCGTGATTTAATTAAAGAGTGGGCAGCAACCGGCATTATTGACGGCGTTACTACCAACCCAAGCACGCTGAGCAAAGAAGGTCAAAATTCAAAAGAGGTACTGCTCGACATCTGCCGCATAGTGAAAGGCGATGTGAGTATTGAAGTTGTTGAAAAAGAGCCAGAGGCGGTGTACAAGCAAGCGCTTGAAATTGCGCAGTTGGCACCAAATGTAGTTGTCAAAATACCTTTTGCCAAAGAGTATTTGCCTGTCATTGCTCGTTTGGCACACGAAGGCATTAAGCTTAATATAACGTTGATTTTTTCGCCCGTTCAAGTCTTGTTAGTTGCCAAGCTTGGCGTAACCTACATTTCGCCATTTGTTGGCAGGCTTGAAGATGTTGGAGGCAATGGCATTGGCTTGGTGAGTGATGCAATGCACATTGTGCATGAGTATGATCTGAGCAGTAAAATTTTGGCAGCTTCAATTCGCACGGTTGATCATTGGAATGCGGTGATGGCTGTGGGTGCCGATGTGGTAACCTTGCCGCCAGCGGTTTTGGCTGAATCAGTAGTGCATCCATTAACACTCAAGGGCATAGAAAAATTTGACCAAGATTGGGCTTTGCTGAACAAAAAAAGTTTACTGTAAATTTTTTGTTAAGTTTTTTTATCTACTTTGGAGATTCTTAAGCCCGTTTTCCCTGAGGAGTCCTGCGAAGCGGGACGTCTCGAAGGGTGCGGGCAAAACAAAAGAAATTTGGAAGAATCGCCCTTCGAGACGCTCTTCGAGCTCCTCAGGGAGAACGGGGGTGAGTGATTCAAGTAACTTTGGTGTTTCTAAAATCAGTTTACGAGAACTGCCGTACGCAGCATATTCAAAAAATTTATCATGCGCGTTCTCAATGGTTCTTGATTTTCGGGAGCTACCTGCTGTGCTCCAACCGGTACGCATTTTTGTTTGAGCATCTCAAACCGTTCTTCAAATTGAACTTGGAGCGCCTGATCGCTTAAAAGCAGGGCGTTTTCTTCGTTGCGGTAGTTGGCAGAGCGTGTCCAATTAAATGAGCCAGTCCACAGCTTTTTGTCGATGATAGCAAACTTGTGGTGCATGAGTGGTGGGTACTTTTGGTACGGGTTGTCGCCGGTTGGCTTAGAGCTAAGCGGGCTGTACACAAAAACATCAATACCATTTTGTTGTAAAAAATATGCTTTGCCGTACATACATTCGGTGGTTGTTTTGTCTACAATCAACTGTACATCAACTTTTCTTTTTTTTGCATTAATTAGTGCGGTGGCAATTTTGTTGTCGGTAAACATGTAAACAGCAGCGTGAATCTTTTTTTTTGCCTCATCAATCAGTTT
The DNA here is from genome assembly GCA_019749895.1 of Candidatus Babeliales bacterium. Classification (NCBI taxonomy): domain Bacteria; class Candidatus Babeliae; order Candidatus Babeliales; species Candidatus Babeliales bacterium. The sequence goes on along the minus strand of JAIEPG010000002.1, from coordinate 99,700 downwards.
AATCAGCTCAGTGCCTGGCTTGTCGCCGGGCGAAAAATAAACGTGTGATTTGCTCCAGCCGGCGCTGGGTACAAGCAATAAGAGAACAATCAGTGCGCTATAACGAAATTGTTTTTTCATAGTATAAGCCCCTCCTCGGGCTCTCCTTTTTGTATCATATTGAATTTTTCAATCTGACCATCTAAGGTTATAGAAGCTTGCACAAAGTTACCAAGTAAATCTATATTCGTAGAAAAGAGGGTAGTTCGCATGAAGATATATCGCTTAGTTGTGTGGTCGCTTGTTCCTGTTATATTGCCGCTTGTCAGTCTAAACGCAGAAAAAATAGCGAGTGTGTACAAAAAAGTTGGTGACGAATTGGTAGCTATTCGCCAAGCTTTTCCAGAGGCGCAGCCAAAAGTGTACAGAATTCTTGATCATGTTGATCAGTTGTACAAAAAAGCAAAATCTGCTGTTCAAAAGCGAGAAGAGCTTGCTGCTCAGATAGCAAAGCAAACGCAAGAGGCACAGGCGTTGCAGCAAGAGGTTGTGCACCTTAAACAAGCGCTTGCACAAAGTCAGCAAGAGCTTTCTCGTGCTCAAGCACGCTTAGAGCAAGAAAAAGCACGTACCAGTTTTTTGGCTGAAGAAGAAAAAAAACTTTTAGAAAAAGAGAAAAAATTAAACGTTGCGGCAAAACAACCTCAAAAATCTGAAGCACAAGAAAAAATTGAAGAAAAATCACCGGATGAACTTTTGAGCATGATTGATGAGGATGATCTTCAAAATTTAAATCTTACTTCAACTTCAGACCCAAGGTCACCGCGCTGATCTTTAACCACTTTTAGGTTAACGTCGTCGGAAAGAAAGTACTCAACTTGGAAAGCAAAATCATCTTGCAAGTTAAAATTCTTTTGTAGCTGCGCGTGTATTTGTTTGTTTAAATCAATTGAGATAGTACCACGAATGCCGCCTCGGCCTGTTTGGTCGGTAAAGTTTGGTGAAATTTGTACGTACTTAAACGGTCGTGCAACTTTTTCAAAAAACGAAGTAGCTTTTGGCATTACTGCTTTGCTGCCCAAAACAATGTTGTGCAGGTTTTGCATAATCATACTTGGCAGGTCGGCTTGCAGTGTTGCATTTTCTGAGCCGGCCAGCAGTAGTCCCAAAATTTGCTCTTCGGTCAGCACAGGAGCCGATTCTAAAACAATATTTGGTTTTTGCAAAGAGCCTGTCACTTGCAGGTTAATCATGTACTTATTAATTCTATTTTTTGCAACTAAATCGATTAATGGGTCGTTAGCATGTGCGGTAACAAATTGTATCTTGCCGTATTCAATAAATAGCTTGTTGCGTAAAAATTTTATAAAGCCATTGTCTAGCGTAATTGAGCCGTTAACGTGTGGCAAGTGAGCTACGTTTTGCTGTTGGTACTGCACATGCAAATCTAAATGAGCGGTAGTTTCTAGCGATGGTGTTACAATTTTTACCGGTATTTCGTTGCCAATACGCAGGTCTACATCAATTGTTTGATTGTGCTGAGCAAGCGGATTGGCCGGTAAAAAAAAGCGCGTATTGGTTTCTTCTGAAAAGATATTATTTTTCAGTAACGATTTTTTTAAAACAATGTTGCCTGAAGCATGGGCAGGTGAGCCGGGAAATTTAAGTAACAGCAAGCTGCTGTCAATGAATCCATAAAAATCTTTTTTCCAGTTCACAAATAAATTATCGATCTGAATTGGTGCGTGCACAAAGTTGAGGTGGTAGTTATCATTAAATGTTAATGTTGCTTGCGGACAGCTTATGCTTCCTTTGCAAAATCCCAGCACATTGTCGCTGAGCACAATCTTTTTGCTGTGTGGGTAAATGGCAAAGTTGCTGGCAAGTTTTTCAATAAGATTTCTGCTTTCTGGAATATAAAATTTCCCTGTTTCAAGGCTGACCGAGCCGGTAATTTCTTCTAAATTTTTTTGGTTAACGCTCACCTGTAAAAAGTTTTTGCTTCCTAAAATAAGCCGTTTGCATTGTTGACTGAGCAGTGATTGAATAAATGGATAGTAAATACTGCCAGCCAAAACCATACTTTCGGGCTGAGTATGCATGCTGACAACTGGGGTGGTATTATTTTTTTTGTAAACAATGTTTGAAATGTGTGGCTTTGGTGTACTGCGGGCTTGAATTACATATGAATCATTGTTGGCTGTGCCTTCAATATTCAGTTCTTGGTTGTCCATCTGCCAGGTACCGCATAGTGATAATAATTGGTCAACTAGCTCGTGATGCAGTGTGCAGATGTAGGTGCCGGTGCACGAAAAGGGCATGGTAATGGTTGCTTCAAGTGTGCAGCTGCCAGGGCTTATAACCCAGCCAGCTTCTAGTTGGCCAGGTGATGAAGAAATTTGTAGTTGTTGCTTGTTTGAGCAGGCCAGTGAGCCTATCTTGCGTTGTAGGTCCCACGCAATAGTGCCATCAAGTCCAATAGTTGGCGATACGTGAATGTGTACATTGGTTGATAGATTTTTTTCGTTGAGCTCTATGTTAGTGCATGCGCATTGCTCAACAATAAAATCTTTGTACTGAATATTTTTTGCCGTAATGCTACCGGTTGCGTGGTGTGTGTAGTCAACTGTCAGGTCCAGTGTGCATAGGCCTTGTACTGTTTCAGTTGGTGCTGGTAACGTATCATTGGCAAAAAAAGTGGCGCAGCGCTGGGTCAATGCAAGTGGCAGGTTACCCGTAATTAAAAATTTTTCTGCTGTGTGGTTTAGTTTGACAGCAAGTTTTTGTTGCTCGCTGACAACTGTTATCTCTTGTTTGTCGCATGAGCAGGTGCCGTGTACGTCGTGCGTATGTTCGTCTAAATGTGTTTCAATGTGGTGTTGGGCATTAATTGTCCAGAGCGCATCGCGCTTGTGCTTGCCAAACGTTGATGTCCCTTTGATGCTTTTTATTAGCTGTTTGTTGTTGACCGTAACGCTACCTGCTTGTGTAGTCAGTTGTCCGTCCCATTTGCTTTCTTTGTTGGCAAGTTTGCTTTTTTTTAGTTCAAACGTACCCTCAATTTCTGCGTGGAGCGGTATGCCTCCCAGAGCAGTGTCAATAACGAGGTGATGGAGCGTGATAGCGCGTGGGCTCACTTTAAGATCGTCAGATTTTGTTTCAAAAATATTATTGAGATGATCAAGTATGTCTGGAGAGTTGCCGGTAAAGCCAGTGCTGCCTGAAACATTATAAAACGTTAAGTACAAGCAGATTTTTTTGTGCAACAAAAGCTCGAATGGACTGATATAAATTTTCCCTTTTTCAAAACCCCAGCGACAGTCGGTATGTTTGGTTGAAGTTATAGAACCTTGGTTTAAAACAATTGAGCTGGTAAAAAAATTAAACGAGCTGGAATTGATAACAATAGTTGCATGCCATTCTTTTTGCAAAAACTCGGTAAGCTTTGCAAGAAAGAGTTGGTTAATATTTTTACTGTTTTGCACCATCAGCAACGTGATAACCAGGCCGGTTATCAAACTGAGCGCTGCGCGGCGTAGCCACTTTATCATGGTAAGTTTTTTTGCCTGTTGGCACCAGCTGCCATTGATTGTTGTTGTAACGATACTTTCTTATGTAGCATACCTCAGAGATTGCACAGGTTAAAGCGCCCATTATTTTTTGGCCTTTATCAACAATATAAACGGTTCCTGGGCTTACTTTGCCGTCAGGAAAGAAGACTGCCTTTTGTGCAGGCTGAAACGTTACCGGCGTTTTTACAATATTTTTTGGCCATGCTGGTGGGCCCTTGGTTTTGGGCAGTGAGCCAAATTTGAGTGAACCAGACAAATTAAATGTGTGCGGTTTGTTGTGGTGCAGGTAGCTGTACTGATTGTTTTGAATATCAAAAGATAATGTTTGTGGTTGGTGAGTAGCAATAGCTTTTTGTTGCAGGTATGAGCAAACCATAAACAGTCGGTCAAGTTCGTGATTCAAAATTATGTTGGTAAAAAATGAAAAGCGGGGTAGCGAAAAACCAATAACCACTACCAAAATGCCCAGCGTGATTAGTAATTCGAGTAGGGAAAATCCCGCCCGCTTGTTCACCACAAGCTCCTTGTTTTAGAGCTTAAGGGTTGCCTGAAAGATACGAGAGTGCAGAGCGGATAAGTTGGTCCAGCGAGCAGTTTTGGCTCTTATATTTTTCAGTCAAATAACTCATAACTTTGGCAATTTCAGGTTTAGAATAATTGAGTGAACCAAGTACTTCGTTGACATTTTGCCATTGTACAAAGCTTGCCTGTTCTTCAAATGCAATCTCGTGTGAGAGTAATAATTTTTGGACTTTATGTTTAAGTTGCACAATAATTTGTTCGGCTTTTTTAGCGCCAATGCCGCTGATGGAGCTTAATGTCTTTTCGTCGTTGGTGCTGACTGCTTCAAGGAATTGGTTGGCGGTCAGTTGCGATAAAATGCTCATGGCAATACTGGGGCCAATTTTGGGACAATCAATCACCATCAAAAAAACTTTGCGGTCAAGTTTTGAAAGAAAACCAAAGAGGCTGGGACCTTGTTCTTGGTTCCAGTGCAGGTAGGTAAATAAATGAATGTCTTTATCTTTTTCAAGTTTGTGAGCCTGCGGTACGCCAATAGTTACCCCAATGCCCTTCATGTCCAGCGTTACCGACTTTTCGTTTACTTCTTGAATGTTGCCTACCAGAAAATCAATCACTGCCTGCCCTTGTTTATTTTGGCCCATTTCATACTGTTATTCATGCCTCTGATAAAAAGATACGACCTATCTTTTCTTATAGCAATCTTTTTATTAAAACGTCGAGAGTATGTGCATGTCATTTAACAAAAGCCAAAAGATTGCTAGGCTGTTGCTTTATCGTTTTACTATTTTGGGAGATTTTATGAGTATGTTTATGATTGTTCGTCGTCTGCTTGCCTGCTCGTTGTTTTTGGCATTGGGCTTTCCCAATGTGATTGTTGGTAAGCGTAGGCATGCTACGCCAACGGGACAAGCGGTACCAGCTGTTGAAAATTTTGAACACAAAAGCCCAGTACGTGCTCATCACAATTGGTCGAGTATTTGCCGTGCCTATGGCAACGCCGTGCTGCGCATTACCGTGTGCCACAATGTGATGAACATTATGGAGCCGTACAAAATACCAGACCAAAGTTTTAGTTGCGGTACCGGTTTTGTGATTTCAGGTGATGGTTATGTATTGACCAACTTTCATGTGGTTAACCAGGGCAATCCGCTGTATGCACAAGTGCCTGCGCTTGGCCGTGAATATTTTGAACTTGAGTTTGTTGGTGCAAACCCAGAAAAAGATGTGGCATTGGTAAAAATTGTTGATCGTGATTTAGAAAAAATTAAAAAGGCGTTGGGGGTTGAGCAGCTGACTTATTTTTCGTGTGGTGATTCAGATGGTTTGGCTGAAGCGCAAGAAGTGTTAATTTTAGGCTATCCACTTGGCCAAGAAAATTTAAAGAGTTCGTTGGGCATTATTTCGGGGCGCGAAAGCACCAGTGTTGGGGAATGTCTTCAAACAACGGCGCCTATTAATCCTGGCAATTCTGGCGGGCCGTCGCTTGACGAAAATGGCAATGTAGTTGGTATTTGTGTACTCAAGGCAGTGGGTGCCGACACTGAAGGCGTTGCGTATTTAATTCCTATTAACAATGTTAGAGCCATGCTTGCTGAGTTAATTAAAAATAAAATTACGCGTCCTCCCTGCTGGGGCTGCAAGCTGACGCCGGTTAACGAACATACGCTCAAATTTTTGGGCAACCCAACCGATGGTGGTGTTTATGTTGCCAAAGTAAGCAAGGGCTCGCTGGCCCAACAAGCTGGCTTGCAAAAAGGCGATATTGTGTACGCAGTAAATGGTACGGTAATCGACCGTTACGGCCAGCTTAATGTTTCGTGGACGCGCGACAAAGTTTCATTGCGTGATTTTATGGCGCGCATAGAGCTTGGCAGCACTGCTACCTTGACGTATTATCGCAATGGGAAACTTCTTGAAACATCAGTTGTTGTAGCTGGAACTGATAGCTTTGCCATCAAGCGCTACTACCCGTGGTATGAAGATGCGTTGCCGTACGAAGTTTTGGGAGCCATGGTTTTTGTAACATTAACGCTTAATCATATCGACATATTCAGAGAGATTGCTCGCTATTATCCTGATTTTGATATGTCCATGATTACTAAGTACGAGCGCGAAGAAAAACGCTTTGAGCCGCGTTTGATTATGACCGCTCTTTTGCCAACATCAAGTTTGCACAAAACGCGCTGCTTTAGAGAAGGCGATCGCATTGTGAGCAAAATTAATGGCGTTACCGTGCACACCGTGCAAGACCTGCGTGAGGCAATTATTGCCGGCAAGGGCAGTGAATACCTGACCATTGAATGCGAAGGCGGTTCATTTTTCTGTTTACTGGTGCGCGACATTATTCAAGAAGAAGATATTTTGTGCCAGCAATATGGTTACAAAAAATCTGAACTAGTTCATTTGTTGGCTGAAGGGTTGAATTAGTAAAAATCATATTTTCCTGATGGCAAGGTTAATTTGAAGTCCATTGGTGGCTAAAAGGCCAGAAGTATTCAAAAAAAGGGCGATGTCTCAACAGGCGTCGCCCTTTTTTATTTATGCGTTGAATTTGAATGGCACTTTATGTTCTGCTAACACTGTCATCGATTTTTCAAAAAACGAGAGAGGGTGTGCATGAGAAAAAAAATTAGTACGTGGCTACTTTTAACTGTGGTAGCCAGTCTTTTTGTTAACGATTTAGCATTCGCGCGTAAGCGCACAGTAGACGTGCCAAAAGATCCAGAAATCCCTGTTGCGCCAAACTGGCGCCAGGTACAAAAGCGTGCCAAAGATACCGTGGTGCAAGTGTTTGTTGAAACGGCTGCATTTAACTGGAAAGAGCCCTTTAAATCTCCCAAACAAGGTAGAGCGTGGGGAACCGCTTTTTTAATTGACGATAAAGGTCATATGATTTCAAATTATCATGTGATTGACGAAAGTGTTGCTATAAAAATTCAGCTGCCTTCGCTGGGTAAAGAGCGTTTTGATGTTAATGTGGTAGGCATTTGTCCTGAGCGCGATATTGCGTTGCTCAAACTAACCGACAGTGCGCGCGAAAAAATTGTTGAAGCACTTGGTACGTTGCCATTTTTAAATTTTGGTGATTCAGACAAAGTAGTACGTACGCAAGAAGTGCTAGCGCTTGGTTACCCGCTGGGCCAAGAAAAACTCAAGAGTACACAAGGCATTGTGAGTGGGCGTGAGGGGTTGTGGGGTGAGTCGTACATTCAAATAACCGCGCCAATCAATTCTGGCAACTCTGGCGGGCCGTCGCTTAATGCCGATGGCGATGTGATTGGCATTAATACGGCCACTATTTCCAAAGCGCAAAATGTTGGCTACATAATTCCGGTCAATGACGTGATGAACATGATTGATGCCTTGTACTTGACTAAGTTATTGCACAAGCCCGTTTTGGGTGGCAAGTTTAACAATGGCAGCAAAGATATGTTGGAGTTTTTCAACAACCCTTTGCCTGGGGGGCTTTATATGGCGCGCGTTTACCAAAACACGTTGCTAGAAAAGGCAGGCCTTCAAGAAGGCGATATGCTCTACGGTATTAACGAACATGTGCTGGATTTGTACGGTGAGGCAAATGTTTCGTGGAGTGAAGACAAAGTGCCTCTCGTTTCGCTTTTAAATCGCTTTAAATTAAAACAAAAACTTACGCTGAATTTTTACCGTCGTGGAAAAAAAATGAGTGTATCGTTTGATTTTACCTTGCAAGAGCCGTTGCCCATTCGTAAGTTTTACCCAGGCTATGAAACAATTGATTATGAAATTATTGGTGGCATGGTGGTTATGGAACTTACGCAAAATCATTTGGATATTTTTGAACTTCCCAGTTTAGTCAAATATCATCGTCGTGAAAATCAGAGTAAACCGCGCTTAATCTTAACGCATATTTTTAATAATTCGGCAACGCAGCGTGCTCGCGTTCTTGAAATTGGCGATATTGTAGAAGAGGTTAATGGTGAAAAAGTTTATACGCTAAAAGATTTTAGGCGTGCCGTGATGCAAAACAAAGATTTTTTATCGGTAAAAACTGAGTCTAAACGTTTTATGGTATTGGCAATAGAAACGGTAGTACAGGAAGAAGCTAAGCTTGCCAGCACAAATTTTTATAAGAAATCACAACTTGTGCAAGAGCTTGAAGCATAACATTTTGGGCAGGAGAGAAAGATGAATGATCAGCAAAATGCCGTTGTACAGGTACTGGTACAGGCGGCTGCATTTAACTGGGCAGAGCCATATCGCGCACCAGACGGTTCAAGTGCCTATGGCAGTGGTTTTTTTATTGATGAGCTTGGCCATTTAGTAACCAATTATCATGTGGTTTCTCAGGCTATTAGTATAGAATTTTACTTGCCTTCATTTGGCAAAGAACAATTTCAGGCAAAGATTGTTGGGGTGTGCCCCACGCGTGATGTCGCGCTGCTTAAAGCAACCGACGAGTCGATAGAAAGAATTAAAAAGACGCTCGGCAGTGTTCCCTTTTTAAATCTGGGTGACTCAGACACAGTTGTGCGTACGCAAGAAGTTATTACCCTTGGTTTTCCGCTTGGGCAAGATGCTATCAAGAGTACGCAAGGTATTGTGAGTGGTCGTCAACACATTATGGGCGAGTCGTTTATTCAAATTACGGCTGCACTCAACCCCGGTAGCTCGGGCGGGCCTACGGTAGACAAAGATAATAATGTGATTGGTATTAATACTTCAATTGTGCCTGAAGCGCAAAACGTTGGGTATATTATTCCCATCAGCGACATCAAAGGTGTTATTGAAGATTTGCATAATGTTATGTTGTTGCGCACGCCACGTCTTGGCTGCGAGCTCAATTATGGTTCTAATGAAATGCTGGAATATCTTGGCAACCCGCAGCCTGGTGGTTTGTATGTTTCTCGCGTGTACAAAAATACGCTGTTAGATAAAGCGGGCATGCAAGAGGGTGATATGCTGTATCACATTGGCGGCCATGAGTTAGATATGTACGGCGAGGCGCGTGAGCCATGGAGTGAAGGTAAAGTTTCTTTGACCGCGTTGCTTAACCGCTTTCGTATTGGCCAAAAAATTCCCCTTCTTGTCTATCGCTCAGGTAAAAAAATAGAAACAACCGTTTCATTTGATCTTCAAGAGCCGCTGCCTATTCGTATGGTTTTTCCTGAACTTGAAAAGATTGAAATTGAAATGCTGGGCGGCATTATTGTGATGCCATTAACAATGAATCACATTATGTTTTTTGCAGAGCTTAATCCCTTTTTGGTTGATTTCAATCGACGAGAAATGCAAGAAGAGCCGCGTGTTTTGGTGACATCAATATTGCCTAACACGCAGGCTTACAATGGTCGCACGCTTTTCCCTGGCGATGTTATTGAAGAGATTAATGGCAAGAAGGTGCGTACGCTCGAAGATTTTCGTGCAGCAATTCAGCTGGACAGTAAATTTTTGCGCATAAAAACGCATAACCGTAAGTTGGTTGTTTTTTCTGCGTCAAAGATTATTGAAGAGCATGAAGGGTTGATCAGAGCGCAGGGTGCTCAAGAAGAGAAAGATAGAAATTAAAAAGCTCTTCTTTTGTTGTTGGCATATGCATTTTTGTTGAGTAAATAGATTTTTTCTTTATAATGTGCTCCACAATCATTGGTTTTTCATAGATTTTTTACTTGTTTGTTTTGCACGGGAGCACTTTATATGCGGAGATTAGTAACAGCAATATCCTTTGCAATTCTTGTACAGTTTGGTGCTGTATATGCTGATTCACCAAGCATTGATAAAATTGCTGGCAAATCACTTGTTGCTATGAGTGAGTATGAACAAATTCGATTCTGGGAGCTTAAGCATCGCGTAATTGAGATCATTGTACAGCAGGGTACCATTTCTAATGGTGATTCATCTGATGCAATGGTTTTGCATTTATTGAGTGCGGTTTTAATGAATGCAGAAAGTGCGCAAGGTGCTGTTGATGCGTGGCGTCTTTTGGCAAGAAATAAAGAACATGCGGTATCTTCTAAACACCGCCCTGTGCTTGCGCTTGGCAAAGATGATATTGAGCAACTTTATCATGCGGTAAGAGTTTTGATCAGTGATACTGGTAAGATTGATCAAGATCTTGCTCTTCGTTGTGAACAACATAAAAATTTTGATGCTCTACAACGTAGCTCTCAACCAACAGAGCGCAATTTTAATCAACTCAAAAAAGTGGGTATTTGCAGCAGTGTTCTGCCCGAATTTGTGCCTGTATTAAAAGAATGCTGTCAAAACGCGCCAGATTTGCCTCTGCTTGACCAACTCAAGAATCAAAGAATTTTAACGGTGAACGGTCTTGCAAATTCCAAAGTAGCCTTTATGATACATGATCTATTTGATCACTTTTGGCTTCTTTGTAAGCTTGAAGAGTATGGTTTTTTGGCCAGGTATAAAGATTTTTTTAATGGGCTTGGTGATTTTGTATCAAAAGATATTTTTTCACGCGAAAGTGAAATCGTTTCATCAATTGGCTTTGAGTATCGTCTTTTTCTTGTTTCCAATGATTATCAACCATTGTTTTCTCTTCAAGATATAAAAAATATTTTATTGCAAGCAAAGATACATGGTTTGTCAACTAATAACCAAGATCGTGCTTTGGTTATGTTGACAACTGTTTTTGGCAATAAAGAGGCAGCAAAAGCTTTGGAAATTATTTATAGCGGTGTGATTGTAGAATTGATGGAGCAGCGAAGAAAAGATGGTTGTATTAAATTAGTAAACAATAATACAGCTCTAGATGCCTTTGATCCAGAATATACCGCATTTATTGTTGAGACGTGTGCCTTATTATTGAGTGATGCTCTAAAAGCCCAAGATGTTATTCTTCGTATTGCCTTGTGTGCGGAAGAATATTTGCGTGATGTTGCAATTGGTCGGGTTTCTGGTCCATTGGTTGCTACGATGGATGTTTGTGAAGGTGATTATAAGCGTGCGCTTCCTGATAAGGTTGCTGCTTGGTTTGCACAGAATATTGGTTTTGCAGGTACGCGAGAAATATTATCAAATAAAAAAATCACACAAAGAGAGGCGGTTATGGACGCATTGGCTATTGAATATGAAATCAGATTTACTATTGAGCCTGAAGAATTTAAAAAATTATTGGCAGAGCGAGGGGCAACGCTTCTTGTTGCCAACCGGTTGATGAAGCGTAAAACTTTTGAACTGGGCGCAAACAGTTGGGGTCGTGTTCGTGATGAAGGTAATTGCGTTACCATGACTATTAAGCGACTGTCTGATGGTACAAAAATAGAAGGTGTTTCTGAAATAGAAATAAAGATTGATAACTTTGCAAAAGGCTGTCTGCTCTTAGAAAGTCTTGGTCTTAAGGCTAAATCGTACCAAGAGAATTATCGTGAAGAGTGGAGTTTCATGAATTGCACACTTGCTATTGATCAATGGCCGGGGTTGCCTACTTTTGTAGAAATTGAAGGCGACAGTGCTGAGCGTGTTCATGATGCATGTCGTGTGCTGGGCTTGAATACGAGCGAAGGCTTTTTTGGCAGTATAGATCTGATGTATGAGCGGTTTTTGAGTATTGAGCCGGCTATGTTTAACCGGTTGCCGCTCGTAACATTTGAAAGCTTTTCAAAAAATGACAGACAATTGTTAGATAAAAATTAACTAATAACCATTACAGACAAATCTAAGGATATTTATGAATAAGGCTTTTGGATTAGTGCTTTTTTTCTCGGTAAGTTGTACAACCAGTGGGTATTCGTTTACTGAGAGTGAACGGGTAGCGTGGTGGGCTGAATTTAATGGCGATAGAGATTATTTTGCAACTACTGCTCGTAGAAGTATTTTCCCTAAATTTGGTCATGGCTTGTATGACTTTACGAATAACAAGACTAAGCGTGATGAATTGCAAGAAGAATTAAGAACGTCTTATAAAACGTTTCATACTATGTTTTTTGATGAAGAAAAGAATGATTATGACCTTGAAAAACTTGCTGCTTATTCACAATGGCTTGCGTGGCAACCAAGATAAGTTTGAAGGCCAAGAGTAGTTTTTTTAGAAGAGGGGCTTATAAAAAAAGTCCCTCTTCTTCTTTGGTAGCAATAGTATTAAGAACAATTTAGCGAGAGACGTTGGATTATGTTTAGGGCTTTTTTTGTGGCCATTTTTTTAGCGGTAAGTTTTTCTAGTAACGGCTATACAGCTGCTCACTCAGAAAAAAAACAGGCATGGTTGGCTGAGTTTGATGATAATAAAGAATTTTTCATCACAACAATTTCACAACGATTTAATGGCGATCCAGTTAGGTACTTAAATAAGTTCATCAAAGAGAGTGATGAGCGTACGTTTTTTTTGGGATTAACCGGAAAGTATTTTATTGAATTTCAGCAAGCTTTTTTTGATCAAGAAGCTCATGACTACAATCTTGAAAAGCTGAGAGTTTATGTTGCATGGCTTGTGGAGCAACAACCAAAAAGCTCTCCGCGAAAGACGTGGGAAGAGCGTGCTCTCCATCTTTCATGAATAGAAAAAGAGGCTTGGTGAAAACCAAGCCTCTTTTTCTTTAAAATAAATTCTATTTTTTGTATGGTTGAATTGCTAAATTCAAGCCGAGTGAGTTGAGTATTGGAATGATACTTGTTAATTTGGGGTTCCCTTTTGATGAGAGCGTGCGATAGAGATTTTCTCTATTTAAGTTGGTTTGCTCTGCAATATCAGCGATGCTCATGCCATGTGCTTCAATAACATTTCTCACGGCTATTAAGAAGATGCGAGGGTCTTCGTCCATGAGCGCAGCGTTAAGGTATGCAATTGCCTCTATTGGGTCTTTTAGATCTTCAATCAATCTTTCATGATAATCAATATGCCTGCTTTTTTTTGTTATTTTTTTCATCCTTGTTCCTTATATTCGAGCCAATATTGCTTTGCTTTTTCTATGTCGCGATTTTGGCTTGCTTTATCCCCACCAACGCTAACTCTGTCAAGCCTCGTTCTTATGACGGCCCTTGCGCCTAGTTCAAGTTTATCTCTCCAAGTAAAAAATGGCGATTTTCCTGTCTTTGTCTTATAAACTACTATCTTTATAGGTTCAATAATCATCTCAGATTTCAGGTTTTTAATCGTCTAATTTTATTGTAGTTTTTAAGCTACAATAAATCAAGGCTTAACTTTTTTTAGTGTTATCCCAAATACTTTTTCAATAACTCATTAATAACCACGGGGTTTGCTTTTCCTTGCGTGGCTTTCATAACTTGGCCCACAAAGAAACCAAGTACGCGGTCTTGGCCGGCTTTCAGTTTGGCAACTGAGTCTGGGTTATCTTCAACAATCTTTTTAACGATTGCTTCAAGCTCATCGCTAGAGCCTACTTGTTTTAAATCTTTTTCTTCAATAATAACCGCAGGCATTTTGCCGGTTGCTGCCATTTCAGCAAAAACATCTTGAGCAATTTTGTTGTTGATGGTGCCTTGTTCAATCTCGTTGACCAACGCTGCCAAATGTTGAGGGGTTACCGGGCTTTCATTCAATGACAGTTTGCTTTCATTTAAAAAGCTTAATAAGTTGCGCAGCATCCAGTTTGCAATTGGCTTTGCTGGCGCGCCTGATTTTGCGGCTTGCTCAAAGAAGTCGGCGCGTTCTTGCGTGTCAACCAAGATAGCGGCTTCGTACGCTGAAAGGCCATATTCTTTTTGAAAGCGCGCAAGCTTGTGGTGTGGCAGCTCAGGAAGTTGTTTACGCAAATTTTCAATCCACGCATTGTCAATAACGATTAATGGCAAGTCGGGTTCAGTAAAGTACCGATAGTCTGCCGTTTCTTCTTTTGAGCGCATGAAGAATGTTTTATTATTTTTGCTGTCCCACAGGCGCGTTTCCATACGCATTTTTTCGCCCGTTTCAAGCATGGTAATGTGCCGTTCAATTTCATAATCAATTGCTTGGCCAATGTATTTAAACGAATTGATATTTTTAACTTCAACGCGCGTGCCAAGCTGCGTAGCTTCTTTCTTTTTTACCGAAATGTTAACGTCGGCACGGAATGATCCCTTTTCCATGTCGGCATCGCTGATGCCAAGATATTGTACTATTGAGCGCAAACGCATTAAATAAGCGCGTGCTTCTTGTGCGTTAGCAATGTCTGGTTGGCTAACAATTTCTAGCAGTGGCGTGCCCGCACGGTTTAAATCTACCAGGCTGGTGCCCAAGGTAGTGTGGATATTTTTACCCGCATCCTCTTCCATGTGCATGCGCAAGATGCGAATCTGTTTTTCAGAGCCATCTTCAAGCTCAATGGTGATATGCCCATGTTGGCAAATTGGATTGTCGTCTTGTGTTACTTGGTAATTTTTGGGCAAGTCAGGGTACATGTAGTGCTTGCGTGCAAAGTCAGTTTTTGGCGTTATGGAGCAATCTGCGGCTAGGCCTGCCATAATAGCAAAGTCGACAACTTTTTTGTTGAGTACGGGCAGGGTACCTGGGTAGCCGGCGCATACCTGGCAGATGTTACTATTTGGTTCGTCGCCAAAATTGTTGGAACAACCACAAAATATTTTAGATTTTGTTTTGAGTTGGACATGCACTTCAATACCAATAGTTGCTTGGTATGAGGGATATTTTTCTAAAATGCCTTTTGTTTGGGCTGACATGCGGTATCCTTGATTGTGCTACTGAAGAGTGGATTAAACTTTATTAATCTGAAAGTGGTTGCCTTCAAGATCTTCATTACTTTCTAAAACAATTTTAACGCCAAGTCTTTTTTCAAGCTGCAAAATTGATTTATACTCATGATGAATCAGATAGTCAAACACCTTGAGCGGAATGCTCAAAACGATAGAATCTTTTATTCCTTTGCGTACAATCTCTTTGCTAAATTCTTGCAACAACTCAAAACTGAGTGTTGAAGTAGATTTAACTGCGCCGCTGCCATGACACGTTTGGCACACATGCATCAGCTGCTGTACCAATGTTTTGCCAGAGCGTTTACGCGTCATTTGAATAATACCAAATTCTGAGACTTTTAAGGTAACTGACTGGTATTTGTCACGCTCGTGTAACATTTTTTCAAAATGGCGAGAAAGCTTTTGGCGGTTACCTTGGTTAGCCATATCAATAAAGTCGATAACAATAAGACCGCCAATGTTGCGCAGGCGCAGTTGTGTGGCAATTTCTTCAGCTGCTTCCAAGTTGGTTTTCAAAATGGTGTCTTCCATATTGTTGGAACCGGTAAACTTGCCAGTGTTAACGTCCACAACCGTCATCGCCTCGGTAGATTCAATAATCAACGAACCGCCCGACTTGAGTTGTACCTTCTTTTGCAGCGCTTTTTCAATTTGCTTTTCAATATCAAATTTATCAAACAGGGGCGGGTGGTCGCCATAAAAGCGGATGCGGTTGGCAAATTCAGGCGTTAGGGCTTTGACCACACTCATAATTTTTTCTTGGTCTTGCTGATCGTCGGTAATAACCGCTTCAACATCGTCGTCCAAGTGGTCGCGCACGGTACGCAATGACAGAGAAAGATCTTCGTGAATCTTTTCGCCAGGCTTTGCTTTGGCAAACTTTTTTTGGACCGATTTCCAAGTTGAGATTAAAACTTCAATATCTTTTTCAATTGCTTTTTGTTGGCGGCCTTCTGCGGTGGTGCGTGCGATAGCGCCCATACCTTCAGGAACGCATTGTGCAACAATTTCTTTTAAGCGTGTGCGCTCGTCGCGGTCTTCAATTTTTTTTGAAACGCCAATTTGTGGAATATTAGGCATGAGTACCACAAATTTACCAGGCAAGGTAAAACAAGTGGTTAGCTTGGCGCCTTTTTCGTGAATTGGTTCTTTAATAACTTGTACCAAAACGTCTTCGCCTTCGGTAAATATTTTGCTGATATCCAGTGATGATTTGAGCTCGCGTTTGCTCAGCTCTTCCTCATCTTCCAGTTGCAAAAATTCTGAAATTTTTTCAGTTGCCAGTGAGCGGTCTACTTCGGTAATGTGCAAGAAGCCAGATTTGCTATGTCCGATATCAACAAAAGCAGTTTGGATGCCTGGCAAAACTTTGGTAATGCGGCCTTTAAAATAACAGCGCTCCAGATCTTCTTTGCTTTTGGTATCAAAGTAAATATCCTGTAACTTATTGTCATTTAAAAGGGCAACGCGAGTTTGCCAAAGCTCGTTGTTGATAAGAATTTTTTTTGCCATGATGCCTCGAAAAAAACGGAATTTTTTTATAGTTTCTTTAGTTTCAAATTTTTGAATGATTAATGCGATTCATTCGCTATTATACCCTATCCTAAAAAAAGTGCGTAATAGAATCAACAAACTGAATAAATTAGTAGTAAAATGGGACTATTTATGATACCTTTTGTTGCAATTGGTATGGACCGCTGATAGTAAAATGGTTTTATTGTTTCAGGTATAATAGGAGTATACGATGAAAAAATTGACGCTTTTGGGCCTGGCTCTAGTAGTTCTTGTGTCCGGTTGTGGCAAAAAGAAAGATGCTGAACATTGCGATGCTGGCAGAAAATTTGTGCATGCTGACACACAAGGTGAGATTCCTGTGTACACAGCAGAAAACGAAGAATTGTTTGATGATGCATCATTGACTGACTTTGCTTTTGTAAATGAAGATGAAGAAAATCTTGTTGTATCAAATCAAGAAGTAGACAATGAGCTTGCAAACGCAGCAGACCGCAATGCTGAAGAAGATGCAGATTTGTTGGTTACCAACGAAGCCTTTGAAGAAGATTATGAATTCCAACGCGTGCATTTTGATTTCAACCAAAACGAAATCAAGAATGATCAAAAGCCAGTCGTAGCTACTGACTGTAAGTTGGCAAAAAAAGCAATTGAAAGCGGTAAGACCGTGACAGTACAAGGCCATACCTGCCAAATGGGTTCAGCTGGCTACAACCTTGCACTTTCACAACGTCGCGCTCAAGCAGTTAAGAAAGAAATGGTTGCACAAGGTCTTCCAAAAGAAAAAATTAAGACAATCGGTCTTGGTTATGAATCACCATTGGTTTGGACTAACGAAACTGATCGTGACAAGAAGATTGAAGCATTGTCTGCAAACAGACGTGCTGAAGTTGTTTTGGAAGATGAGCAAGATTCTCATTTTGCATAACACGCCATAAGCGAGTCCATTGAAGAGGTCTGGGAATTTCCCGGGCCTCTTTTTTTCGCCATTTTTCTAAACTGTTGCCCGCTCCCCGCTACCTGCGCTACGCTCTTTAGAGGATAAAGAGCTGTGCTCTGGGGAGAGGGGTGGTATGAAGTCTAAAAAATTATTAATTATTGTTTTGTTTTTCTCTTTTTCACAATGTATGCCCGCAGCCGGTCCGTTGGTTGGTTTGCAAGTTGGTTTGCAGGCACTTAAGACAAAATTGGCAACGTTGGCGCAGGCATTGTCTGCGCTTGTACCAGCACCAGCAGGACCAGCAGCACCGGCGGGACCAGGTGTGCCAGCAGTACTTAAGAGAAAAAAATTTACTAACCCCGTTACGTTGCTCGAAAAAGCAGCGATAGAAGAACTTACCAATTATGTTTTTGGTGTTGATGAGGCTGGTAAGGTTTTAGAGAAACCAAATGCTGAGTTTTTTGTGAAGTATCTCGAGTACCACGTAAAAGGGACTGGTCTGTTTCAACCTGGTTCATATAATTGTTTTAGAGGTTTAACTCCTACTGATAAATTGCATGATTTATTTAGGCATTTTGAGGCTTGCTATGAGTTGTCGATAGATTCATGGCGAAGAGGCATTTTTGATTTATTTTTCTTGGAATTTTGTTTGTCCAAGTTTAATGGCAAAGAAAAAGAGTTAACCTATGCTTCGCTTGGGTCAGGGTGTCTCGGTCAAGATTTTAAATTAATTGATTTGCTAGCTCGCTTTGGCTTTACCTTTAAAAAGCTCATTTTTATCGATACCAATTATGCTGGTGACGTTTTTAATAATGTGAACTATAAGCAAAGATTTCAAGAGTTTGCTAATTGGTTTAAATCGGCACATTCTGAATCTTTTAAAGATACTGAAATTTACGCTTACAGTAATTCTGAAGATTATTGCCGCGATTGTACTGTAGACCCTTCTATGAAATGTGACATTTTGACGTCAATTGATGTTCATTTGCCGCAGCCTAAAATGCAAGCAGATTTGACAGATGCGCATAAGCCTCAATTTTCTGTTCTTAAAAATCTAGTTACCAAAACATTAACCGATACCGGTTGGTTTGTTTCGTTGGCCGTTGCTGTTGTGCAAGCTCAGGGTGATGGTACCATGATCCCCTTGAACAATGGTTCAACGTATCGAGCTCCTGCAACACAGGAGCAACTTGATAGCAACAAATCTTTGAAAGCAGGTGATCTTGTACCGCACTATAGAACCAGTGCAATTGCATTTGGTACCAAGAGTGGAGAATTTAATTATAAGTTATTTGCCCCGCAAGGTAGTATTTCACACTTTAATCATGATAACCCTGCTAGTGATCTTAGTAGAAATGAAGCTTTTTTTTCTGCGCACTCCGGGCTAGAAGGCTTTTATAAGAAGTACTACAATCATGGCACAGGTGTAAGTAAAGAAATTCCTCTTGCGGAGAGACAGGCTAAAATTGATTCTTTGCTGACGAGGTACTTCACGAAGCAAGGAAATTTTGATTCATATGCCTTGCTTTAGTCATTTTGCTAAATTGTTGCCCGCCTACCACCCATCTGATACACTCTGGACCACGTATAAAAATCTGATGCTAAATGAAGGAGCTGGGCAGTATGCTGAGAAAAAAAATTGGTGATATTCTTATCGATCTTGGAATTGTTACCAAAGAGCAGCTTGATGATTGTTTAAAAGAACAAAAATCGACCGGCAAATTGCTGGGTACTATTCTTATTGAGCGTGGCTTTGCTTCAAAGCATGACGTTGCTCGTGCGCTGGGCGAGCAGATGCAGCTTCCCTTCATCCAGCTGATTACCGAACAAATGGCCGACCTTGAGCTGTTGCGCAAAGTGCCACTCAAATTTTTGCGTCAGCACATGGTAATTCCTATCATGTTTGAAGGCCAAAAAACGTTGGTAACCGCCAACCCGCACGACTTGCAGCCGTTGGACGATCTTTCACTACTCATGGCCGGTGATGTGCGTTATGCCGTTTCTACCGATTTAGTTATTATGGACGCCATCAACAAATACTACCCGCTAGAAAGTAGTAAAGAAATGATGGAAGAGCTTACCGAAGGCGAAGATGAGTTCGGTTTTAGTTCCATTGAAGACAAAGATATTATGGAAATGGCCAACGAAGCGCCCATTGTAAAACTGGTCAACCACGTTATGTTTCAGGCGGTAAAAGAAGGTGCGTCAGATATTCACATTGAACCGTATGAAAAAGAGTTGCGTGTGCGTTACCGCATTGATGGTAATTTATATTCCCGCGTTATTCCGCCCAAGCGCTACCAGGGCGCTATTGTTTCGCGTATAAAAATTATGGCGCATCTCAACATTGCCGAAAAGCGGATACCGCAAGATGGGCGTATTCAAATTAAAGTGGGCGACCGTGCATTTGATATTCGTGTGTCCATTTTGCCTTGCAATTTTGGTGAGCGTGTGGTTATGCGTTTGCTCGACAAAGGTAAGGGCACTAAAGATTTAGAAAAAATTGGTATGGCAGAGCGAGATTTAAAGTTGATGCTGCGTACCATTGAACGCCCTAACGGCATTATTTTGGTGAGCGGTCCAACCGGTTCTGGTAAAACGTCTACGCTCTATGCCATTTTAAATCGCTTAAACCAGCCCGACGTTAACATTATTACCGTTGAAGATCCGGTGGAATATACCGTGCATGGTGTGAATCAAGTTCCGGTTAATGAAAAAACAGGGCTAACGTTTGCCGTTTCTTTACGATCTATTTTGCGACAAGACCCCGATGTGGTGCTGATTGGTGAAATTCGCGACCGTGAAACGGCAGAAATTGCAACACAAGCTGCCTTGACCGGTCATTTGGTGTTAAGCACCATTCACACCAACAGCGCACCGGCAACCATTACGCGGTTGATCGACATGGGCGTTGAGCCGTTTCTTATTGCTTCTTCATTAATTATGGTTATCTCACAACGCTTGGTACGTACCTTGTGTCTTGAGTGTCGCCAAGTTTACCAGCCCGATGCTGAAGCTATTCGCCGTCTTGGCATAACGGCTGCCCAAGCTGCCAGCATAACTTTTTATAAGCCTGTTGGTTGTGACGAGTGCCTACAAACGGGCTACCGTGGCCGTTGTGCGGTGTTTGAAGTTATGGAGGTTGACGATGCCATTGCCCGCCTGATTATTCAACGAGCCGATGCAAATGTGGTGCGTGACCAGGCGCTTAAAGCCGGCATGACGCTGTTGGGTCTGGATGGCGTACGGTTAATTCAAGAAGGCATAACTACCATCGATGAAGTGCTTGCAGTTGCCTACGTGCAAGAATCCGACGAGCCTGGACTGTAGCCTTCGAGACGCAACTCTCCGAGTTGCTCCTCAGGCCGAACGGGAACTAAAAACTATTGAAGTAAAAAAAGTTAAAACCAGAAGACATTCTATATTCCCCGTTTTTCCACGTTTTTTAACAGACTCAGAATGATTGGGTCTTACTTCCATCCGTTTTCCCACGTTTTTCAATAGGCTTAGGGATGGCCGAGGCTTACTTCCATCCGTTTTCCCTGAGGAGCTCGTAGAGCGTCTCGAAGGGTGCTCATCCCGAGTGTTTTTGAGCGACCCGTCCTCCGAAGCCCGTTCGTCCTGCCTGTGCACCGAAGCTATGAAGAGCGAAGGTGTAAGCTTGTCGAAGGATAGGGCGTAGGAAGAAGCGAAAAAATGTATCGAGGGAGGGGGCTTTTGCACACCCACCACCTTTTTGTTAAGATAGGGCTTTGCAAGGAGCCCTTTATGAAAAGAACACTGTTTTTATTAATGCTGAGCGTTGCTGTTATGAACATTGCCCATAATTTGTCATCTTCAATTAGCCCACAGTATTTTTCTTGGATCTGTGAAAAAACCAACAATAAAATGGCCGGTATGGCACAACCCGCGTGCAAAGAGCACATTGCCTACCTGCACGAGCACAATGTTGGGTTGATTGTTACGCTGACCAAAAACCCCTTGCCACCACAATATTTTATTGAGCATCCTGGTATCAAAACCCTGCATCTGCCCATTTACAATCTGCACGTGCCAACTATTGCACAAGCTGAAGAGTTTTTGCGTGAAGCTAAAGCGGTTCAACAGCAAGACAAAGGCGTTGTTGTGCATTGCAAACACGGCATGGGCCGCACGGGCACGTTGCTTGCCTGTTGGTTAATTGCCAACGAAGGCATTGATGCCGACTCGGCAATCCGTAAAGTTCGTGAGCTGCGCAATCCGTCGATTAGTACGTTTGAACAAGAGCAATTTGTGCGCACGTTTTACAAGTCGCGCCTGGCTAAATAGTTTATTTTTGTAACTTTTCGATAATGTATGAATTGAGGCTGAGGCCGTGAGACGCAGCCTCATTGGTTAGAATGGCATGAAGCTCTGCTGGAATGCGAATACGTAGATTGCCTGAAAAAGTTTTCTCAGGTTTTTCGTTGCGTTCTTGGCACCACGCAAGATAATCATTAACAGAGTCTTTAAAAGCTTTATTGAGCTCTTGAACGCTTTTGCCTTGAAAGGTGATAACGTCTTTCAGTCCAATAACTTCGCCATGAAAGATTTCTGCTTCATTATCAAAGGTAACGTGGCCATAATAGCCTTTATAGTGCATTAAATTATTCATAAACTAATCCCCGCGTTTTGTAAGAACCTTTTCATTGATACCAAGGCGCCTCTGTCTGTTTCGGGCTTTGGATGTGGTCGGTGAAATACTGCTTTAACATCATTGAGTATGATACGCACCCGTGACCCATTGCCCTCACTTATTTCAGCTCCTAAATTTCTGAGGAGAGATTCAATATCGCTCCATCGCACGTTAGGCTGCGGTGGCGACTTAAAAATGAGCTCTAAAGTTTTTTTATGCTTTTTATTCACTCACAGTCCTTGGCTATCTATTCTTTTTTACTAATTTTATGGTACCACAATTTGGTACCCAGGTCAATTTTAAAGTTATTTTTTGTTAAAAATAGTCTTGAAAATAGCCTTTTTTTAATAAAATAGCCCTTTTGAACAAGAGCAATTTGTACGCACGTTCTACCAATCGCGCCTAGCCAAATAATTTACTTTGATTTTTTAGAGATCCCCAAGAAATTGGGGGTCTTTTTTTTGTGAGAATTTTCTTCTTTTTGCTGAATAATTGAGCTTATCTTTCTCAATTATTGATATTCATTTTTTTAATTACTTACTCTTAGTTTTGGTAAATCGCATAATCCAAAAAATTAAATCTAAGCTGAGGATAAGAAATGAATAAAAAACAGAGACAGTACGTGCTGTGTTTTCTCTTGCTATTTTTTATTAATAATCATGCATTTACAGCTGCCACAAACCCACTAGACAACTTGAAGGGTGGACTTACCGCCTTAAAAGCAAAACTTGGTCAGTTGGGACAAGCGTTAACTGATTTGAGAGAAAAGCAGGAATTGGAGAAAAATTTAAAAGAAGCAGCAAGAAAAGCCAAAGAGCAGGCGTTGTGGGGTCAGTACAATACCGGTTTTACCAAGGCCCAAGAATTTGTTAAAAGCAAAAAGCCGCTGAGACAATATGTAAAGGATTTAAAAGCGCAAGAGCAGCAAGAAGAATCTTTAACAGGGAAGATCTGGGGTGCTTTCAAGGGCATGTTTTGGGAATCAGATGAAGAAGAAGAAAAGAACCCAGACGCTGCTGCTTTTATTGCGTATGATACAGCACCGTTTAGAGATATCGACAAAGAACTTTCGCAATTGATTGCCAGCTTGATTGCTGCTATTGCCCCTCACGACAAAGAAGCATTGCGAGTTTTTGCTGAAGTTCAGGGCTATGGTTACAAAACAGGAAATCTGCAAGAGCTTGAAAAGATATCTCGAGCATTAAGCATTTTGACTAACTTGATTGCCGACAAAACAGGTTCTTATGAGTTAAAAATACGTGTGCCAGAGTTTAAGGGTATTTCGTCAGATTCTATAAAAGCATTTTTGCTAAAAAATGGATTTGATATAAAAACTCGTTGGGCGGATTTTATAGCGCGTTTTGACAAGGCTGCGCAAGATCAATTTAAGCGCGATCAAAATTTTTCAAAAACGTTTTTGGATAATTTAAAGGTCTTAGAAAATGATGTTATGGCCATTTTTAATACAGCTGCAACAGAGCCTGACGTTGTTTCTGGTATCTTTGATTTTGATGCTCAATTTGAAGTTGGCATTAATGAAACACTTGAAAAAATAAAACGTTTCAAAAGTTCATTAATGGTTCGTAGTACCGGGAAAGAAGATACCGACAAGCTTGCAAACGCCGGGGGTAATGAAAGTGTTGCAAACGTTGCGCCGCAGCTGTCAGAAATTTTGCTGGCAATGGGTGTGGTAGTTGGTTCATATTTTAGTGAAAAATCCTTTATGCAACGTTTGATTGGTGGTGATCCTGAGTTATTTGATGAGCCATTTACGCCAGTGCTTATTCAAAGAATGGTGGGAGAGCGTATTCGTGGTATTCGTTCAAAAAATGTGCGTTCAGCGTTCAATAAACCTGGTCCTAACTTGTTTGAAAAATGGGATACCTTTAAAACTACAAGCAAAAATTCATTGGATGCATTTTTTAACACACAAGAGTCTGATCTTGATGGTATGTTAAAAGCAGCTCAAAAAGGAGGATGGCAGGTTAAGGTATCGCTTACTAATGGTACAAACTTTCAAAATGTTGCGCCTACACCAGAAGCTATAGTCCTCGCCGTGCGTGTTCTAACAGCTGCATCTGTTGCAAACCCAAACAATTATGTTGCTGTGCAAATAGAGCCAGTTTTGCCTGACAACAAAATGATAGAAAGAAGATTACCAGCATGTGGTGTTATGTTTACCGAAGAGCCGGGCGGGGGGATTGCAAAAAAAGATCTCTTGAATGAGCATTGGGATTATTCTGTCAAGGCTCGTTCAACTGGCATTGTGGCTATTGATGCCGCGTATGGGCACAATGAAGGGGTGGTCAACAGTCTTGTTGGTGTTGATACCTACTATCTGAGCGATTTTGACAAAATGTATGCAATTGTGCGACCAAAGCCATTTAGGAAATTTCCTTCTCTTAACCAAGATTCTAAACTTGAAGATCGCGATAATCCGCCAGATCTTGCCATGAGCCCAGTACTGACATCGTACGAAGGACTTATGCTCAAGCTGTTGGCAAATGTTCTTGAAGAATATTACCTCAAGCCAATGGACGTTGAATTTGTTATTGATAGAAATGATTCAACATTGTACTTGGTGCAAGCTCGTCCAATTACGCATAATCCAAATCAGGGAGAGCCGTCATACATTGCCAACCCTGCAGCGTTAACGGGAGAAGTTTTTAAGGGAGAAACAATTATTCCAGCCGATGGTGCTGTTCGACTGATTGATGGCAACCAAATAATTGTTAAAAGTACTATGGGTGAGGCTTTTGATACGTACATGCATAGCAAGACAAAAGAACGTGTAGCTTGCGTTGTGGTGGGGCAGCATGCGCCACCAACATCGCATGAGGGAACACAATTTCGTACAGCAGTAAAGCCGGTTATTTTTATGACCGGTATTAATAAACTTATCGATGCGATCAGTGAGCCTGGTGCAAAGTTTTTAGTCGACCCACAACAGGGGCTGGTGGTTCAGTGGGATTCAAAGCAAACGTTGCAAGATTTAAAAAATACCAATGATATTCTTGAAGGTTGGAAAAATTATCCAATATCGCCGTTGCTTTCTAGCATTGCACCGGCAGATTTTGATGCTACAAAGGTTGATGATTTACTTAAAGAATTAGAGTTAGAACTTAAAGAAGGAGTGAGCGCAGCGGAACTTCAAGCTTTCCTTGCCCCATTTAAATCGACTAAAAACCAAGCAGCATTGGCTCCGCAAATTATGACTATGCTTGACACTGTGGCACAAGGTGCCGATGAAAAGAATCTACGGATAAGCTTTTTGGTTCTTTTGATGGTTATTAAACAGCGTATGGAATTTTATGTAAAATCAATAACGCTAGATCAAGATTTAACTAACAAAATAGCTTTGTTTAAATATACCTTGGCTAAGGTTGGACATCATATTTTGCAAACACGTAATTTTGTAAAAGGGACAGACGATTATATTAAACGATTATTTGCGGTACGTTTCTTAGAAGCATTATTGTTTCAGCAGCCAGAGGCGGATCAGGTACTTAATGCATTCTCACTTGCCAATTTTGTTTTGCGTACTTTAAAACCTGAAGCGATTGCTATTCAAAGACTCAAAGAGAAAGGGCTTGTTGAGCCTGAAATCAAACAAGAAGGTAAAGTTATTCAGTATGCAAAAATAGCAGACGAAGCACTTAATCAAGTAGTGAGTGACAAGTGGATTCAGTTTGTTGCCAAGGTGGGTGATGTTGGTGGCAAGCAGCACAAAAAAGATTTTGGTGAAGCGGTAGCAACCTTGGGTAAGCTTGGGTTGCTTACCGTTTGGCTGCACACTGATTTTTTTGAACCGGCAAAGGAAAAAGATTTAACACAAGCCCTACCAGTTCAGCAAGTTCTGATCTCTCTTGTAACGGCATTCAATAACGATAAAGCTCTGTTGAATACGGTAAATGAGAAAATTGCGCGTGTTAAATTTTTAAAGCCTGAAATATTTGCTCAGCGTAAAAAGTTTGATAAGCAATGGTTGCTGCTTACTGGTATTGTTACTGAGCTTATTGACCCTGCGTTTGTACAATCATACAAAAATGCTGGCGATATAGGTAAAGTGGCGGTGTTGTCACTGTTAGATTTATTTATTGATACGTTCGATCAGTCAATAAAGGCAGTTAAAGCAAGTAGTGAGTATGAAGTGGTTACTAGTGCTGCAAATCCTAAACTTAACACGCGCGACAACAAACTTTTCACCTTTAAAACAATGCTAGATGAATATTTACGCCTGCTTACCGGCATTAGTCCGTATCAAGAACTTGGTGGGCATTACGGTACCGCTTTTGATACTGGCGTGACTGTTAAGTTAGCAGCCGCAACAACAAGCTTATCTGGAGCAGCCAAGCTTTACGATGCTGCTCAACTTGATAACTCTAACAATTTTAACGTAGCGCTTGTTGTGATTGGTAATAAAGCAGGAGGTTCTCTTCAAGCTGTCAACACGTTTGAAGATATTTTTACCTTTATTCATCAAAGTTTGATTAATGTAACAAGTTTCTTTTTGGGTAAGACTTCTGTTGTGGCGCTGGCAAGTAAAGATGCTCCAGCGTTGCCGCAGTTGCTCAAAGACTTGCTTGCAGAAATTGATAGCATTAAGAAAGTAGGTTTTGGTACGCATGGTAATCATGCAACGTTGATGGGGCTTTCGTTTAGTAAAGGTACTCTTGGTTATAAGTATAATTATCCGTTGAGGTCTCATAGCGCAACTCTGTTTCTTGAATACAACAAAAAAACTGACACGGCTCGCTTTGGTTGCAGAACGAGTGGCGAAAACGAGTGGGGTCGTTTCTATAAAATTGGTGACTATGCTCAAGCGGTTGCATGGGCATTAGATCTTAAACAAGTTGAAGTTACGCCAGAAAAGAAGGCGGTTACTTTTTGGTGGACGGTGACCAAAGAAGATATTGCGCGATTCAAGCTTGCTCCATATCTCCCTACAATAAATATTTTGGCAAAGGCTATGCGTCAAGCCAATGATGGTCCAACTGGCCACAACGGACTTTCATATGCTACTGATGGCAGTGACTCCATGATAACAAAAGAAAACACAACGTATACTTTTATTGTTGATAATTTGTTAAAAACACTTGCTTTAAAAGAGAGCTTTGCAAAGAAAATAATTGAAAAATCATTATCTGAAAAAAGCTACCCGCATATGTACCTTGACCGTGTACTTGAGTATATTCCAGCAGGAACCGCTGGCGATAAATATTGGAAGGGTACTCTAGCGATTATGGATAAATTGCTGAGTAAGACGTCTTATGCTGCTAATGCCGATATCTTTTTCTTTAGAGGCAATAGAAGTCCTGCCTATCCTCATGACGTTCCAGCTGATGAATATTATGGAATATCTGAAGAAAATATTTATCAAACGTTAGCGCGGCGTGAAAATGATCATCATGCCAGACAAATGGATAATCTTCGAGGTATTGGATCATTTAAACATGCAATAGCACAGCAGATATTTAATACGATTGTTACAAAAACTTATTATTCTAAATTTTCTGCAGATATTTGGACAGACTTTGTTAACTTAATTAAGAAGCGTCCTGATTTCTTTGCGAGCCTTAAGTCGGTGAATAGTTCTGGTGGCTTGGGAGGTTCTCCCTATTCCACAGTTGCAAATACTAATCTGCAAACATTTCTGCAACAAGCGCAGCAGCCGGGGCGAGCAGGAGCAGCACAAGTTAAAGAAGCAGCGCAAGCAGTTGTGGTCTATGATCAGCTCATGAATCTTAACGCTGCGGGTTCATCAGTAGCCTCATTTGTTGGGCCTGCGGGTGCGAAATTGGCCGGGACTGATACCGAGATTCAAAACTCTAAGAAAAAGTTCTTTGATGAAAACATGGAGCTTGTTTTGTCTGGTCAAAATGGGGTACAAGTTTTCAAGGCTTTTTACCCTTTGGCAACAAGTGTTAATGAAGTAACAAAAGATAAGCTTTGGGACGAATTTAATGCACAAATTTATGGCAATCAGCTTGTTTTAAAAAATGTGATTGAACTATTAGAGTTTTGTGATGCAGTGAACTTGCAAGCGCGATTAAAAGAGCTTCTTGAAGGGAATAATTTTTCTTGGATTGACGATAGTCCTCACCGGGTAGGTGGCATGGCTTTACCTTATTCTTTTGCGTACATTAAAGCATTACAATTTGAAGGTGTTAAGAATCTGGTTTCGTTGACAAATGAGACGCAATTGCCACAGGAATGGTTTACCAGTGCTTTGGGTGTGCCAGGCTGGAGTACGCTGCGCAACGTAAGAATCCCAATTCAAGACTTTGCGCCGCCAACGCTTGCACAAATTAAACAATTTATAACTCTGGCAAGTGTTGAAGCCAATCAGCCGCTTGTTGTTCATTGTGCTGGTGGCTATGGACGGACGGGGACTATGCTTGCTTGTTGGCTTGTTAAATCAAAAAATATAACGGCCCAAGAAGCGATTGATGAAGTGAGGCTCAAGCGTCCACACTCAATAGAAACGGAAGAGCAAGAAAATAGTATCAAAGCATACAAAGTAGATCTTGATACGCCGCCACCACCAAGCCCATGGACGTATTATAATTCTGGTGCGTCTGCACCTGGTGATTTATATCCCACGAAACCAGCTTTATTGGCTGACCTTTCTAGCCATTTTGCCGACAACAATGCTCCTGGAGCAACGCCAGAACAGCGGCAAAATCTTCAAAGGGTTTTTGATTCGGTGCCGGTTTTACTTGATAGTCCGGACGAAGTTTTTGCTCGACTACAAACTAGTGGTAGTTTGCGCCGTTTAAGTCTTATCTTGGTACATATTTTGTTGCAAGCTGGCTATAAAAATGATGTTTTTTTACAAAATTATGCTGTTCAGTACACATCGGTTTCTAGTGCAAACAATGGGGATAATTATTCTTATCTTGCTCAAAAGAACTATGATCTTTTAGTTAAAAATATACAAAACAAGATTTATACTCAGGCACAGGCCCAGTTGCTTGAAAATGCAAGAAAGCCATTTATAAATCAAACTTTAAAAGGCGGGCAGCTGAAGAATGTGTTAGATAGTTCTTATCATGGCTTAATTTAGTAATATCTCAAGAAAAAGGGGCTTTTTGTTTAAAAAAAGCCCCTTTTTCTTAAAAATCAAAAGTATGTTAAACTTAGTAGTGAGGTTGATTTGGTCTGTTGTTATGTGTGGGAATTTTACTATGAAAAAGCAGTTTTTCTCTTTGTTCGCTATTTTTGGCTTAACCGGTGCGTTGCACAGTGCTGCCAATTCTTTGCCGCGCAATTTTTCGTTTGTAAATACCGAGGAAAATGCGCGTCTTGCTGGCATGGCTCGTCCAACCAATGTTGGTAATTTTTATGCTTTGCAAGATCAGGGTATTGGACTTATTGTTTCATTAACCGAAAGTATGCTTGCAGGTCTTACTGTGCCAGACGATGTTGCTATTGAAGTTTTGCATCTGCCAATTAAAGATTTTCATACTCCAACAGTTGAACAAATAGAAACTTTCGTTACTAAAGTAGATGAAGTTCAAGCAAAAAATAAGGGAGCTGTGGTTCATTGTACTGCTGGCCAGGGCAGAACGGGCACCGTTTTGGCCTGTTGGTTTGTTGCAAAAAAAGCAATGAAACCGCAAGATGCTATTGCATTGGTTCGCAGACTGAGACCTCATTCAATTGAAACAAAAGCTCAAGAACAATTTATTGAGCGTTATTATGCTGAAAAATTTGCACCACAGGAAGAGCAAACAAATCTTGTGCCAACAGTTGAGCCCCAACAAATGATTGTTCCACAAGAACGCCCAGCTGGTTTTGTGCCAGCGGCGGTGCCGTTTCGATCTGTGGTAGAACAGCCAGAGGTTCCTGTTACTCAAGAAAGCGTGAGTGATGACAGTGATTCTCGGGAAGAAGTAGTAGCTGAATAATTTTTAGTTTTAGTTAGTCACGCAAAGGGCCTCTCATTGTTGAGAGGTCCTTTTTTTATTGAGCCTTTCTTTTTGTGTTGATTTTAAAAAATCTTGCTCGAAGAATTATCTTTTTGCTTTACTAACAATAGTCTTTTTTCAATTTTTTGGATAAGCAGAAGGAGTTTGTATGAAGAAGCAGTATTTTTTTGTGCCCATTTTTTTTCTTGTTTGTTCCAGTTTGCATGGCGCCGCCGGGCCTCTTAATGATTTACGGCAAACGCTTGAGATTTTAAAAGCAAAGCAGGTTGAGTTAGCCCACCAGTTGCATATGTTGGTGCATGCAACTTCGCCAAAACCAACGCCACCAGTACCGCTACCAAAACCAACCCCACCAATAACTGGAACTTCTGGGCCGGTTGCCGTACCAGACAAAGCCGTTTTTGAAGGGGCTTTGTCTGCCTTGAAAGGGCAAATTGCTACTTTGCAGGCCAGTGCAAGCATTTCCCAATCTGATGTTGATGTAGTAAAGAGTCAGATCGAAAATCTTCAACAGCAACTTGATGCCCTAAAAAATGCCCAAGAAGCCCAATTTGAAGATCTTGCAAGCTCTGCCACTGATGTTAATTCGTTGAATGCCGTGTATCGTGCGTGGGTTGACCCGTACAATACCTTGCCGCTCGATGCGGCACTTGTTGCTGATGCACAAAATGTTACAACTATTGAACAAAAGCGTCAGGAATTTTTTGCAATTCTTGCTCAGGTTAAAAGTGGTGCATTTGATAGTGAATCCGCAGCTATTCGCCAATTTTGCAAAGATACTTTTGCAGTAATGTTGCATGAATATCATGCTTTTGCCCAAATGGGAGTAGAGTCTGGGCCAAAGGGGGCTTCGATGACGGTACCTCAAGTTGAGGCAGGGTTGAAGGCTTTTCCTCCAGGAGGAAGCGGTCTTCCAGACTATACCGATTGGTTTACGATTGTGCGCACTCAGGACAATCTTAAAGACAATCAAGCTGTTTTGGCTTTTGCCAAAGATAAGTTGATAGATTTCTTATCAAGTGACGGCAAAGTTACCTTTAATTACATGGATCCGATGGAGCCGAATGTTAACAAGCTAAGACAAGCGGTCGATCTTTTTCGATATCTTATTGAGAAAAATATTTTGAATACGCAAGAGGCGTATGATGAGATTATTAAAAAGTTACAATACAGGCGTCCAAGTTTAATTTCAGCTTATTCTTTGCTTAATGCTGGCGGCAATGAGCCTGTTCTGCTTGTGTGGGCGCTTAATGCAATATTGTATTACATTGGGCAGAACGCTAATTATGTAGCTCCATCAAAGTACCTTTCTTATAAAATTTTAGAATATGTAAAGGGTAACGGTTCGGCGCTTTCAGATCTTCTTGATGCTTGTTGTGAATATTCGCCAGCAGGTGTTCTTGCAAAGAAGGGACAGGCTAAAGATGGGAAATTTTTGGATGCCATTTATAATGCTCCTGGTGTTCAAGTGCAACGCCATATGTTTATTATGATTACAACGCGCATGTTGCTTACCGCGATTAACGAACGTGATGGGGCAAAAATAGCCAAAGAAGAGCAAGATATTGACGATGCAGATGACAAAGTAAAAGAATTGGAAGAGCAATTAACGAAGTCCTTGCCAACTGTTCCAACGCCGCCATCCTCTTCAACGCCTCAGCCAACTCCTCCTGTGCTACCCGTAGAAACTCCAAGTCAAAAAGTGGTTAAGCGTTTTGATAAGAAGTCGGGCATAAACCAAAGTGTTGCTAAGATACCTACCGTTCCAACAAAAAATAATGCAAGTGCTTTGGATGGTTATATAAGAACAAGGCTTGTGCCTGGCCAGGGTAAAGTTTATGCGGCAAAAAAAGTTATCGATACAGATTTTGCTTTAGCAACAGGTGCTCTTGGCTACGATCCAATTGGGTGGGTGTGTGAATTGGGTTCATTGAAAAAAGGCTCGCAAAATTATATTTATGATTTTTATAAAGGTATTTTGATTACGGGTGCCAAGATCACGTATAAAGATGCATCCGGTAACTTGTCTACCAAGGAGTTGTCTGAGGTAGAAGCTGAAAACTTGAGACGTGACATGATTGAAAGTTCTTTGCATTTGGCTTTTGGTGCTATGGCAAGTCAAGCTGTTGCAATTCTAGGCTGGAAGAATGACTCCACAAGAGAACACAAGTATTCACAATTTATGAAAGCTCTTTCACCAGAATTATTACTTGGCGATGCAGCCGTTGCAGGGGTTAATATTTTGGACTTGATACAACATTATAACAAGCAAGAAGCAATGGGCCTTATGATCTTTACTGGTTTACGAGCAGGGCTCAAGAGTAAAGCATTTTTGGCAATGGTTATAGCCTTTCTTAATAAACCCGGAGCTGGTCCAAATAACCAGGAATTAGCTAGAGATTGTGCAAACCTGTTGCATTTGTACATTCAAGCAGGCTATTTAAGTCCAAAAAAGAAAACATCTTTGGCTACTGTTATGGCTAAATATTTCACTGACTCGGGTGCATCATCTTCATCTTAATCGTAAAAAGATGATATAAATATTTTACAGGAGTCCCGCAAGGGGCTCCTTAATTTTTTTTATCAGTACCGTTGTTATTCTGTGCTCGTGAGGTTGTGGTGGCAGTGTTGAGCAGCTCAAGACACAAAGCAAGCATGCCCTTGGTTGTTTTATTTTTGTTTGCGTTACCGCGTACTTCTTGAATGCGTTCTGGAGGCATAATCTGATAGTAATTTTCTACCGTTGTTTGATAAAACCGTTTTTTTGCTTCGCTAAGATTTGGCCCATTGTCTGCATTGGTTTGTTTGCGGTATAAAAAAATTTCTGTTTCCAATGCATAGTCACTGTCGGGTGTGGCAAGCTTGTTGGCAATGTCAACAACCTCGCTGAACAACTCGTTGGTGATTAGGGTTGGGTTTGTGCGAATGTACGCAAGTGCTTGTGGTAGCAGCCAGTGCGCGCGATGCTTGTGGCGTGAGAGGTGTATAACTACAGGTGCCGCTTTATCAAAAAATGCTTTTTTTGCTGCAGGTGTTGGTAGTGCGTTTTTGTGAGAAATGAGATACGATTCTGATCGGTCTGTGTTCTCATAAATCTTGGCAATGGAACCTGATATAGTTGGATCAAAAAGCTTATCTTCATTGCTTCCCAGCAACGTGTTAAATTGATAAGCAATAATGGTCGCTATTTTAAAAAGATCGGAAAGGTACAGGATGTGCTTTTCTGGCTTTGTGGCGTCAAGCTGCCATTGCCACGCACTATTAAATCGTTGGCCTAAAACTTCGGCTTTGACTAGTGGTATGCCTTTAACCATGCTCTTGAGTTCTAAAAAATCCAGGCAGCGTTCCCAGCGGCCGTTGTGGTTAAATCCAATCATTGAAAATTGTAGTGAGCACGTTTGCGTTGTTTTATCAAAAGTAAGTGTGGCAAGTGCACTGTGCAAGCGCTGAGGGAAGCTGTAGTTAATCCGCAGTAGTGGTCCTTGCACATCAACGCCAATAACGTTGATCTTTTTAGCTGAATGCGTTGAGAGGTTTGTTTTGTTGAGTAAAAAGTCGTGCATTTGCTGGATTGCGCCAAAATTGTGTAAAGAAATTTCGTGCTGTGTAAGTGTGCTTAACACAGCAAGTAAGCTTTGATGCACAAACGTAAATATCTCTTCGAGCGTGTTGGGGTGTGTGCGTTCCCAGTTTGCCCCAGAGCCAATGGTTGCATTGGCAACGTTAAAGCCAGGTGTTGTGGTGCGTAGCTGGTTGGGGTCGGTAGCGCTTGCTGCCTGCAAAATAGTATCAACCTTGATGAAGAGATTTTTTGGGCTAGAATCTTTCTTATTTTTGGTGCTGTAAGAAGATAGTTGTTCTACATTGGGCAGGTTGTAACACCACGATTGTAATAGTGCAAAATACTGTATGAGCATTTTTTTAAACGTAGTAATTTTGTCGCTTGTTTGGGTAAATTTGTTACTGCTGGTTACTGCTTTAAGAGCATTGTCAAAAAAACTGACGAGCTGTTGCATAAGTTGTACTGCAGCAAGCCTGCCTAGTTTTTGGCTTGTTTTAAATGAAGCAGCAAAGCTTTTTTGTTTCACGAAATAATCAAGAATATTTGTAGTAACGTTGTGCCACCAACTAGTAAATGTTGCGGGGTCGGCTGCGTGTTCTAGATTCATAGTTTCAAGTACTGTTTTTTTTGTATGAAGTGTTTCTAAAAAATCGTGATCGGTCAGAATTTCTTGGGCAAATATAGTAATTATGTTTTCTGCTTGCTCTGGTTCTAAAGAATGCTCCTTGATTGTTTTAAGGTGCTGGCTGGCCGACGTGTGAAACCATAACTCAAGAATGTTGTAGCTGTTTATCATGGCAATAATGTTGGCGCATTGCTCCAGTGCTGCAGTTGGTAAAGCGTTAACAAGCGCGCTCCAGCGTTGTGCAAGTGCTGGTGTGTACGAAATTTCATTACCAAGTTTTGTTAACAGTACCTGTTGTTGGCTGGTTTTTTCATGCTTAATAGCTGCTATGTTTTGTACCGTTTTTAAAAAATGCGTAAACGAATGGCTGTTTACAAGAGCGCTGTTTGGTGATTGGGTTATGAGTGCTTCCAGTGCTTTAATGGGCAGTAAGCGTTTGATGTGCAAGGGGCTGCCTGGTTGGTGTTTAAGCATGAGTTGTACGTGGTCTGCGCAGGAAAGAAAATTGGTGAGAAGCGCATTATACTCTTGTTGTAAAAAGTCATACGCTGCCACCGTTTCCTGGTACGGTTCTAATGCGTTGTGCCAACAAGAGAGCAGGGCGCTTAATGTTGTGCGGCACTCGGTTGCATTGGTTGTAGTGGCAAGCGTTGAAAGACAGTTTTGTAAAAAACGTGTGCTGTAGCGCGTTGTTTGGTCCAGATCAAGAATCGTGTGAGCGTGGGTGTTGCTGGTTGCAAGGCACGAAAGTTGTGTGGGCGCTGGGTAGCAGACCCAACCATCGCGCACAATACTTTTTTGTTTGAGGTTTTCAAAAGTTTCAGGTTTTTCAAGTACGGCGACAAGGCTTTGCTGAGCATCAACAAGAAGCGTTTTTTTATTGTGTGCTTGCTGCGCAAGTTCTTGCCACTGGTCAAGAAAAATAACCGGTTTAAGATCACTGCGAAAGCAGGTTGCCTCGTGTGATGTTGTTGCAGCAGGTGTGCCAATAATAATTGCTTGTACTGTTGTTGGATCTACATTGTGATAAGCGCTGAGTGCCTGGCCAATAGTTTCTTTAATAATTACCTGTTCTTTGTTGCTAACTATGCGCACAGTGCTGTTGGCAGCGCTTACCGTTGCTCCTTCAAAAATGGTTGCATTGTGTAGTTGAGCGCGGTCTAGCCAGTTTGGCGGTGTGCCCGTTTGGTTGTGAACCAGCGGGCGTGCTTGAACGATATAAATAATTTTTTGTGCTTCATCAATTACAAATTCAATGTCCATTGGCTTTTGGTAAAAGTTTTCAAGAGCAGTTGCCAAGAGCTTGAGCGCGACAATGGCCGGTTGTTGCAATGCGGGAGCATCTATCAATGCTGCAGGATTGAGTTTTTGTTCTGTGCTGCCGCTGGTGCTGCCAGGAACAAGCCTGAAATTTTTTTTGCGAATGATGGCGTGCGTAATGTTTGTTTGGTCAACGTAAAAAGTGTCTACTGGTACGGTGCTATTGACCACGCCTTCGTTTAAGCCGTACGACGCTTGAATGAGTGTGATGCCAGAAGTACAGCCTAGTTTGCCGTTAACGCTGCCCGATGTTGCGCTACTTGGATCTTGAGTAAACATAACGCCGCAGCGTGTAATAGTTGAAGGATTGTTATCATTTGGCTTTTCGCTGATCATGAGTTGCACTAGTGCGGGAGTAAAAGGTGCATCAAAGAGTGTTGGGTCGCCGGCGTTGAGGCGTTGCGTAAGTGAGCGGGAAGAAAAGTAAGAAGCAACAACGTTGGTTAGTGCGGCAGCCAGGGCGGGCACGTTGGGTTCAACATTAAGAACCGTTTGGTTGCCACCCGCGTTGGCAAGTGTTTCAGTATCTTCTTTGCCGGTGCTACGCACCACGAGTTTGTTGTTCATAGTTTTTGCTGCTTCAATCACTTTGCGCAGCTCATTACGCGTTTGTTGCTTGAGGCCTACAAAAAAATCTTGTGTTGCCTGTTCTGTTTGTTGTTTGGTGGTAAAGAGGTGTACAATGAGTTTTTCAATCTTTGTTTTTAGATCATGTAAAAATTTTTCAGAAAATTTTTTATTAGCTACAAATTGTTCACGTGTTGCTGGAGAGTATTTGTGTAACAGTTTTTTCCAGCGTTTTTTTAGTGCAAGCTTGTTTTTTTTAAAAAACTGCTGAACTTCGTGCGAAGGTATAACCGCAAATTCCGGGATTTGCAGTGAGTAGCCGGTTGTTTTTTTAAGAGTATCGAGGTGGGTTATATAATTTTTCAAAATTAAGAGATTGGCTGCTTTGTACCCAAGGCCTACCTTTTCGGCCTTTTCTAGCAGTATTTCTGGATTTAACGTTATCGAAGCAGGTATGCTGGTTCGTATGCAAAAAAAGCACCATAAAAAAAGTATGATTGTTTTATTGTTCATAGGTTTCCAATTAAAAAAATTTATAAAAAATACATTTCTTAGTTTGGTAAACGAGGCAAAATTTCGGCAAGGCTTTGCTTGTTTTGTTTTACTTATCAAACTGTTTACATGCAGATTATTTTCTGATTACGCTTGGCAGAAAAAAAGGAGAGAGTATGCCTTTTTGGTTGCATGAGTCGCTGGTGGTGGTGCACACGCGTCGCTTGTCTGTTTGGATGCGCTTAAGTTGTACGGTGGGCTTGTTGTTGGTTATTGGTGCCAGTTGGACGGCGGTATATTTTTGGCCAGTGCGTTATGCCATAGCGCAGGCAGAGCAGGCGTGTGGTAGCATGAGGGTGCAGGTTGCCGCACAGCAAGTAGTGCTTGAACAAAACAAAGCAGTTGTTGCTGCGCATGAGCAAACCAAGCAGGAGTATGAGGCACTGGTGCGCACGTGGCAGCCAGAGCGGGTACTTGACGATGTGTTGGTCTTGCTCAAGCGCCACCAAGTTGCGTGCAAAGGGCTTGAGCCGCTTGCAAAACGTACCAAGGGATTTTTAGAGAAAGAATATTTGACCTTAAAAATGCGTGGTCCGTATCGCAATATTGTTGCTTTTTTGAGTGAGCTTGAAAAGAATGGCCGCGCCGTTAAGTGTAAAGAATGTTGGTGTAAACGCGCACTCGACCAACAGGTTCAGGTCCATGTAACCATGCGCTTAGTTCGATTGGCACAAGTATGAAAAATTTTATTATTTTTTGTTGGTTAGTGACAGTCAGTTTTGATTTTGTGTGCGCACAAAAACCGGCGGTCATGTTGCGTGACCCATTTTTTGTTGAAAAGAAAACCAGAGCGGCTCGCGTGGCTACGTTTAAACCACAATTGCTGGGTATTGTGGGGCAGGGCAAAACGATTGGTGCGGTCATTGCATTGGCCGACGATGAGCAGCACACCGTCTTTCAGGGTGACCGTGTTGGCGGCTATCGTGTTGTCTTGGTGCATAAAAACAAGGTTGGGTTGCAACGTGGTAAAAGGATTACTACACTCTGGATGAACTAGGTTCTTGGTTCTTGAAAAAAGGAGTGTAGTTAATGATGTATCGTAATGTTGTCTGTTTTTTGTTTGTTATGTGCACGGCTATTTGCAGGTCAGAAGATTTGGGAGTGCGTTCGCATTATAATATGCCCGAAATGCCCCCAACCACCTTGAGCTTGATGGCCCAAGAGCACCAGGCAAAAGAGCTGGAGCAGCTTGAAAATATTGAAAAGCTGGTTAAGCGGGCGGTGGTAGATCAGAGTGATAAAGATCGCAAGCGCCGTGCTAAAAGTAAGCAGGGAAAAAAAGCACCAAAGCATGAGCGGCCGCTTGTGCTTGAAAAAAAAGAAGTCGTTGCCGACCATGAAGTTTATGCCGCGCTTGCTGAGCAGTATAAAAACCCCGAGCTGATTAAAAAAAATATTACGATCAATTTAAAAAATGTTGAAATTAAACAAGCGATAGGTTTACTGAGCAAACTTTCGAGTATTAAAATTTTGGTAGACAGTGATGTTGAGGGCAAAGTGCCAGCGTTTGATTTTAATGATATTTCGTTAGGCTCAGCGCTCAATATTTTGTTGAACAATCATGTGCCGCGCTTAGCGCTGATCAAAGACGTTGGTGTGTGGCGAGTGGTGCGTGCGGGCGTGGCTGCCGGCATTATGGCCATGCGGTTGCGCGTTGCCGGCAAGCGATCACTGCAAAGTGTGTGTGTGACCATGTATAATGCGCGTTGGGATGCCGCGTTTAAAACGCGGGTTGAAAACTTGTGGCAGGGTATTGTAGGCAAAGAAGCGGGCAAGAACGGCGAATATTTGGTTTTTGACGATGAAGGTAGAAAGATTTTTTTGAGAGCGTCAAAGCAACAAAGTGATGATCTAAAACTGTGCTTGAGCGAGATTGATAAAAAAATACCGCAAGTGCGGCTTGAAGCGCGGGTGGTGCTGGCTGAAAAAGATTTTGAAGATGCTATTGGTTTTGACTGGTCGGGCATTTATGACCGGCGTGCCAGTTTAAAGCATACTGGTTTTGCAGGGCTTGGTATTGGTGCTACAAATCCGGCAAACCCCAATGATCCATTTAGAACCCTTTTTCCCTGGTCGTTAAACTTTATTCCAACCAACCTGATTGGCGGTTTTAATTTGAAGCTCCCGTTTATTTTTGGTAATAGAACTTTGGAAACCAAGCGACTTAACCTGCTGTTAAATGCTGCGGAAAATCGCAATGAAGTAAAAACTATTTTGAAGCCAACGCTGTTAATTAAAAGTGAAGAGACGGCAGAAATTTTGGTTGGTGAAGAAATGCCACAAGAAATTAGGTTGCAAGAAACGGTTGAAGGGCAGCCTACCAACGTTAACACCATCAATTACAAAGATATTGGTATGAAAATTTCGGTAAAGCCGGTAGTCTCTCCCGACCATCAATCGGTTTTTTTAGATGTGTTTATTGAAAATTCTATGGTTTCACAACCAACAATTCCTGCCGAGGGCGTGAGTGCTCCCAACGGCGTGCGTACCACGTTTAACTACACTATTCGCACCTCGCGTTCAAAGAGCAGGGTTTTGTTGAGCAGCGGGCAGACCACGTTGATTGGTGGGCTGATTGAAGAGCGGAATGAAAAGTCGCAAACGGGGGTACCGGTATTGCAAGAGATTCCCTTTTTTGGTTGGTTTTTTAGAGGGCGGCGTACAGCAAAAGTGGACAAGCAGTTGTTGATATTTTTAACTCCAACGTTAGTTTAAGCAGGAATATTATGAAAATTTATGAAGTTGAGATGAAGTTGCAACTTGATGCAGAACAGATGGCTCTGATGCACGCATGGCTGGCACAGCACACGCAGCTGGAACCAACGCAAATGTTGCACGACTATTACTTTGACAATCCGTATGAAAGTTTTTTCTTCGATTCGCCGCATGGTTTT
This sequence comes from Candidatus Babeliales bacterium, assembly GCA_019749895.1. Classification (NCBI taxonomy): domain Bacteria; class Candidatus Babeliae; order Candidatus Babeliales; species Candidatus Babeliales bacterium. Next base: position 60,426 of record JAIEPG010000002.1, on the reverse strand, counting down.
ATTGAATATGCCAAGCTGGTACGGGTGCGCCAAGCCGGCCAGCAGGCTTTTGTGACCAGTAAGGTACGTACCTTTGACGAGCAGTTAGAGGCAATTGTTTCATGCCAGGAGTGCGAAACTCAGGTGGTTGACGGCCAGGCAATGATGGACCTCTTTTTGTCGCTGGGCTACATTGTGCGGCTTATTGTAGAAAAGCGCCGTACGGTCTGTCGAGTTGGAGAATTTGAGGTGGCTTTTGATGAATTGCCCAAATTGGGCAGTTTTGTTGAAATTGAGCTTAAGGACCCACAGGCCTTACCAGGGCCTGGAATGGCAAAAATACATGATTTTTTGAAAAAAATAGGGTTTTCTCGTGTTAAAACGCTCTCTCGAGGCTATTTAAATATTCTTTTAAATCCTGGTCATAATTTCGCTAAAATGCTTGATTTGTGAGGGGTCTGAGAAAAAGAGGGCCGGTTATTAATTGACATTTAGCTTTGGATGTGTCACTCTGACTATGTAGTCTCTTTTACATGTGTGTTCTTCAAGAGAATGTTTCTAGATCAGTTCTTTGGTCAAGTTCCATTTTTTATGTTTAAGATATGTGGCAAAGAGGCGTGTAGGTATATTGTGTTAGTCGTATTTCCAGAGAAGATTGTTATGAATAATCGCAAATTGTTCGTTGGTAACGTTGGTTACTCAGTTACAGAAAATGAATTGAGAGACTTGTTTGCACAAGTTGGCAACGTTGAGTCCGTAAACATCGTTAAAGACAAATTCACAGGCAACTCCAGAGGTTTTGCATTTGTTGAAATGTCTTCATCCGACGAAGCAAGACAAGCTGTTCAAGATTTGAACAACAAAGACGTTGGTGGACGTTCACTTAAAGTAAGTGAAGCAAGATCCCGTGAAAACCGTGACAGCAATGGCAACGGTAACCGCGGTGGTTTCTCACGTCGCTAAGCGTCAGTTATTTGAAATTTGATTTTGCAATTAATTTTGCACTATAAATTAGATTTTAAGTTCAAAGAGCCTTGTTCAGTTCATTCTGAGCGAGGCTCTTTTAGTTTCAGTACATCATGTCTCTTTGTCTTAAGAGATTGCCTGTTCATCAAGAGTTTTTTAAGCATTTGGATTACTACATGTTTACCATGCTGCTAAACAATACGGACGTTGTTCAGTAGTACTTGATACAAACAGTAGCTTTTGTTTGTTCTTGTTATAATAAAGAGAGGTTATTTCTATGAAGAAATTATTTATATTTTTTACCGTGTTATCTTTATCGTTCAATCTTAGTGCTATGCAACGAAGCCCTAAGAATTTTGATTGGGCTGCTTTTCTTGATACGCCTACTGAATCGTCATCTTCATCACGTCAACCATCGGCTGAACCAGCACCTTCCTTTGGGGGTATGAGGCGAGCGGATAAAGATTTTGATTGGGCTAGTTTTCGTGGCCAAGCTCCTGAATCGTCATCATCTTCGATGATTGTTTCTGAGCAATTGCCCGTTTCTGCATCGTTTGTGCCAAGTAGTTTACCCGTTGCTGTCAGCAAGGAATGGGAGCAATCAGCTTTACATAATCTAAAGTTTGATGATTCTGATTGTTTTTTGGAGCAAAGAGTAGGTCAATTACCAAATTTTGGTGCAAGCAGTCAACCATCAACATCGTCGTCGTTAAGTAGTCAATACATTATGCCAAATTTAGACGATCTTGAGATTGAGATGCCCAGCCCTGTTTTGAGTCCTTGTAGATTGCGAACTCCTTCTCCTGGTACAAACTCAATATTGAGCAAGTTTTCTCGTAGGTCGCCAAATTCTTCTCGATCACCATCGCCATTGCCGTTTTTGAGAACAGCAACGCCGTTTACTCCTGGTTCCTCATCGCCATCTTCTTTGTCTTCTGGTAAAAGTTCGCCAGATTCAGGAGAGATAGAGTGTATGTCGTTGCATGAAGCTATTTTTTGTAGCAAGAATGATTTGGTAGTGCAATTTATTCAAAAAAGTGCTGATCCGAATGAGTTAGATGCTTTGACCGGAAAAACGCCATTGCATGTTGCAGTAGAAGCTGATAATGTCTATGCGATTAGTATATTGCTTGCAGCTGGAGCTAATACAAATCTTATGGACAAGAATGGCTATACACCTGCCCATTTGGCAGAAGTTCTTGAGAACCCAGACATTATTGCATTGTTTCCAAAACCTGCGGTAACGGTTCCTAGTACAAGTTCTAAGCAGCGTTCTAAAAACTCTAACAAGCATTCAAAAAAACGTTCTAAGAAGCGTTCAGCAAAATCCTAAACATTTAGACGTTAATTTTAAGAGCCCCACCAGATTGTTCTGGTGGGGCTCTTTTAGTTTGAGCGCATGATATCTCTTGAATTCAGTGACTAATAACTATAAACTTGCTTTCCCTTGAAAAAGCTAGAGCAGTTGTGCTTTACTCTTTTTGTGTTTGGGGGTTGGTGGTTTTTCACGCATTCTTCTGTGTTATATTATTTTGTTTTTATATTTTTAATGAGAAGCGCTAGGAATTGTTATGCAGCGATTACTAATAATTTTTCTTTTATTGTGTGGGTTTTCAAGTGTGCAGGGTATGGTAAAAAGTCCAACAGGCTTCTTTGAACAAGAATCTTCTGGGCATTGTTTTAATGAGTGCGGGCCTGTTGATGAGTCAAGTTCTGATGATACAAGTTATTGGAGCCATAGTTCGCGTTGGGCTAGCTCAAGTGATGATTGGAGTGATGTAGAATCTTTTGGTACAAGTTCAGAAGATGATGAAGATTCAGAAATAAGCTCTTCGCGAAGCCTTTGCTGCCTTTTAAAAAGAGTTGCTTCGCGCACTCCTTCGCCGCTTGAAGAACAAGATCCTTTAATGCAGGCAGTTCGTGATAACGATTATCAGAAAGTTCGATTGTTGTGTTTGTCTGGAGCAAATATTAACATTCAGGGAATCAATGGTACGCCGTTGCATGAGGCTATTCGTCTTAAAAATAATAAGATTGTTCTTCAGCTTCTTTTGTTTGGTGCTCATGTAGAAGATAATGCTAATCCAAAGCGCAAAACACCCCTGCACGTTGCTGTTGAATCTAATAATGACTATGCGGTAGAGCAGCTGTTTTATGCGCGTGTCAATGTCCGCCTTGCCGATAGTGATGGGCGTACGCCTGGGCATTTAGTTCAGATGGGTTATTCTAGCAAAAAAATAGTGAGATTGTTTGAAGTTAATCATGGCTTTGTAGAGTAAGCTTTCTCTCAAAAAATCTTGATCAAGCAACATCTTTTGCAAATTAGAAAAAATAGTGCTATACCTACTTTGCTTTATTTATCGGCAAAAGTATTGTTTGTTTTCACATAAGAAATTTTTTTTGATTATTATGCACGCAAAAGTTTATTCAGCAACAACGGTCGGTATCGACGCTCACGAGGTTCAGGTAGAAGCGGATCTTTCTTTTGGTATGATCAAGTTTTATATCGTTGGTTTGCCCGACAAGGCAATTAACGAAAGCAAAGACCGTATTCGCGCTGCTATAAAAAATAGCGGCATTCGTCTGCCGGAGCGTATGATTACCGTCAATCTTGCCCCAGCCTCGCTTAAAAAAGAGCATATTCTTTTTGACGTGCCTATTTCTGTTGCCATTTTGCAAGCAGCCAAGCTGATTGACCTTGCGCCGGCATTTATTGCTGAGACCATGTTTTTGGGCGAGCTTTCACTGGATGGTTCTATTCGCTCGGTAAAAGGGGTGTTGTCGATTGCGCATGGTGCTCTTAAAGCCGGTAAGAAACGCATTATCATTCCCAAAGCAAATACGCATGAAGCAAGTTTAATTAAAGGTATCGATATTATTGGCGTTGAATCGTTGCCAGAGCTGGTTGCGTACTTGCGCGGCGAGCTCGCTATTGAACCGACGCCGTCGTCGTTTGACAATGTTCAAACAACGTTGCAAAACCATCTGCTTGATTTTGATCAAGTTAAAGGGCAAATTTTAGCCAAACGTGCTTTGCAAATTGCGGCAGCTGGTAGGCATAATATTTTATTTCTTGGGCCGCCTGGCTCTGGTAAAACAATGTTAGCCAAGCGCTTTGCTACCATTTTGCCGCCGATGTCGTTTGATGAAATTATTGAAACTACAAAAATTTATTCCATTGCTGGTCAGCTGGGCAAAAGTTCATTGATGGTGCATCGACCATTTCGTGCGCCGCATCATACCATTTCGCAGGCTGGCTTGGTTGGTGGCGGCTCAAGCCCGCGACCTGGCGAAATTAGTTTGGCACACAACGGTGTTTTATTTTTGGACGAGTTGACAGAGTTTAACAGGCCAACGCTTGAAGTGTTGCGTGAGCCGTTGGAAAATAAAAAAGTGCTTATTTCGCGTGCCAGTTGCGCGGTTGAGTTCCCTGCCAACTTTTTGTTGGTGGCAGCCCTTAACCCGTGCCCGTGTGGGTATTATGGCGACAAGAAAAAGAAATGTGTGTGCACTGAGCAAAAAATTTCAAATTATATCAGCAAGCTTTCTGGCCCGTTGTTGGACCGTATCGATTTGCATATCAACGTTTCTGCGGTAAATTATGAAGAGATTAAGAGCGTTGAGCTTGCAAGCATGAGCTCTGCTCAAATGTTGGAGCTGGTTAATGGCGCGGTTGTGTTGCAAGAGCGTCGCTTTGGTGCCATGCGCAATGCGTTTATGAGTTCAACACAAATCGAGCAGTTTTGTAAGTTGACTGATGGTGCAGAAAGTGTAGTTAAGCTGGCTTTTGACCGTTTGGGCTTGAGCATGCGTGGGTATCATAAAATTTTAAAAATAGCGCGTACTATTGCCGACTTGGACCAAAGCGAGCAGATTGACCGCAAGCATATTCAAGAGGCAATTATGTATCGCTCATTGGACCAAAAGCTAGAAGCATGATTGTTGGTGTTGGTACTGATATTGCCCAAGTTGCGCGCTTTAACGCGTGGCTTTCTTTTTCTCGTGAACAACTTTCTAAAATATTTTCAGACTCTGAGCTGAGTGAATGCGGTTTTGCACGTTTGTCTGCTCATGATCAAGCGCAAAAACTGGCGGTGCGCTTTGCCGCCAAAGAGGCTTTTTTTAAAGCGCTGAGTGCAGCACTGGTGCAGCTGGGCTTTACTGAGACGACCTTTTCGTTTTTATTTTTATGCAAGCAGGTGCAGGTTATTAAGCAAACGTGGGAGATTCCGCAGCTTTGTGTAGACTGGCAAGCATTTGAACGCAAAATTGGCAAGCAGCTGCCAAAGTTTACTATTCATCTTTCTTTGGCGCATGAACGATTACATGTTGTCGCTTTTGTGGTATTAGTTAAAGAATGTTAAAACGTTGATACCTGGATAAGGAGCGCTCATGGTTGATCAGAAAAATCGTAAATGTCTTGGACACGTGCTACTTGGCTCGCTGGTTGAAGGCTTAATAATGCGCTTAAACGCAGACTGTTCGTTGGAAGAAATTAAGACGGGCAAGTTTGTTTCTATTGTTGGTAAGCACTACCGTTTCTTTTCGTTAATCACCGACTTGCAGCTAGAAGTTACACATCCCGACATTTTGCTCTTTCCGCCGTCGCCGGACGAGGCCTTGTTGACCGAAATGCTCAAGCAGCGTGATATGTACGCTAAAGTTGAATTACGGCCCATGCTTATGATTGACCAGCACAATCACAAAATGCCGGTAAAAACTATTCCCGGTCATTTTGCACAAGTGTTTGATGCCAGTGAGCAAGATGTGGCCGACATTTTTGGTGATGAAAAATTAGACAAAAAGTACTTTCACATTGGCTCTCCGCTGGACATGAAAACGCCAGTCTGTTTAGACCTTGAGCGTTTTACCGAGCGTAGTAATGGTATTTTTGGTAAAACGGGAACGGGTAAAACGTTTATCACGCGGCTCATTTTGGCGGGTATGGTTAAAAGTGAGCAAGCAGTTAATTTGATTTTTGATATGCACAGTGAATATGGCTATCAGGCTCGCAAAGAGGGCGGTGGGCATTCATTTGTTAAAGGTTTAAAGACATTGTTTCCCAACAAAGTTGCTATCTTTTCGCTCGATCCAGATGCAACGCGTCGTCGCGGTTGCACGCCGGACTATGAAGTTGTTTTGAGCTATCAAGACATTCATGTTGAAGATGTGATGTCGCTGCAGCAAGAACTTAACTTGCATCCAACAGCGCTTGAAGCTGCCTATTTGATTGCTAGCAAGTATCGAGGGCAGTGGCTTGAAGTGCTCTTGAGCCAAGAGGGCACGCTCAAAGAATTTGCCGACCAAATTGGTGCACATGTGGAGTCGGTTGGTGCTTTGTACCGCAAGCTTAAGCGCATAGAGCGGTTTCCTTTTTTGCAACGATCAACATCGAGCAATTCGATTATCGACCGCATGATGGAGTGTTTGGATAAGGGTATTCACGTTATTTTGGAGTTTGGTAATCAGACTTCAATGCTGTGTTATCTTTTGGTTGCCAACATTTTAACGCGCCGCATTCACGAAGAATATATGGCAAAGACTGAAAAGTTTTTGGCTTCGCAAAATAAAAGCGATGAGCCGCGCAAGTTGCTGATAACTATTGAAGAAGCCCATAAATTTTTAAATCCAGAGGCTGCTCGCCAAACAATTTTTGGTACTATCGCCCGTGAAATGAGAAAATATTACGTTTCGTTGCTGGTTGTTGATCAGCGGCCCTCCGGCATTGATCCTGAAATTATTTCGCAAATTGGCACCAAGATTGTTGCCCTGCTCAACGACGATCGTGACATTCAGGCAGTGTTGACCGGTGTGAGCAATGCAACTGGGCTTCGTACCATTTTGGCAACGTTGGATAGCAAAAAACAGGTGTTGTTGATGGGCCATGCCGTGCCAATGCCGGTGGTAGTGCGCACGCGGGAATATGACGATTTGTTTTATGGAGCAATGGTTACTTCATCTTCAAAAGATGTGAAAAAGATTATCGACGAGATTTTTTAGCTCAACCTAAAAGATTTGATATCTTGGGCCAAATCAACTCAATTTGACGTTGTTTTTTAAAAAAGCTACGATTTCTGATAACAAAAGAAAAAACGTAATTTTTTATGTATCACTGATTTTTTCAAAGGAGTAACTATGAAAAAAGTATTGTTAGGTCTTGCGTTTGCGTCAGCGTTCAATTTTGGCATGGTATTTGCAAAAAATGAGACCTTGGTTTCAATTGACAGCTTAATGCTTATGCAAGAATCAGCAGAAGGTAAAGTTCTTACTGAAGATATCAAATCAAAAGTACAAAAATTTCAAGACTATGCTAAAGAATCTAACGAAAAGATTAGCAAGCTTGAAAAAGAAATTGAAGACCAAAAAGAAGTTTTGAGCGAAAAAGCACTTGCTGAAAAAACAGAAACTCTTGCTCAATTGAAAAATGCAGAGAGCAAAACACTTTCTCTCAGAGAGCAAAGTCTTCGTCAAGAAATTCAAAAAACCCAAATGCAACTTCATGACAAACAACGTAAAGTAGCTGACAGACTTATGTCTGAACAAAATTGGGGCATGATTATTGATAAAAATACTCCAGGCGTATTGTGTGTTTCAAAAGCTATCGACAAAACCAGCGATGTTTTGAAGGCTCTTGATGCAGAATACTCAAAAAATGAAACAACGAAGTCAGTAGCGCAAGCTCCTGCAAAAAAAGAAAAAGCAACTGTTAAAACTGCGTAATTAACCTCTTAGGGCGGCTTTTATGAAATTAGCATTACAACTTGGTCAAATAAAACAAATTATTGGCGAGGGTACCAGTACTCTTGACGATTCCTTTGTAGTCAATACTATCGCTTCGTTAGAACGAGCCTGCCCCCAAGATTTAGCAGTTATTTTTGAACGTGGTGATGCTTCGGTTTTTGACAATATTTCGTCAAAAGTAATTGAGCAGAGCGGTGCGGGTCTTTTTTTGGCCTCGCAAAAGCTGGTTGACAATAAGCAGTATTTACTCGTTAGCGACCCTCTGCAAGCGTTTCAAAAATTAGTTACGTATATTCAAAATAAAGATCGAGTTTCAGCTGAAGCTCGATCTTTATTTTCTGACGTTCAGCTAGACCCTTCCGCTGTAGTGGCTCCGGGTGTTAGCATTGGCGCGGGTAGCGTTATTGGCGCGCTTGTTTATATCGGGCGCAATTGTCAAATCGGCAAGGGTGTTTTAGTGCATCCAGGCGCAAGAATTCTTGATGATTCCATAGTTGGTGATGGCAGTATAATTCATGCCGGTGCGGTTATTGGTTCTGATGGCTTTGGGTACCAAATGGGTAAGCAGGGTCTGCGCAAGGTGCCACAAATTGGTATTGTCAGAATTGGCAGAGAGGTAGAAATTGGTGCCAATACCACCATTGACCGGGGCTCTTTTGATGAAACGGTTATTGGCGATATGGTTAAGCTTGATAACTGCGTGCATATTGCCCATAACGTGCGCATTGGTGCTGGTACCGTTATTTTGCCGTTTACCGCTCTTGGTGGTAGCGTTACGGTGGGGATGGGTTGTCAAATTGGTGCACTTGTTGCCATTCGTGATCACATCAAGATTGGTAATCGCGTAAAGATTGTTTCAAAGAGCGGAATTATGCATGATGTTGCCGATGGTAGTGTAGTTGCCGGCATGCCCGCGGTTGCTTTTGGTACGTGGAAGCGCTTAGTGGTTATGTTTACCAAGCTCCCAGAGCTCTTTAAAATGGCCAATGAAGTTCAAAAAGTTCTTGAATATCAAAAAAAACCGTTCTGGAAAAAGTTTTTTTCATAATTTGTGAGTGAGTAAGCGGTGATTGTAAGTTGTCAAAATTCAAGGCTTGCTCAACTGCTCAGTATGAGGCTGGGTAAGCCTTTGGTTACCTACAATCTCGTTAATTTTGCTGATACTGAATCGTTGGTTACGTTGACTATGTCAGAAGAAGAGTTAGTTAGTAAGACTGTTGTGCTGGTCTTTCAATTTTCTTCATTTTGTCTTCAAGATAAACCAAAATATCATATCAATAACGAATTATGGCAGCTTTTGTTGGTAGCAAATACGCTTAAACAGCGTGGGGTAAAAAAGCTGGTGGGGCTCTTGCCGTATTTGCCATATGCGCGCCACGACAAAAAAGATGCTGCTGGTTTTGCCGGCAGCTTTGCGTTTGTTGGCAAACTCTTACAAGCGGCAGGCTTTGATGAGCTAATTAGTTGCGATGTTCATTCTACTCAAAATGCTTTGTTGTTACCGTTTCCGTTACGAACCATTTCACTGGTGCCTTTTTGGGCAAATTTTTTAAAACAGCAGGGCGTTGATCGAAATACGTGTATTGCTGCGCCAGATGTTGGTGGGTTGGCGCGCGCTCAAGCTTTGGCACAAGAACTTGGCTTAGCGCTGGCAACGCTTGAAAAAACGCGTATCGGGGTTGACCAGTCAGTTTCGTTGACATTAACCGGCGATGTGGCGGGCAAGCGGGTTGTAGTCATTGACGACATTATTGATACTGCCGGTACTGCTCTGCATGCGTATCAACGTATTCGTGAGCATGGCGCACGCATGGTTGAGGGTTGCTTTTCGCATGCGGTCTTGTCGGCTGGTGCGCATCAACTTGTTCAAGATGGCTGTTTTGATAAACTTTACGTTACCAACTCGTTGTTACTTGATCAAGAACAGGTGCCCAGTACCATTACGGTGCTGGCTATTGATGAATTTTTAGCCAACGCTTTAGCTGAAGAAAAGGGATTATGGTGAGCAAAGCTCAACTACAAGATTATGTTTTTAATGCCAGTACAATTCGTGCGGTGATTGGCCTGGGCAACCCAGGGGCCCGTTATGCCAAGACGCGCCACAATATTGGCTTTCGTGTTGTTGAAAATTTGGCCGCCCAGCTGAATGCTGCTTGGCAGTCAACTGACAAAATGGACGTAGCTCAGGCCTCAATGACGGTTGATGGCAGCGTGAGCAGCGTGTACCTGATTAAACCCCAAACGTTTATGAACGATTCAGGCAAGGTTATGTCATTTCTTACCAAAAAAGGCATTAAGCCAGAACAGGTTGTTGTTGTGCACGATGAGCTTGAAAAGCCTTTTGGCAACCTGAGTATGCGCTTTGGTGGTAGTGCTAAAGGCCACAATGGTTTGCGCTCAATTATGGGGGTAGTAGGGGCAGAGTTTTGGCGCCTTCGGTTTGGAATAGGGCGGCCAGAAAACAGAGATGAGGTTGGTGACTATGTTTTGACACCATTTACTCGTCTTGAAGAAGACAAAATTGGCCAGTTGCTTGATCAGGCGTGCCGGCTTATTTTTGGCTAGGTTTTAAAATAACCACTTTTTTGCTCAAAATTCATGATATTGCTGGATTAAGTTGAAAAAAACTGTATGTTGATCTACCTTTATTCATATGGTTTTACTACATTATAACGCTTTAAAGAGGTAAGGGTAACCCGTGATTTCAACATCAGATTTCAAAAAAGGCTCAACAAAGATATTGTGGAATAACGAGCCGTGGCTTGTGATAGATTATCAATTGGTAAAGCCTGGTAAGGGTGGCACTTACTTGCGTACAAAAATGCGTAATTTATTGACTGGTCGTATGTTGGAAGAAACCTTCCGTTCTGCTGAAAAATTTCCAGAACCAGATGTAGAACAAGTTAACATGCAGTACCTTTATTCTTCTGATGATATGTATCACTTTATGAACAAAGAAGACTTTGAACAAGTTGATTTAAGTGAAGATCAAATTGTTGGTGCTAAAAACTATTTGAAAGAAGGCGAAGCTTACAGCGTTATGAGCTTTAAGGGTCGCGTGGTAAGTGTTGAGCCGCCAATGTTTATGATTTTGACTATTACTGAAACTATGCCTGGTGTAAAAGGTGATACCGCTCAAGGTGGTAGCAAGCCTGCAACACTTGAATCGGGTTTGGTTATTAGTGTGCCATTGTTCTTGCAAGAAGGTGATAAAATTAAAATTGATACACGCGAAGACAAATATATTGAGCGTGTAAACTAAGAAAGCTTCTTTTTGGGAAGCAAGGGTTAAGAGCCATGAATGAAAAAAACATCATAGATCAAAACATTGTTGATGAGCGTGATAACGATCAGGACTTTGTCCTGGGAGAAGAACATCCTTTAAAAGCAGAATCTAGACGCGATGAGCGCTTTGTTGCGTTTCATTTAATTTATGCACTTGACCGTTTTGATTATACGGTTTCATTGGATGATTTGATTCAAGACTTCAAGGATGGCTTTAACTTGGATGTTGATGCTGAGTCATTTGCTTATCAACTGGCGCATGGTGTTGTTGAGCAGCGTGATCTGCTTGATGAGGGCATTAAACCCTTTTTGAAGAATTGGAAACTTGAACGGCTTGGTTGTTGCACACGACTTATTTTGCGCATGGCATTGTGGGAGCTGCGTCAACCAGACGCTATTGTTTCCATTGTTATCAATGAAGCAGTAGAATTGGCTAAAGCATTTGCTGAAAAAGATTCGTACAAGTTCATCAATGGCATCTTGGACGAAATTTGCAAAACTATAGAAAAAAAAGCAGAAAATAAAATAGAAGACGAAGATGAACCAAAAACACCTTTGGCTTGAAAAAATGAGCGGCAACGAAAAGCCGCTTTTTTTTATTTTGGGGCCATGTGCATTGCAAGATGAAGCGCATACGCTTATGCTTGCTCAAGAACTTAAAAAGTTATCTGAACAACTCTCTTTCAACCTTATTTTTAAAGGTTCTTTTGACAAAGCGAACCGCATTTCAGCCAAAAGCTATCGTAGCGTTGGTATGGATGAAGGGTTGCGTATTTTTGAAAAAGTTAAAGCAGAGTTTGATCTTCCTGTGGTTACCGATATTCATGAAGCATGGCAGGCGGCACATGTGGCCGACGTAGCTAATGTTTTGCAAGTGCCTGCCTTTTTGTGTCGACAAACCGATCTTTTGTTGGCTGCTGGCAAGACTGGCCGAACGGTTTTCATTAAAAAGGGCCAATTTGTACGGCCTGAAAAAATGGGTTCGTTGGTCGACAAAGTTGCCTCAACAGGCAATGAGCAGGTCTGGCTTGGGGAGCGTGGCTTTACCATGGGCTATGAAGACTTGGTCGTAGACCCGCGAAATTTCCCCATTATGAAACGTTTTGGTAAGCCGGTTGTCATTGATGCTACTCATGCCGTCCAGCGTCCTGGGCAGCTTGGTGATTCGTCTGGCGGGGATCGGCACTTCGTGCCCACCATTGCAGCTGCTGCTATTGTTCAAGGGATAGCAGGGGTATTTATGGAAGTTCATGAAGAGCCTGAAAAAGCTTTGTGTGATGGTCCTAATTCGGTACGTCTTTCTCAGCTTCCAGCTCTTTTGCGATACTTAGTAGACCTTGATGCCTGGGCAAAACAGCGTCCAGTTCCCGAGTGCCCATAAGTGTTTTGTGCTGTAGAATAGGGCTTTGTTCCACTATTTTTTCTTAACTAAACTCTTGCGTTTTCTTCGCGTATTTTTCTAATATTAAATTTAGGTACTATTTTGTTTAAATGTATCGATCTTTAATTTTTGAAAAATTAATGCGTTAAGTGAGGGAGAAGTTATGAAAATAGTAAAAAGCAGAGGCCTATTGGCGCTCGTGTTGGGTCTTGTAGGGGTAGATTGTGCTGCCACTGATCTGATGAATGTTAGTTTGGCACAACAAGAAACCGTCTTACTTGCTGCGCGAGGTGGTCGTGGTGGTGGGCGTTCTGGCTCTTCGGGTGCTCGAGGAGGCGGTGGTAGTTCGCGCTCGTCGGGTTCGGGGCGTAGCTCTTCTGGTGGTGGCTATTCTCGACGTTCTAGTTCTGGTGCTTCAAGTTTCTCGTCGCATGGCTCTGGAGGACGGCGCTCTTTTCGTACCAGTAGTACCGGCAGTTCTCGCGTAAGATCTACAAGCTTGGCAGGTTCTGGAGCTTCTAGTTCAAGAGTTTCTCGTACATCTAGAGCACGATCGTCTGGTCGTGTGAGCAGCCGTTCAAGCAGAAGGGCTGCAAGGCTTAGCGGCGCTGGTGCCCGCTCGCGTTCTGGTTGGCGCCGTTCATATGGCTCGGGCTATCGTAGACGCTCCGTGTTGTTTTCTAACTATCGATCATGTTATTGGAACAGGCCGCTTGGTTTGTGGGGTTGGGGCCTGATTTGGCCAGGTTGGAGTTATTTCGATCCGCTTTATGGGTTTTACTATCCAAGCTATGGGTACTACTATTGCGGTGGTGTTGGCTTCTTTGTGCCGCATGCACGCTTTGGTTATCGCTATGGTTGGTGGACATATCCATTTACCGATATAACGTATACCGTTTATGTTGCCGACCAATCTGACCGTGAAATTATCTTGAGCAATGCGACTCAAAGCGACTTATACTTTGCTTTTTATTATCAAGATGGCGATGGTACGTATATCCGTACTGGCGTTCCACGTTTGCTTGAGCGCATTGATACGGGTCAATGTTATATTCCTCGCTCTCGTCGTGGTATGAGCCGTTCGATTGTTATTTCGCATAACGATGCAGATCTTGCGCAAGAAATTGCACCTGGTGTTGCCCAACGGTTAACAATTCGTAATCTGGATATGGGTAGTGGGCGTATGACGCTTAAAGCTATTGAAGATAGTAATGAAAAATTGACTCGCTTGATTGATTTAACACAAGAAGAGCTTGATAGACTTAAAGAAATTGAAAAGCGGATTGAAGAAGATAAGGCATTGCGCAGGCAAGCGGCAGAGCAATATGAACAACGTGGTGAGTCCGATGGCGGTTTTGAGCGTAGATCTGATCGTAGATCTAACCATGATGATGAATCTGACGACCGACCAGAGACAAAAAGACGACATATAGAGCGTGAATTTCACGATGATGCGCGAGAAGAAGAGCGTATGAGCGTTGAGAACGATGACAATAGCTCCTGGTAGCATATCTCTCACAAAATAAAAAAGAGGCCGTGTTTTTTACGGCCTCTTTTTTATTTTGTGTACATCGGTCCACGTTCGGGGTCTATGTGAATGTGTCCATTGGTATGTTCAAAGTTTTCAAAGTTGCCTATCTTTTGTTGCTTAAGCTGGTGCGGAATACTCAAGAGCCAGCGCGCAACTATTGGCAAGTGTAGTTGTGAGTGTGATGGCTGATCCGAGGGCAAGATCCCGGTGTTTTTGATGGTGATTGAAAGATTGGTAATACGTTCGTGCGTTGGTAGTGTACGTTGAAAAAAGCCAAGTACCGGTTGAATGATATCGCCTTGTGAATAAAAATTATAAACGTATTCGATAGCGTTCATACTGGGCATAAAAGCTTGAGCGTCGATTGGAGTCCCCAAAAAGTATGCTGCTTGAATGGCAAAGGTTGAGATGTTGCGCCACTGTTGCTGGTACAAGTGAAAGAGCTTTTTTATCTGTGGTAGTGCTTTGCAAAAGAGCTCAAAGATTGTGGGTTCATGCTTGCGGGTGGTGGGAGTTAGGCTGAGCAAGAAATCAGCATCAAAAGTGTTGGTAGCGGCTGTGCTGAGTAGTTGGCTGGCGATGCTAATAACGTTACCGCCGTGGCTATGGCCGATTACGATAATCTGTTCGGTGGGTGGGTAGCTCAAGATGAGTTTGGCAAGTGTTTGCCCGCTGGCTACAATAGTGGCGGTAGTGGGCATGCCAGGCCAGCAAAACGAGATGGTTTTGTGGTGGAGTGTGCGTGCTTGTTTTTCAAGCTCGTCAAAAAAATCGCCTTCTGGTTGGTGCCAGGTTTCTTGGTTTGCAAATGAACCGTGAACCAGAATAACAATGCTGTTGAGGCGAGGGGTAAAACAGCAGAGTGAAAGAAAGATTAAGAGCGTGCGCATCGTTAATCCTGTCTGTGCCCGTTCGCCCTGAGCCTGGTCGAAGGGTTGGGCACTAAAAAATTAGACATTAAAAAAGGCCCGGAATTTTCCGGGCCTTTTTTAAAATTAGCTTAATTCTGGAAAGAAGAATTTTACTTCTTCTGCCGCCGTTTCTGGAGCGTCAGAACCGTGCGTAGCGTTTTCGCCAACACTTGCGCCGTAAAGTTTACGGATTGTGTTGTCTGCTGCTTGTGCAGGGTTTGTAGCACCCATAAGGTCGCGCCATGCTTTTACCGCGTTGTCTTTGGCAAGTGCCATAACAACTACCGGGCCTGAAGTCATGAATTCTACCAACTCACCAAAGAACGGACGTTCTTTGTGTACGGCATAAAAGCTTTGTGCTTGTGCCAACGATAAGTTGATTTTTTTCATGCCAACAATTTCAAAGCCTTCTTGTTCAATGCGGTCAATAATTTTCCCGCTGTTGTGTGCTCTAACTGCATCAGGCTTAATAATTGCTAAGGTATGTTCCATGTTCGGTACTTTCTTTATGGTTTGGTCATGATGATCACAAGAAGGTTGAAAAAGCGTGCAACCGGCAATGAGTAGCAAAACAGGAAGACACAACAACATTAATCTTTTCATGATCATCATAACCTTTCGTTCAAATTATATTATTCTTTAGAATTATCGTCTTTTTGCATGTGCTTTTCAAGCGCTTGCTGCAATGAGCTCTTCATAGCAGTAGGCTGCTGTTGTTGCTGTTGCTGTTCTTGACGAGGAGCTTTTTGTTCAGCGGCTGCAGCTGCTTTTTTCGCTTGGATTTTTTCAACTGCTGCTTCTTCACGTCGCTCTTCTTCGGTTGGCGCACTCTTCACCTTTTCAGGCTTTAAGCTCAAGCCAAGCTTGCGCTCTTCTGGGCTAACCTTGATAATTCTAAATTCTTTGGTTTCGCCAACTTTGATAATGTCTTCAACCTTCTGAACATCACTTTCTGAAAGTTCAGAGATATGAACAAGACCTTCAATGCCGGTAGGAAGTTTAACAAATGCGCCAAAGTTGGTAATTTTTGATACCGTACCTTGAATCATTGTGCCAACTTTATATTCGCTTTCTACCGTTGTCCATGGATCATTTTCAAGTTGTTTGATGCCCAAAGAAACCTTGCGGTTGTCTGGATCAATTGACAAGATTACGGCATCAACCATGCTGCCTTTTTGATAACGTTCACTTGGATGTGAAACATGATCGGTCCAGGAGATGTCTGAAATATGCACGAGTCCGTCAACGCCATCAAGCAATTGTACGAAAAGACCAAAATCGGTGATGTTGGTAATTTTACCATGAATTTTGTCGCCAATTTTAAACTTATCAGCAACGGTTTTCCATGGATCTTCGTTGAGTTGCTTAATGCTCAAAGACATTCTGCGGTTGTCTTTATCAAGAGCAACAACCAATGCTTCAATTTCTTGTCCAACATGGAAATATCTTGAAAGATTGTTAATACGCTCAGTCCAAGAGATTTCTGAAATGTGAACCAGCCCCTCAACGCCCTTTTCAACTTCAATGAAAAGACCGTAGTCCGTGATGCTAGAAATTTTGCCTTTGATATTGCTGTGCAATGGATATTGCGCCGCAACATGTTCCCAAGGATTTGGAGTCAATTGCTTCATGCCCAAAGAGATCTTTTCATGCATCTTATCAAAGGAAATAACCTTAACGGTGATTGTGTCACCAATTCTGACCATTTCGCTAGGATGTGCTATGCGTCCCCATGACATGTCGGTGATATGAAGCAAGCCATCAATGCCGCCAACGTCAACAAAAACGCCGTAGCTGGTGATGTTTTTAACAATACCTTGCAAGACTTGTTCTTCTTGAATTGTTTCAAGAGCTTTCTTCTTGTCTTCAAAGCGTTGTTCTTCAATGTATTTTCTGCGAGAGATAATAACGTTACCGCGCTTCTTATTAACTTTAAGAATTTTGCAGGTAACTTCTTGACCAACAAATTGATCAAAATCAGTAACACGTTGAATGTCGATTTGTGATCCTGGCAAGAAAGCAGGGATCCCAACGTCTACGCTCAAGCCACCCTTAACTTTATGGGTAACCACACCGCGAACTGGTTCGTCAGATGTTGCCAAGTCGGTAATATTGTCCCAAGCTTTAAGTGCTTTAGCTTTTTGATACGACAATACAACACAACCGCCTTCATCTTCAAGGCGATCAAGAAGCACATCAATTTCTGTGCCTGATTGAAGACCTTTAAGTTCATAGTCTGAAAACTCATATTGAGGAATCAGTCCATCAGACTTATAATCAATATTAACAAGTACGCCATTGTTTTCTTTTGCAATGACTTTACCTTTAATAACTTTGCCTACTTTGAACTTGTTTGATATATCATCATAAAGTTCAGTAAGTTCGGCTTTCTGTGCGTCATTGAGTTGAAACTCATCTTCAATGAGCTCAGCACTCCAGCGAGAAGAAATCATTTTTTGATTGTCTCTTACCATGATAATCCCGAGTCAACACATCAGCGGTAAAAGGACGAAAGCCCTTTTGAATCAGCTGTATGGTTTAAAAAGTTATACTTATAACAACAAATAATACAATCTAAATGGTACCAAAAAACGATATAGTTGGCAAACTACACTTTAAGCGTGGCCGAAAGCTTGAAAAAGTAGCTTTTCTTGGGTTGATTTTCAGATTTTTTGACCATCTTAATGGTTGCGGGGTCAACAGCCTTTATAGAAGGTATTTTTTGCAAGTTTGCTATGAATGTAGTAATTGCCTTGAGCGAGGTGCTCTTTCCTTGCATGGCCATAGTATAGCTGGTAGTGTTTGTTGCGTGTTTGCTGCCCATTGCTTGTGGGTTTTTGATTGCTGAAGCGTTCAGCGATTCAAGCCAGCAGGCAGATGGTATGGCCCGGGAAATGCTAGTTAAAAGCTGGCTAAACTGAAAGGCTCCTGTTGGTGGCTTTAAAATAGTGAGGCGCTTGGCAAGTTCCTGTTCAGACTGCTTGATCTGATTGAGGGTATTAATCTCTTGTTCAAGGTTTTTGGTAGTTGCAAGCAAGTCTTCTTGAGTGCTGGTAGTATGTGCCAGATCATGCTTCATATTGGTATAAACCGAATGAAGCAGCAAGATCATAACGCCTGCGCTAGCCCCTGTGGCCCCAAGCCACCAGGCGGGGCTGTGTTGGTTGTACCGTTTAAACGGCTTAAGTAAGTCTTGTTGATCGGTAAGCATCTTGTATGGGACTGACTGTGCTTTGTCTAGTATTAATGGCTTTGCAATAATAGCAAGAAGTCGTAATGGGGTTTTTGTGGTACACAGGGCTGTTTGCAATGTTGCTAATTGTTGTAAGGCGGGCTGGTGGTTGGCAAGCCCTGCAAAGCACAGAACTGCTTTAGGTCTGCAAAGTCCGTGCTTGGTGGTAAATTGACTTATGGAATGGGCAAGGGTGGTGGGGTTGTAAATTATGCCGTTTATTATTACGGTTGATTCTAGGGCCATTTTTTCCTGTTTTTTGATGCGCAACGTGTTGCTCGCTTTTTTGAATAGAACGCAAGTCAGTTCTTTATCTTGTATTTGTAGGTACAGGATAATGGATTGTTGTCCCAAGGACTTAATGAAGTTCTTTAAATAATTCATCATGCTGTTTAGGTAAGGGTGTAGTGTTGTAATAGTGTGTGATTTAAAATGGCTGCTTGCTTCTCAAGTTCTGCATCATTCAAAATACCGTTTTTTGCGCCAATTTTGGTTAAAACTGATGCGCTGTTTAAAATGCCATGTCTAAGCGCATCGTGAGGCTCAAAGCCTTTTTTTAAGCTTGCAACAAAACACGAGCCAAAAGCGTCGCCAGCGCCTACCGGGTCTATTACTTTAATCTTTATGCTGGGATGAAAGTAAACATCATTTTTTGTTGCCACATAAACACCGTTGGCGCCATTGGTAATGACTACAATCCGGGGTCCCATACTTAGTATTTCTTTAAAGAACTTTTTGGCGCTAAAGCAACCGCCGTCGTAAACGATGGGGCTGGTAATTAAGTAGGGTTCTTCGTTGCGTTTTGTTGGTGGGCAAATGATGGGTGTTTGTTCTTCAAGAATCTTCTTGTACGTTTGGTCCGTTTCAACTAATGAAAGCATAAACATGCGTGCTTCGTTTGCATTCATGATAAGTGTTTCTATAAAGGGGAGCGATTCGCGCAGTGTTTGCACCCCTTGTGAAAGTTGACTGCTGCCTGGGTTGATAGCAATTGGCTTGTTGTGCTCGTGAGCAAAGCGCACAATCTCGGGAAGTAATGCCGCTGAATCATCGCTTAATGATGTTAGATACAATTGATCGCATTCTTTAATGGCATCAAAAGGGATGTCTTGGCGTTTAAGAAAGCTATTTGCGCCGCGATGGACAAAGATGGTGCGTTCATGCTGCAATGATTTAATGATAAATGATGAGCCGGTGGCATGTTCTTGTGTTTGTTTAATAAGGTTTGTTTTAATGCTTCTATTTTCTAAGTCGTGTATGACGGCTTCTCCTGCGTTATCAGTTCCTACTTGGCAAAAGCACGAAACGTCAAAGCCGCGCAACTTAAAGGATGCAGCAGAATTGGTTGCACCCCCGCCTGTTAAATACAAGAGTTCATCAATACCAATCTTTTCGCCCGTTTCAAAGAGCATAAAGGTTTGAGACGAGCTTTTTTTGGTGATGGTCATATAATCAGCGCCTGCGTAGTCTAAATAGATGTCTTGCGTGGCGCCGCCCATGGTTAATATCTTCATACGTACGTTCCTTTTAGATGATGCCAATAAACACTCCCAGTGTAGGCATAGGGTTTTCAAGTTGCAAGAGTATCTGTTTATAGGTTCAAAAATGGTCAAAAACCTCCTGAAAGTAGGCCTTTTACTCATTATATGAATTTAGGGGCACAAAAAGCTCTTCTTTTTAGGGGATTTTTGGGGTGTTCTTTCCTTATATATAGGACCCATCTAGAGGAGGTGTTTTGGAGTGGCAAAAAAGGGGTGCAAAGAGTTCTGGTATGTGGGTGGTTGTTTTGAACCCTTTTTATTAAAATTTTTAAACTATTTTTAAACTTTTTTAATTAAAGTTACGAATAATAGTTTTTATTGTTCTCGAAAACATCGACTGGATCGATGTTTTCGAGAAATAAAAAAAACTTTAAATATTTTGCAAAAAAAGCTTGCTAACTCAAAAAGAAAAAAGTATAATACTTCTACAATCAAGGAAATGAGATGAAACGAACGAAGTTAAGACACATTGAAATTAGATTCCTGGTTGATTAAATAAAGAAAATTTTGAACTATCTTTGAAATGTACGAAACGACGTCCGCATAAAGATAGGTAATTAAAAGATTACCTCTGAGTGCAATGACCTTGTGTCAATTTTTGATACGGAGAGTTTGATTCTGGCTCAGAATAAACGCTGGCGGTGTGCTTAACACATGCAAGTCGAACGAGAAAATTCCTTCGGGGATGAGTACAGTGGCGAACGGGTGAGTAACACGTGAGAATCTGCCCATTAGTGGAGAATATCTTCGAGAAATCGAGGTTAATACTGCATAAGTCCAGCTTGCTGGAGAAAGACGGCCTCTTTGCTGTCGCTGATGGATGAGCTCGCGTCCTATTAGTTAGTTGGTGAGGTAAAGGCTCACCAAGACGAAGATGGGTAGCCGGCCTGAGAGGGTGTACGGCCACATTGGGACTGAGATACGGCCCAAACTCCTACGGGAGGCAGCAGTGGGGAATATTGCGCAATGGGGGAAACCCTGACGCAGCGACACCGCGTGGAGGATGAAGGTTTTAGGATCGTAAACTCCTGTTAAGTGGGAAGAAAGAACAGTATCTAATACATACTGGAGATGACGGTACCACTAGAGAAAGCACCGGCTAACTTCGTGCCAGCAGCCGCGGTAATACGAAGGGTGCAAGCGTTATTCGGAATCACTGGGCGTAAAGAGCGCGTAGGCGGCTTATTAAGTTGGTTGTTAAATACCTTGGCTCAACCAAGGAACTGCAGTCAAAACTGATTTGCTAGAGGATAAGAGAGAGAAGTGGAATTCTCGGAGTAGCGGTAAAATGCGTAGATCTCGAGAGGAACACCGGTTGCGAAGGCGGCTTCTTGGCTTATTCCTGACGCTGAGGTGCGAAAGCGTGGGGAGCAAACAGGATTAGATACCCTGGTAGTCCACGCCGTAAACGATGATCACTAGATGTTGGTAATACTTAGTATTATCAGTGTCGAAGCTAACGCGTTAAGTGATCCGCCTGAGTAGTACGGTCGCAAGACTAAAACTCAAAGAAATTGACGGGGGTCCGCACAAGCGGTGGAACATGTGGTTTAATTCGACACTACGCGAGGAACCTTACCTAGGCTTGACATGTAATTGTTACTGGTAGAAATATCGGGTTCTATGGAAACATAGACTGTTACACAGGTGCTGCATGGCTGTCGTCAGCTCGTGTCGTGAGATGTTGGGTTAAGTCCTTTAACGAGCGCAACCCTTGCCGTCAGTTGCTCATTCTTCGGAATAGCACTCTGGCGGGACTGCCTTGGAAACAAGGAGGAAGGTGGGGATGACGTCAAGTCCTCATGGCCCTTATGCCTAGGGCTACACACGTGTTACAATGGCAAGTACAACGGGCTGCAATACCGCGAGGTGGAGCAAATCCTTCAAAACTTGTCTAAGTTCGGATTGGAGTCTGCAATTCGACTCCATGAAGTTGAAATCGCTAGTAATCGCGTATCAGAACGACGCGGTGAATACGTTCTCGGACCTTGTACACACCGCCCGTCACACCATGAAAGTCGTCAGCACCCAAAACTGTCTTAGCTAACCTGTAAAGGAGGCGGTCAGTAAAGGTGAGGGGGATAATTGGGGTGAAGTCGTAACAAGGTAGCCGTAGGAGAACCTGCGGCTGGATCACCTCCTTTCGAAGGAGATCAAGATCTATAAGATCTTAAGGTGTTATTTAATATAGAAATAAATACAAGTAGTTGCACTCAGAGGCATATTTTATAAAAGACGTTTGTTTTGTGTGTTTTAAGAAGATAGTTAATATAAAAAATTAAAGATCTTTGAAATATATAGTCTAACTGAATATCGAAAATACAAATGAGTTTTACTCAAAAAAGACAGTAATTTTGTATGAGAGTTTGTAGATAATTGAAAAGAGCATTTGGTGAATGCCATGGTATCAGGAGGCGATGAAAGAAGTGGAAGGCTGCTGTAAGCCTCGGGGAGCTGCCAATCAAGCTTTGATCCGGGGATTTCTGAATGGGGAGACCCACCTAGGTGAAGCCTAGGTATCTTTATCTGAATACATAGGGTAAAGAGGCGAACGACGTGAACTGAAACATCTAAGTAGCGTCAGGAAAAGAAAACGAATGTGATTCCCTAAGTAGTGGTGAGCGAAACGGGAACAGCTTAAAACTTGTGCTGTGTAAGCCTGCATGCGTTGCAGTACGAGGGAAGCGAGATATAATATCTGGGCAATGCAGTTGCTCGGGTCAAGTAGTCAGTATATTTGAATGCACTGGGAAGTGCGACCAAAGAAGGTTATAGTCCTGTAAGATAAATACTGAAAGTGCTTGATAATTATACTCTCAAGTATCACGGAGCACGTGAAATTCCGTGAGAATCTGCCCAGACCATTGGGTAAAGCTAAATACTACCTGATAACCGATAGTGAACGAGTACCGTGAGGGAAAGGTGAAAAGAACCCCGGGAGGGGAGTGAAATAGAACCTGAAACCAAATGCTTACAATCGGTGGAAGCACAATATACGAATGTGTGACCATGTACCTTTTGCATAATGGGCCAACGAGTTGCTCCTACGTTGCAAGGTTAAGTCTTGAAAGGACGAAGCCGTAGCGAAAGCGAGTCTGAATAGGGCGTTTAGTAGCGTGGGGCAGACCCGAAACCTAGTGAGCTATCCATGAGCAAGATGAAGTCTTGGTAAAACAAGATGGAGGTCTGAACCCGTGTGGGTTGAAAACTGCTGGGATGACTTGTGGATAGGAGTGAAAGGCTAATCAAACTGGGAGATAGCTGGTTCTTCTCGAAATATATTTAGGTATAGCCTCGTTTGATCGTAGATGGCGGTAAAGCACAGTTTTGGCTAGGGGGCGTAAGTTTACCAAACCATTACTAACTCTGAATGTCGTCTATTTATAGAACGGGAGTCAGACTGCGAGGGATAAGCTTCGTAGTCAAAAGGGAAACAGCCCAGACCATCAGCTAAGGTCCCAAAGTATTCATTAAGTGGTAAAAGATGTGGAAATACACAGACAGCCAGGAGGTTGGCTTAGAAGCAGCCATCCTTTAAAGAAAGCGTAATAGCTCACTGGTCAAGTGTTTTTGCGCTAAAACATGAACGGGGCTAAATGAATCACCGAAGCTATGGATTGTATCTTTTAGATACAGTGGTAGAGAAGCGTTCTTTTGTGGCAAGTTTGACCGTAAGGACAGATGGGGACAAAAGAAGTGAGCATGTTGGCATAAGTAACGAAAAAACAGGTGAAATTCCTGTTCGCCGAAAGCCCAAGGGTTCCGTGAGAAAGGTTCATCCACTCAGGGTTAGTCGATACTCTAAGCCGAGGCCAATTGGAGTAGGCGATGGGAAGCAGGCTAAATATTCCTGCACCACTTTTAGCGTTTGAGTGAAGGGGTGACGCAGAAAGATAGGTTGACGTGGGGTATGGTTTACCACGCTAAGCATTTAGGAGGATTTTGTAGGCAAATCCGCAAAATCATCACTCTGAGGTGTGACGGGCATATCAATTCTAAGTGAAAAGATATGTTCAGCTGATTCTCCGCTGACTAGAAAAACCTCTAGCGAGCAAAAAAGTGATCGTACCGCAAACCGACACAGGTGGGCGAGTTGAGAATACTAAGGCGTTGAGATAACTCTCATTCAGGAACTCGGCAAAATAGCCTCGTAACTTCGGGAGAAGAGGTGCCAATGTCGTTATTTTATGAGAATAAAAGAAGCGATTGTTGGTTGCAATAAAGAGGTTCAAGCGACTGTTTAACAAAAACACAGGGCCATGCTAACTCGTAAGAGGATGTATATGGTCTGACGCCTGCCCAGTGCTGGAAGGTTAACAGGAGATGTTAGTTCTTCGGAGCGAAGCATTGAATCGAAGCCCCAGTAAACGGCGGCCGTAACTATAACGGTCCTAAGGTAGCGAAATCCCTTGTCGGGTAAGTTCCGACCTGCATGAATGGCGTAACGACTTGAACGCTGTCTTGATGAGAGACTCAGTGAATTTGTAGTCCCGGTGAAAATGCCGGGTACCCGCGATAGGACGGAAAGACCCCGTGCACCTTTACTATAACTTGACATTGATTTTTGGATTAGCATGTGTAGGATAGGCGGGAGACGGTGAAGCTACGGCGCTAGCTGTAGCAGAGTCAATGGTGAAATACCGCTCTTGTTCGTTTGAAAATCTAACTTTTTTCCGTAATCCGGAGAAAGGACATTGTCTGGTGGGTAGTTTGACTGGGGTGGTCGCCTCCCAAAATGTAACGGAGGCGTTCAAAGGTTCCCTCAAGGCGAATAGAAATCGTCTTAAGAGCGCAAAAGCATAAGGGAGCTTGACTGCGAGACATACAGGTCGAGCAGGTGCGAAAGCAGGATTTAGTGATCCAGTGGTTCCGCATGGAAGGGCCATTGCTAAACGGATAAAAGGTACGCCGGGGATAACAGGCTAATCTCCTCTAAGAGTCCATATCGACGAGGAGGTTTGGCACCTCGATGTCGGCTCATCGCATCCTGGGGCTGGAGAAGGTCCCAAGGGTTTGGCTGTTCGCCAATTAAAGCGGTACGTGAGCTGGGTTCAGACCGTCGTAAGACAGGTCGGTCCTTATCCATCGTGGGCGTAGGATATTTGAGAGAAGCTGTCCCTAGTACGAGAGGACCGGGATGGACAAACCTCTGGTGTTCCGGTTGTTTACCAAAAGCAAAGCCGGGTAGCTAGGTTTGGATGAGATAACCGCTGAAAGCATCTAAGTGGGAAACTCGCCTCAAGATAAGATATCCCGTTTATGCAACTTCGGTTGCATAACATTAAGATCCCTCGAAGACTACGAGGTTGATAGGTTGGGTGTGTAAGCACAGTAATGTGTTCAGCTAACCAATACTAATAGATCGAACGTTTTATCTACATCTAATTTAATTTAGTCTCTTCATACAATTTTCTGTTTTGTTCTTTCCGATATTCAACTATGACTATGAAAATTATGCAAGCAACTTACGTTGCATCACGTTTTGCTACGAGTTGCTTGCATAATTTAAAATTACCTGTATAATTTATAGGTAATTAAGATCTTTAAAAATTATGAAATATTTAAAAAATTTACAAAATTTCCTGGTGGCGATAGTGCTGGGGTAACACCTGTTCCCATTCCGAATACAGAAGTGAAGACCATCACGCCGAAAATACTTGCTTGGAGACGAGCCGGAAAAATAGGTACTGCCAGGTTTTAATTAAAGCCGCTAACTGCAAAGTTAGCGGCTTTTTTCTTGTCTATATTTTGTACCAAAACAATCTCGATGTACCTGGTTTTTGATGGTAGAATTACCGTGATGTATTTTTTGTGAGTTTTTGTTCAACTTTTAGGTAAGCAGGGATTCTGTATGGTGCGCAATGTATGCTTCAAGTTTTTACTGGTATTTTTGTTTGCTAGCTCTTCGCTATTTTCACAAAAATTTCCCAAAGATTTTCAATGGGGTACCGCTATTGCAGAGTTTCAAAACTCTGGTGCCGATACGTTGCCAGACTCAAACTGGGCTCACTTTCAACAAAAAATAGGTCTTCAGTCTGGCAAGTCAGTTGATCACTGGAATAACTATCAAGAAGATATTGAGCTCATGAAAGAAATAGGACTTAACTCTTTTAGGTTTTCTATCGACTGGAGCAGTATTGAACCTGAGCAAGGCAAGATTAATGAAAGTGCTTTGCAGCATTATGATGATCTTTGCACGGCGCTGCTTGCCGCTGGTATAGCGCCCATGGCAACGCTGC
This sequence comes from Candidatus Babeliales bacterium, assembly GCA_019749895.1. Classification (NCBI taxonomy): domain Bacteria; class Candidatus Babeliae; order Candidatus Babeliales; species Candidatus Babeliales bacterium. Next base: position 34,620 of record JAIEPG010000002.1, on the reverse strand, counting down.
ATCATTTTACGCACCCCGCCTGGTTTGATGATTTGGGCGGTTTTGAGCGTGTTGAGAATATTAACTATTTTGTGAGCTTTGCAAAAACTGTTTTTGCGCGTTTTAATGACAAGATTCAGTTGTGGTGCACCATCAATGAGCCTGCGGTTTATGCATTTGCGGGTCATTTGATTGGTATTCATTCGCCAGGCAAAATTGCGGTAAAAGATGGCTTTCGTGTGTGTGGTGAAGTTTTGAAAAATCTTTTAATTGCGCATGTTGAAGTTTATGAAGCCCTAAAAACTATGCCTGGTGGCGATAAGGCGCAAATTGGTATTGTGCATAATGTGCTTAAGTTTGCCCCGCGTTATTGGTTTGAGCCGCTAGAAGCGGTAGCTTGTGCTTTTTTAACACCAATCACTAATGATGCAACTATGAACTTTTTACGCACTGGCGATTATATATATGAACCGTTTAGTACGTTTAGTTATAAGCCATGCCGCATTGTCCATGAAGATGAGCGTGCGCCGCATTCGTTTGATTTTATTGGATTGAATTACTATGCAACGGCCGTTATTGGCTTTAATAGCACTACTATTTTTGGCTCGACTTGCTTTCCAGGTCAAATTATGGGCGATATGGATTTATCGCTGGACCCGCAAGGTTTTGCCACAGCAATCAGAGAAGTTGCAGCATTGGGCAAGCCCGTTTACATTACCGAAAATGGCATGGCTGATAATAGCAAAAAAGATGATCAACGCCGTCAATTGCTCATTATGACTTCGTTGGAAGAGGTGGAAAAAGCCTTGCAAGAAGGTATTGATATTCGCGGTTATTATTATTGGACGCTTGTTGACAACTTTGAGTGGCATAAAGGCTTTGATGCAAGTTTTGGTTTGCATGACAGAGAGCGCAACAAAAAATCAAGTGCTGATGTGTATAAAAATCTTATTGCTGAGTATGCAGGGGTGCAGCAAATTTCATAAAATAAATTCTTGAAAACGTAATTTACAAGGGTAGTACCAAAAAGTACTACCCTTTTTTGTTTTTTGTATTTGTCTACTCTGTCAAAAATTGCAAAAACATTGATAACTATTGCCATTTATTCAAAAAAAGTGCACCATAACGCTGATTCAAAGATATTATTTTTTTTGAATAAATAAAAAGGAAAAGTTTGAGGGGTAAAAAATCATGAAAACAAAGCTTGAGCATCTCGTGGCTGCACATCAGTCGCTCGAAATTATTGTTTGCGATATTCCAACCAAAACATCAGAAAGTGCAGCAGAATTTTTGGGTGTGCCCTTGAACAGCATTGTCAAAACGCTAGTGGTTAAAGCTGACACACAAAAGTTTTTTGCTTTTGTTTTATGTGGACATGACCGGCTTGATCGGCATGAAGTTGTAAAAATTTTACATTGTAAAAAATTTCGTTTTGCCACGCCTGAAGAGACTTTGTCTGTCACCGGCTATCCGCCCGGCGGTATCCCACCAATCGGCCTGAACGATGGTCTTGAAGTTTTTATCGACGACAGGGTAATGCAGCATAACGTTGTTTATGCTGGTGGAGGTCAAGTTGATAAATTGTTAAAAATTCAGCCCGAACTTCTTGTTGCGTTGAGCAGCGGTCACATTGGTCAATTTTCTTTGGAGATTCAAGAATGAAGAAGAAATTATTGTTCATTGCGTGTGCAGTTTTTGTTTTGAGCTGCCAACTTGGCGCTCAGTCTCAAGAAAGTCAGTTTTCAGAAGAAATCGAAATCAAAATAAAACTTACCAACGAGCAATCTGTTCAGCTTGCCAACTGGCTTGAAAAGAATGCGCAGCATTGTGGCACTGTTGAGTTAACTGACAGCTACTTTCAGCATCCATCAATTTTGACTACGTTTCGTAGCCTAGAAGGTTTTGATGATGCACACGTGTACTTGCGCGTTCGAACGCAGCCAGGCAAGGCATCGGTATGTTGTAAAACAAGTGGTGAGCAGCTAGAGCGGCGCATTGAAGCTGAGACAGCTGTCTCTTCTGGTCATGAGATGGTAAACATTCTTACGCTACTTGGTTTTTATCCACATATTGAAGTAAAAAAAACGCGCGTGAAGTACGAAGTTGCGTTTGCAGGTGCTACGCTTGAAGTGGCGCTTGATCAACAGGTACAAGGTTCTGTTGCTGGCGGTGATTTTGTTGATTTTGGTAATTTTACTGAAATAGAAATCAAAGGTGGCAACAAAGAAGTTGCGGTTCTCTACAACTTTTTGCAGCATGTTGGTATTAGTGAATTTCAACTTTCTACAAAAAGTTATTATCATATCGTGTTAAATCCAACACATAATTTTTATGAAACCAGAGTGTTAAGTTCTCAAGAATATGCTTGTTTTGCTGGTTCTCCCGTGGCTATTTTGCCAGCATGCCTGTTGCTTGCTGCAATTGTTGCCGGAAGCGCTGCATCTATTTTGGTTGGTTATTTTGTGACATACCTAGTTACTGCATTGAGTGGTGGTGGTGGGGAGTTTGGGCCAGTGGCTGGGCCACTGATGAATTAAGTAAGTAAGAAGTCATTGCCGGTAGTGTCTACACGCTGACTGTTGATTTAGCGCTTTATTTACAGATGGCTCTCTCAGCTGTTTAAACTAGCTCCCGACATGGTCGGAAGTTAGTTGGAGCGTATGTGCTCTATGTACTGGGAGGGAGTGTCTATGAAGTCGCTTGTTGTGTTGATTGTTGTGCTGAGTATGTGTGGTGGTATGAGCCAGGGAAGGTCTTATGAAGTACAGACGGGGATAATGCAAAAGGATGCAAATAGTTGCCCAATGCTGCTTGCAGATTCTGGGCAGGAAGAGCTTGTTGACTTGGCTGCGTGTTTGCGAGTTGATGATCCGGAGTCTAGAGCACATCTTATTGAAATTTTTTCGGCATTTCAGGGTGCCGCATTGGCTTTGGGCATTGTTGGCCTTTTCGTTGGTGGTGGGTATTTTTTGTATCATTGCTGGCCAAATTCACTACGCGAGTTTTGTTTATTGGAAGAAGTATAAGTTATTTTACATCTTGTTACACGAAGGAGTTTTTTATGAAAAAGATAATGATATTTGTTTTTACATTGTGCGCATTGCAGGCACAGGCTTCAACGCCTGTTGAAGCACAAGTTGCAGCATTGATGCAAGATAGTGAGCTTATGAAAACGTGTCTTGCGTTGTACCAAAATGGCGAAACGCCTGAGCAGATTGTTAAGCAGTTGCTGCAGTGTGATGATAAGCAGGCATATGTGGTACATGGAATGACTCAAGCAGCCATGGAAACTGCTATGGCCGCGATTTTGGCAGGTTTTGTTGGATTTGTAGGTGGGATGTTCACTTTTTGGGGCATTCATGAGGCTGTTAACGCGAGACCTCGACAACCGATGACGTATGATATGGAAAACAAGCGTTGGCTTGTTGCTCCAGACACGAGAAATACTTAATTTTTGAACGTAGGCACTTCATAATTTCATGAAGTGCCTACAAGTTGTGTATCGTTTCTTATTTTTTTATCGCACCAAAAAAGGTGCAAGGGAGATTCCGTAATGAAGAAGGTACTTTTGTTAGCTGTTTGTTTGTTTTCTTTCCAAGCTCATGCAGCCATGCATGCTCCGGCAGATGTTAACGAGGCAGTGGTAACATTGATGCAGGATAAAGCTTTTGTAGAAAAGTGTTTAACACTTTACCAAAACGGTGCAGCGCCAGAAGAGATTATTGAACAGTTGTCTGAAGAAAAGAAAGCTCATGGCAATGCTTTAGTGCTTGGTAGTTTGGTTGTGGTTTCGGTGTTGAGTATTTTTTTGTGGTGCAACCCAGCATTGGCAACAAGTTTGTATGAAGGTACTAGCTCTTTGTGCAGTTGGTTTTTTGACAATGCTGTACCTGAAGTTGACGATGACGCTGCGCAGTCTTGTTCAGATATTGTTACTCAAGTTTGCAATACTGCTAATACATGCTACGAATATTTCAACGAATGTGCGTTTGAGTATGGACCAACAAAACTAGTTGAAATTGCGCAAGATGGGATGCGTGAATCAGCTAGTAATCTTACTATATGCCCAGTAAATCCTTTTGCTCAGGTAATCGATGTGTGTCGTCAGGTTTCTGGTACATGGTTGCCCGACCGAGACTGCTTTGCCCAGTTTTGCCCAGAGAGTATGAACATAGCTACGTGCGTTGCGACTTCGGAAAATTCATATTCGCAGTATGAATATCTTTAATTTTTTGTATCATTTCTTATTATTTATCGCACCAAAAAAGGTGCAAGGGAGATTTTCATGAAGAGAGTACTTTTGTTAGCTGTTTGTCTGTTTTCTTTTCAAGCTCATGCCGTAATGCATGCTCCGGCAGATGTTAATGAGGCAGTGGTAACATTAATGCAGGATAAAGCTTTTGTAGAAAAGTGTTTAACGCTGTACAAAAACGGTGCAGCGCCAGAAGAGATTATTGAACAGCTGTCTGAAGAAAAAAAAGCGCATGGTGGTTTGGGTATTGTTTTGGGCGTGGCGGTAGCTGCTCTTGGCGTACTTTTGTGTCAATACCCAGAGGTGCTGACAACGTTGTGTGAAGGTGCGGGTTCTTTGTGCACGTGGTTACTTAACAATGTAACCACCATTACTGATCCGATTAGTGAAGGTGCTGGTGAATTGTCAAATTTTATTCAAGGTGGAACGCTTATCGAGCAGGCATGCAAGGGTGCTCAGTGTGCACAAGAGATTGTTTCAAATGTAGTTCCTAGTGCATCGTCGTTTATTGAATATGCATGTGATATTGCTGGTACCTGCTATCCTTATTTCAACGAGTGTGCGTTTACGCAAGGTCCTGCGGCATTGGTTGAAGTTGCGCAAAATGGGATGAGTCAAGCGGTTGGCAATACTACTCTTGGCCTGTGCCCTGCAGAGCCTTTTCAAGCGGCAATGGATGTTTGCCGCCATTCAGGGTTCTCGTTTCCCGATGTGTGGCACTGCCTTTCTCAGTTTTGTCCAGAAGGCGTGGAAGATTGTTTTTCAACCTTTGTACTGAGCTCTGTAAATCATGCGGGTTTAAACCCAACTGATATGGTTAATTCAGGCGCATAAATCAGTTTAAATTTCTTCAGGTGTTGGATGCAAGATTGCAATAACCTGCGCATCTGAAACTTGAGGAAACTTGTGATAGTAGGTGCTGATGGCGGTAAAGTGGTCTGGCGTGTGCAACACAACAACATGGTCAGCCGTGCGCTTGAGTTGTGCAAGTGCGTCTTGTGAGGCAACTGGCACGGCTGCAATAACTTGCACTGCGCCAAGTTTTTTAACGGTAGCAAGTGCTGCCAGCATAGTAAAACCAGTGGCAATGCCGTCATCAACTACAATCACTGTTTTGCCCGTAAAATCTTGTTCAGGCAGGTCGGCTCGGTAGGTTTCTACGCGTTGCTCTGCCTCTTTTTTTTCTGTAGCAGTTAACTCAGCCAATGTTTCTTTGCTGATACTTAATAAATCTACTGTTGCATCATCAATAAATGTTTTACCGTCTTGGCTGACGGCGCCAACTGCCAGCTCTGGGTTGCCAGGTGCGCCAATTTTTCGTGAGACAACAATGTCGAGTGGTGCGTTCAATTCTGCTGCAACCACGGCTGCAACTTCAACCCCGCCTCGCGGTAACCCCAGTACGAGCGCATTTGCAACATCTTTATATTCGTGCAGCGCGTGAGCAAGCTTTTTCCCAGCATCGTGGCGATCAAAAAATGGCGTCATCAGATTTCCTTGGTTTAAAGTTAATATTACAATATTACTTTTGCGGTTTTGATTTGTTTTTTGCCCCGTTCTCCCTGAGGAGCATGGCGTAGACATGCGTCTCGAAGGGTAAAAATTTTGCAGAAGAAACGACCCTTCGAGACGCTCTTCGAGCTCCTCAGGGAAAACGGAGTTGGTACACAACCTAAATCAAAGATCAATTTCTGGGTGCTCGTCAAATTATGATCAGATACGTGCCGTCAATGCAAACTATTGATTTCTTGCTAAGAATTGTTCGAAATTATAAGAAATCCTTTTCGCTGTAACGATAATTTTTTGTAAAATTGAGGGGGAATTATGATATTTTCTACAGCAGCCGGAAAAACTGGCGCAGAGGTAGTAAAAGAGCTGGAGACGTCGCTTGAAACCGGATTGTTTGCGCTTGAAATAAAAAAACGACGTCAACAGTACGGTCTTAATGTTTTGCAGTCTAGTAGCAACAAATGGTGGCATATGCTTGCGCGGCAATTTGCTTCTTCATTTGTTTATCTGCTTCTTATTGGTGCGGTTATATCATTTTTTTTGGGTGAATATTTAAATAGCGGGATGATTCTCCTGTTTGTGGGCATTATGGCAGTTCTTGGTTTTTATCAAGAATTTTTTGCTCAGCGTACTATGCAGATGCTTAAAAAATATGTGACGTACGAGATGAAGGTGCTGCGTGATGGCAAAGAGATGCTGGTAGACAGTTCATTGCTGGTGCCGGGTGACATTGTATTTCTTGAGCCGGGCGACTTGATTACGGCAGACATGCGGTTGATAGAAGCAGAGCACGTGACTATTGATGAGTCGAGTTTGACCGGAGAATCGGTTCCTGTTGAAAAGTCTGTTGATAAGCTTGAAAATATTGAGCAGGTTTTTGAAGCAAAAAATATGGCCTTTACCGGGACCACAGTAGTAAGTGGTCAGGCAAAAGGAGTTGTTGTTGCTATTGGTACTGAAACAACCTTTGGCCGTGTTGCACGCTTGACCACCAAGTCGGCACCATCAAGTCGCTTTTCACAAGATATTAAAACAATTAGCACGTTTATTTTGTACTTGGTTGTGCTGACGTTGGGGATTGTCTTTTTCGTTAACTTCTTGGTAAAAGGCGATGAGTTTGATTTTGTGCACATGCTTATTTTTTCTATCAGTTTGGCGGTGGCAGTAATTCCAGAAGCGCTGCAAGTGGTGATCAACTTTTCGTTGGCGTATGCAGCCCGCATTATGACAGCAAAGCAGGTTGTGGTAAAACGGCTTTCAGCAATTGATGACTTGGGCAGTATCGAAATTTTATGTACCGACAAAACCGGCACTATCACCGAAAGCATTATGGAAGTTGCCGATATTTTTGCCTACAAGCCGTACGATGAAAAGCAGGTGATAGGGTATGCCACGTTTGCGGGTGCACGCTTTGCGCAATCGCACCAATCGTTTGACAATGCGCTGGTTGCTTATCTTGAAAAAAATGGCAGCAGTCACGTTGAAAATATCGAGCGGCTCGATTATGTGCCGTTTGACCCACAGCGTCGTCGTACCGCCAGCTTGGTAAAAGAAAGCGAAGCGTACCATTTGATTGTGCGCGGTGCGTATGAAGATATTTTTGCGTTATGTAATTTTAAAGAAGATGAGCAAATATTGGCATGGATTGCCAATCAAGGTGGCGAGGGCAGGCGCATTATTGCTATTGGGCATAAGCAGTTTACCACCAAGCCAGACGATCTTTTGCATGTTGAAAAAGAGGTAGATTTTGTTGGGCTCGTTTCTTTTTCCGACCCCATAAAAGCAACCGCGCACGATGCTATTAAGTACGCAGCAAAGCTCAAAATAGATATCAAGATTTTGTCTGGAGATGCACCCGAAGTGGTGGGTGCTGTTGGTTATAAAGTTGGTCTGTTAACATCGCCGCACGATGTTATGCTGGGCAGTGAGTTTAGTGCGTTGTCTGAGCCTGAGCAGCGCGAAGCGGCAGAAAAGTATCATGCGTTTGCGCGCATATCGCCAGAAGATAAGTATCGGATTGTAAGTTTGTTGAGCGAAAAATATACGGTTGGTTTTTTGGGTGATGGCGTGAACGATGCACCAGCGCTTAAGCAGGCTGCGGTGGGTATTGCGGTCCCCAACGCGACTGATTTGGCCAAGGATGCGGCTGACATTATTTTGTTGGAAAATAGGATTGGCGTTATTTTGGACGGTGTTGTGGAAGGCCGGAAGGTGTTTTTTAACACGCTTAAATATTTGCGCGTTACGTTGACATCAACGTTTAGTAATTTCTTTACCATTTCTATTGCCGCCCTGTTGCTACCGCACTTGCCTATGCTGCCAATCCAGCTCTTGTGCTTAAATATTTTGGCTGACCTTCCGCTTATTTTTATTGCAACTGATACGGTTGATGCTTCAGAAATTACCCGCCCCGAGCGGTACAACATGAAGTCGTTATTTATTTCAATTACGACAATCGGCTTTGTTTGTAGCTTGTTCGACTTTTCATTTTTCTCAAAGCTTTACAAAGAGCCGGCGGCTGTTTTGCAAACGCATTGGTTTTTGTACAGCATTGCTTCTGAGCTGTTTTTGTTTTTTGCCTTGCGCAGTAAAGCTATATTTTTTAGAACAAGTAGGCCGTCCAACTTATTGCTTATCTTTTTATGTGTTGCTGCTGTTTCGGCAATCTCGTTACCATATACCCAATTTGGCCAATCAGTTTTGAGTTTTGTTACGCCAAATTCTGTTTTCTTGCGCTGGATTATGACGGTAGTAGCAATGAATTTTGTTGTGCTTGAGATTGTGAAAAGAGTTTGGAAGACGGTATTTCATAACACTGAAGTTGTTGACAGACGTCGGTAAATTTTGTTGCCCGCGCGTGTGCGCGCGGATGCTTTGTACTTTTTTAAAGCGTGTGTTTTTTTGAGAGGGTAGTTTAATGAAGAAGCCGTTTGTTCGTTTGTTTGTTTGTTTGTTTGTTGAGTGCGGGGTTGGCGCACGGTGCTGCACCAATCATGGATCCGGCAATTTCTGATGCAATTTATAAGAACAATAACGTTGCTCTTCAGGCAGCATTGGTTGGTGGCTACAAATTTACGGGGCAAGAAGAATTTTATTTTGATTCCAATGAAAAGTTTGTTGCTGGGCATGAGCCAGCAGCATTTAAAAGAAAAGAAGAGTTTAATATTTGGTCTCATATGAAGCCAAAACTTTTGCATTATGTTGCACAAAAATCTTCAATGGATCTTTTTAAAATAGTTTTTGGCAATCTTGTGAATGCTGATGTTTTGAAGACTGCTGATACGGGGGGGCCCGATATTATAACATATGCTTCTGGGGAGCGTGATAAAATTCACTGGCTTGGTACTACTTTTAAAGATTTTTTTAAAACTTATAAGAGTCATGGCGGTAGAAATATCTTACATTATGTTGCTGCATTTGATCTTGCGCATGATGCTATAACTCGTGTATTGACAAAATTCTTTGGGGATACTGGGCAAGAATGTGTAGATATTGTTGATTTTAAAAATTTTGTGAATCAAGCAGACAACCAAGGCATAAGGCCTATTGTGGTTGCTGTCCAAAAAAATACTGTTTACACGATTCACAAATTCTTAGCAGAAGGTGCCGAAGTTGAATTTAAAGTTAAAGGTTATGATGACTTGGCCGAGAAACCCGATGGACCTTGCAATTTTATGCAAGCACTTGGAGGTTTAGTAGTATCAAAATCTGCTGAGTACAATGCAGCATCGTTTTATGCAATTTTGGCCTCGAGATACCTTTTATTTTGGTATTTAAAATTTGATGGTCAACTTGGTATTAGTTTTGAAAATGTATTAAAAGATCTTGAATTACAAAAAAAGATTAACGAAGTTGATTATAATGGCCAGACGCTTTTAATGAAATTTGCTATGGATGCTACTAGGCAAGATCGTTTAGAGTTTGTTCTTAAAGTGCCAGGCATTGATATTGAAAAAGGAAATCCGTTGCATATTGCAGCTGAGGCCGGATGGGCTTTCGGATGTAAAACATTACTAACTGCTGGTGCCAAGGTTGATGCTGTAGATAGCGATGGTAATACGGCATTGCACGTTGCCGCGAGAGCTGGAAAATCTCAGGTATGCATAGAACTAGTTAGTAAGGGCGCTGATGTGAACGCGGTCAATAATGTTGGTAACACGCCATTGCATTGTGTTTTTTTACGCAATCCGGGAAGTGCTGGGGATGCTGTACAACAAGTTGATATTGTTGATTATTTAATTGCACAAGGTGCCAAAAAAATTAAAAACAAAGCTGGTGATGATCAAGAAGCTTTATTAAGCAAAGGTTCATTTGCTGCACATTTTAAACATCATATGAAAGGTGGAGCAGATGCAGATGGTTCAGGTGCGTTTCAGGCGCTAAAAGATAAATTGCATGCTCTTGCGCCGGGCGTGGGAGTATCTGCAGGCGGCGGCGGTACGGGCGGTGGCGGCGGTGCTGGCGCAAAAACACCACTCAAACAACTCAAGCAATCGCTCAAAGCTCTCAAAGCAAAATTGGCAACATTAGCGGGCAAGTTGGCAGGACTGTAATAATTTAAAAAAATGGTGCGGCTGGTGCTTGCTGGCTGCACCGTAAAAATTTGTTGGTTTCTAAATTGTGGAGATAGTGATATGAACAATGCGTGTGTGGTCTTCTTATTTTTGCTTAACATGTTATTGGTACGTTCCACACACGCGGCAGCGAGCAGTACAACGCCGCTGCATGATGCCGCACAAGCGCTTTATGTTGATTTGTGCAAGCAGCTCATTAACAGCGGTGTGGATGTGAACGCGCAAGATGCCAATGGCAACACGCCGCTTCATTTGTTGCTTGCTCAACTTAAACCCTTGAAGAATAACGCGCTTGACGCTCTTGTAAGCAAGATCGGTCAGGAGACGCTTACCAAAATTGATGCGATACAAAGTATTCTTGAAATCTGGCCTCATGCCCAAAACAAAACAAACAAAGTGGGAATGAGCGTACAACAAACGCTCACAGATGCCCTGCTTGACAAGACGGCAAAAGGGTGGGCGGTTGCCGATCCATTGCCGGGTGTGTTGGCAAAGGTTTTGAGATTGCCTGTGCCCAAGAGTCCTGCAACGGGTCCTGCAACTCCGCCAAGTACGGGGGGTGGTGTGGTTGGCGGTGCAACTGAAGCCGAACGTATGGAAAACATTGCCAATATAATTTATCAAGGCGCTAGCTTCGAATCATATTTGAGTGGTGTGGGCCACGTTTATAAATTTGATGGATTTGATGGAACAGAGTTGTTTAGTCCGTTAGGAAAGATGGGGCGCAGAGGTAGGGCTGAACCTACGCAGGGCCAAAAAGATTTTAATAAGAAGTTTGGTGGGAACAATCCTAAACTTTTGCACTATGTTGCCTTCATGTCCAAGGAGGAACCCTTTAAAAAACACTTTACAGAAATTTTTAATCATCTCAAAAATAACGATGCGTTGAATGCTGTTGACAGTGCGGGCAATTCTGTGTGGTTTTATGTCAATGAATCAGAAGCTAAAGATAAGGCAGCCAAGCTTGCATTTTTGGCAACAAAATTTCCTGGTCATGTGTATCCGGAATCAAAGAAAGTTGGTTTGGTGCCGCCGTCTGGTGGCACTGGTTCTGGTGGTACGGGCAAGCCCAAGAGTGGCACAAAAGCACCTCTTAAACAACTCAAAAAGTCGCTTAAAGCTCTCAAAGCAAAACTTGCAACATTGGCCGGTGAGTTAGCAAATTTGTAAATGACTGCCTTTATATAATGCTTTTCAAAGAGATATTTTTTTTGTAGACTCCCGTTCCACCATGTATTACGGTTTAATTCAGTAAAAATATTAGCAAGGATGTATACATGAAATTTCTCTTTGTTGCCACGATGCTTTTTGTGACTGCTCTGACGAGTATTCACGGTGCATATTCTGCTTCTTCTGCCTTAGATTTGAGCTTTCCAATTCCCTTACCTGAGGTACAAAGTCGATTGGGCCTTCGTGGCACATTTGAACGAGTATGGGATCAAGCTTTCAATGTGCGGATGAAGTCTACGGGTCTTATTTTTTGTAGTCACTGGCGAGATGATAGTAACTATGTTCCTAGAAAAGGGGTCGCGGTGATGGTGCTTTCTGACTTTGTGCAAGTCATACACAAACCGATTGGCATTGATGATGAGCATCTGATGTACGAGTATCGGTTGACAGAGCACCAGTGTTCTAAATTTAAGAAAGATCCCGAGCCATTTCTCCTGTGCGTATACGAAGATTCTGCAAAAGTCCTTTGGAGAATTTTGTTCTACCGCTGTGGTCATGTTGTTGCACCAGGTGCTGCCCGTTGGCAAACGTTTCGTCGTATTTTTGAGAAAAAAACATAGTTTTTATGGGTGGTTTTCTTTTTTTGCTGCAGCGTGCTACACTCAAAAAAGTTGAGACGTTTGTTTTTTAAGATGAAAGGATATGCCATGGCTCATTACGCAGTACTCAGCCATAACGCTTTTAACTCCAGACCGCTTGTGGTCTCATCTTTTGCATGTCTTTCTTTTTCTGTTCTTTCTTGGCGCTGGTGGCGCTAATCATATCATTTCAATCAAATTATTTTGTTTCTGCGCCCGACCCTTCGAGACGCCTGTCTTCGCTAAAAGCTTCGTCAGGCTCCTCAGGGAGAACGGGGAAAGTAGCGTCGTGAAGTAAATTGTTGTAACATTGTTTGATACAGCAGTGCGAACATCATTGCAGCAAAAAAAGAAAAAACTAATTTGAAAATCTGTAATAACTTTATGAGTAACGAACAAGTATAAAAAACATTCACATTCTCCGCCCTCCCTGAGGAACCTTGCGAAGCTTTTAGCGAAGCGGGGTGTCTCGAAGGGCAAAAATCAGAAAGATTAAACTATGAAAAAAATACTCTATCTTGCTATCTTTGGCCTCCACGCTTGTTTAACTGGCTACCTAGCATATCTGCTTTACGCACCAGAATCTAAGGTTGTGCACGCAACGGCAACCCGTACGCATCGCGTTGCCATTTTAACGCCGGTAACGCACCCAAGTTTGGAACAAATTGAACAGGGTTTCCGCAAAACTTTGCAACAAGATACAACGGCAAATTATGAATGCACCACGTACAATGCCAACGGCAACCGCTCGCTCATGCGCTCACAAGTTGAAGAAATTTTGGCAGGCAACTACGACTTAGCATTTGCCATTGCTCGACAACCGGCCCAAATGCTTAAAGAAATAAGTATTAAAAAACAACAGTTGGTACCGATTGTTTTTGGTGCGGTTTCCGACCCTGTTGGTAGTGGAATAATTGATGCGGAACAAGCCTCCAACAATAATGTGACCGGTGTTATTGAAGTAACAAATTATGAATTGCAGCTCGCGCTCTTGCACGCGCTTAAGCCTTCAACCAAGCGCATGTTGCTGGTGTACGATCCAAACAGTGGCTTTGGCAAAGATAAAGAAGAGATTGTTCGTTTGGCTGGTGTGCACGGCATTGAAGTTATGGGTATGGAAGTTTATGCTGCCAGTGAAATTTATGGCAAAGTTTCTTCCGCAATGAGCACGGTTGATGCAGTTATGGTACTCAAAGATAACACGGTTGTTTCTGGCTTGGAAGGCTTAATTAAGCTGTGCAACCAACATGGCGTTACGCTCTACACAACTGATTTAGATTCTCCGGCAAAAGGTGCGGCACTTGGTTTTGGTGTGGAAGAGTATGACTTTGGTGTTGAAGGTGCTAAAAAAGCGCTCTTAATTTTGAATGAAGGTAAGAACCCAACTAACATTCCGTCAACACCGCTGGCTAATAATAAAATTAAGTTGAACACACAAGCTGCTGCTGCGCAGGGCTTGCCGCTGAGTCGCGAGACAGTGTTCTTGATGAATTCGGGTGTGGTGATTTGAATAGTGCCTACTGCGCCCTTACCCTTCGACAAGCTCAGGGCGAGCGGGGCTTCGTAGGGCAAGTTATTCAGCCGTTCGTCCTGATTCTTCGGCAAGCTCAGAGCTAAAGGCCCTTCCCGCCTGCCCTGAGGAAGAACTCGTAGAGTTCTGTCTCGAAGGGTCGAAGGATTTGAACGGCAAAAAAGTAGCTCTTAAAAAATTAGGAAAGTAATGCTTAACGTATCGCTCATTATTCTTGAACAATTATGCATGTACCTGCCACTCATTCTTGGCGGGTACATTGCTTTCTCGTTGTTAAAAGTGCCCAACATCAGCATAGAAAGTGCGTATGTTTTTGGCTCAATTTTGGCAGCAAATTTTATGGTTATTGGTCAAGGCGTGCCTATGTTTTTGTACGTGCCCATAATTTTTGTGTTAAGCTTTGCTGGTGGCATGTTGGTGGGGCTGGTGACAGCGCTGCTCACGCAGTACGGCCGTGTGCCACACTTGCTTTCAAGTATTTTAACGATTGGTATTTTTCATGGTGTTAACCAATTTGTTTTGGGCAATGCGCACCGTTCGCTGAGTGGCCTGCGCAATCCGCTGATTATTTCTGAGTACTTTGTAAAAAACCCAGAGTTGATAATGTTGTTGATGGTTGGTTTAGTATTGTTGGCTGGTTTGTTTTTGTTGCTGCGCACGCAGCTTGGCTATGCCTGTGCTGTCTTTGGGTACAATCCAAAATTTTTTGAAAACTATGGTATATCCACTAACTTTGTGGTGCTAACTGGCGTGGCACTTGCCAACGGCCTTGCAGGAGTTTCGGGCTATTTGGTTGCGCAATCGAGTGGCTTTGTAGACACCAGCGCCGGTTTTGGTATGGCGCTGTTTTGCATCACGGCGCTTATTTTGGGTAAATCGTTGTGCTTTTTTGTGCGCTCATTTTCGGTTAATGTGCCGCTGATTGGCTTGGTTGTTTACTGTGCGCTGCAGCAGGTGCTGCTCAAAATTGGCTTCAATTTAAAATATTTTACCATGATGCAATCGCTGCTGGTTTTGTTGATGGTCATCAACCGTTTTCGCTCAAGCCGTACGAGTAGAAACGTTAATGATTTGGGGATTTAATTATGACGCATGCACTTGAAATTCAACATCTCAACTTTAAATTTGCGCCACAAGCGCCATACTTTTTTAAAGATTTAACGGTCAGTTTTGAAAAAGGGCGTATTCATTTTATCAGAGGTTTTAACGGCGCGGGTAAATCTACGCTGTTTAGATTGTTGCGTGGTAAGCTTGAAAAGCAGGAAGTGGTGCAGGGGCAGATAGTTGTTGATGGCAACGTGCAAACGCTGGAGACGAGCAAAGAGCAGTACAACGCATTAAACACTATCAACATGGTTCAGCAAAAATTTGATGTCATGTTGGCTGATCAACTTTCATTTGAACAAAACCTACGCTTGGCCAACTTGCCAGAACAGCCCGGTTTGGCGGGCCTACCGGCTCACAAACCAGTGCCAGCATTTGTGCAGCGTTTTGGTATTGATATAAAAAAACCGGTACATTTACTCTCTGGTGGGCAGCGGCAAATTTTGGCAATATTGATGGCGTTGCAAAAATCGACTAACATTTTATTGCTCGACGAACCAACGGCTGCGCTTGATGAACAGAATGCAGAGATGGTGATGTTGTTTTTACACGATCTTGTTGCAAGCTCAGGCTTGACAGTCTTAATTATTTGTCATGACCGAGAGCTGGTTATGCGCTACGCGCAGCAGAGTTATTTTGAATTAGTCGTTGATGCGCAGGGTGTGCGGTCGGTTGTGCAGCAGCGCTTTCAAGAATAAAAAAACTACTAATAAAAAAAGGCACCGCAATTTTACGGTGCCTTTTTTATTAGTACTAACTTTTTTACCAACCTTGTGATGGAGCCATCTCCGCGATTAAGTTGTTAAACTTGTTGGTAAGGCTGCGTAGCTGGCCGTTGGTTGCAGATTGTTCTATTGTACGTGTTTGATTCGCTGTGACTGATGAGCTTTGCAGGCTTGTATTATAGGACTCAATTAATGTTTTGATCTGGCCTGCTATATTTTTTGCTCTAGTAATTTTTTTACTTTCTGGTTGTTGTGTGCCTTTTGGCAAGCCTGGGCCATTGTTAATAAAGTACCCAAGAAAGAACATGGTTGCATCACGTTGTGTTGCTGTTTTGACCATTGGATACCCACTACGGCATTTATCAAGAGCCACTCCGACTTCGTCAACAATTTTGTTGACTGCATTTTGTGCCGAGGCTGTTGTAATTGAAGCTCGAGGGATAACGTCTAGAGCGCCTAATTGACTACTAATAGCTGCTGTAATGAGTATGAAAAGGGTGGTACGGTGTAAGTGTTTTGAAAAAATCATTATAAATCTCCAGGGTTATTGTTGTATCGCTACTTGAACCATAGTTATAGCCCTCACTGCATTGGCAAAACCTATTGAAAGTTTACCCAAGGCACCGGTTGCTGCGGCATCGTTTATTACCTTTTGAATGTTAATCGCGGTGTTACTGTCAAGATAACTTTTATCAAGTGTAATTTGTGTCTTAAGATTTTTTGCTGCTGTTTGAGCTTGAGCAATTTTTGTTTGGTTTGCGTTTGGTATGTCTATATTGAGGCCATTCTGAATGAAAGCGGTTAAATTACCCAAAGCTTGCGCGGTAGTGGTGCCGGTATAACCAACGTTTTTTAAGCTGCTATTTGTTCGTAAGATTATGCTATTAAAAGCATTTTTTGCAGTAGTAATGTTGGTGCTTGTCGCTGCAGCATGTACCTGGCTTCCAACTGTTGCTGTAATAAGCAGGGCAACGGCTGCAAAGAGTAAGTTTTTTGAAAGATTCATTTTAAGTCTCCTGTTTTGGACTTTTTGTCGCAAATAAGTAATTTTTACTTCTTATTACTTATTATAGGGAGCTTGGCTTTGCAAAGTCAATAAATTCAAATAGAAAACATTTAAACGTGCTTTTGCCTCAAAAAAATGAGGGTTTTGTCGAAGAAATGGGCTGAATAAAGCAAAAAGAGGCTGCTTTTAGAAACGGTCTAAAAGCAGCCTCTTTTTTAAAAACGATAAAAATTTTATGCAGATTTTATGCTACTAACTGCTTGGTCAAATTCGCTGGCAATAATGCTCAGTGAGCCGTTTGATGCAGTGCCTGCAATAATCTTTTGCATATTTTTATTGGTTGTATGAGCAAGTGTGCGATCATGAAAAAAAAGTTCTTCTCTCAAGCTTCTTGCGAGTTGTTGTGCCTGTGTAACAGCTGCCGTATTGGTTTTTTGTATACCTTTTGGTCCTCGAGCAATAAAATCAGTCAGGTTGGCAAGTACTGAAGCGATTGAAGTACCATTGTAACCGATAGTATTGAGAGACGATGCTACTTGTGTAATGACGGCATTAAACGCATCTTTTGCTTTGGTGGTGTCTGCTTTGCTAGCTGTTGCTGTGTGTGCTTGGCTGCCAATGGTAACTGCAACAAGCAAAGAAAGGGCTGCGTATTGTAAATTTTTTGAAAAATTCTTCATTAAAAAAACTCCTTAAAAACGTTAGAAAGTTAACAAATAATGCCGCGTTCAAAAGCGACAGCTTTCATTTTTGCTTGAGCCAGTGCATCAAGCAATGTTTCTTTTTTAGTTTTTATACCGTCATCTTGTTCATCAGCTTCTAAAAAGTAAATAACACCATTAGCAAGATCTTGTTCAATTTCGTCAAAAAAATCCATTGGCTGAGCGCCACCGGTCAGGTCAAGGTAGTAGCAAAAGCGGTTGGTGTGGTCCCATAGCAGGCCATCAAGATCGTCCATGTGGTCAATAACGCCGTTGGTGCCAAGCAGTTGCAAATCATTGGCAACGGTTAAGAAAGAATCCCATACACCTTCTGGCGATCTAAAGTTCCAAATTTGTTTGGTAAGCATGGTTTCTAAAAAGCGAACCGTTTGTTGGCGCAGGCGCGTGCGTACTTCTTGTTCTTCTTCTTCTTGGGCTGATTTTTGCTCGTGAATGCGCAGTTGTTTTTTAATGCTTGCCGCAATATCGTACGAAAGATCAGACAAAAAGACGTCGGGGTCTTTTTTGAACGACCTAAACTTTTCGGTAAAGCGTGAGATGAGCAAGTTTTCGGTGTGGCGGCGGATAAAGCGCAGGTCATTTTTTTTACTATTTTTTACTGCTTTTTTATTTAAATAGTGTGGCAGCGCTTCGGCAAAGGCAGGCAAAATTTGTAAGACAACGGTATTGTCTACCAGTTCGCAGTCCCACGCTTTTAATTTTTGGTTAAACAAGCGCATGCCAACATAAACTTCATGTGCCCCCAGGTTGAGCTCGTGCGCAAGTGTTAAAAATTCAACAATGTTAGTTCCGTCTTGTGAGAGTGTTTGAGCATAACTTCTGGCATTGTACATCTCTTTAATAAATTTATTCATCGATAAATTAAAGTCATGCTCTTTTGCTTTTTTGGTTCTGCTGCGCAACGCCAGTTGCGAGCAATTGAGGCTGCGAAAGTAGTTGCGAATACTGTTGGTGCTAAACTGCAAGGGTGTTATATCTTTTCCTAAAACATCGTCAAAGTCGAGCTGTTTGGGTAGTGACTTTACTTTTTTTACAGAAGTCTTGCGAGCAGTCAGCAGCGGTGAGTGCAGCGGTAAGAAAAGAGCTGTGAAAAGAAGAGAAAGAAAAAAGAGTTTTTTTCTTTTCATTCAGGAATCCTTTCTGCTAAAGTGGGGTTGGCGGTTGGTAACAATACGCTAAAATAGTGTATTAATTACGAAAACATACCAGAGAACTATCTACCTTTGCAAGAAATTACCATATGAATTTCAAACGAGTTGAGGAGCACGTGAGCAATGCCTCTTTATAAGTATGATTCTTTTAATCGGCGGGGCGGCCGTGTGACGGGTACCATCGACGCAGTGTCTCTGCACGCAGCCAAAGAAATTTTGCAAGGCCAGGGGCTCATGCCGGTCAATATTAAAGAGATAACGGCTGGCTCAGCTGCTGCCGGTGGCTTTTCGCTCAAAATGCTTTTTGAAAGGCCTATTGAAGTAAAAGTTGTTGTGTTGTTTACCAAGCAGCTGGCGGTGTTGTTGCGTGCGGGTATCCCGCTGTTGCAAGCACTTGAGTTGTTGATTGAACAATTTGAAGGGCGCTTTAACCGCTTGCTTATTCGCGTGCGCGACGGTGTTAAATCTGGTGAGCCGTTTGCAAAAGAGCTTTCTAAATATCCCAAAGTTTTTTCCAATGTTTATGTGCAGCTGGTGCGCGCTGGTGAAGCGAGCGGTAACTTAGATTCAATTTTAGAAAGCTTGACCGATTATTTAGAACGTGCTGAAGAGACGCGCAAAAAAGTAAAGAAAGCAATGTCGCAACCAATTATGATGTTGTCATTTGCTGGCTTAGTGGTAGTGGGGCTATTGACGGTGTTGGTACCGCGGTTGCAAGATATGTTTAAGCGCATGAAGACTGACTTGCCTGTTCCAACCAAAATTTTGGTGGCACTGTCGAATCTTTTGGTGCACCACTTTCTTGAAATTGCAGGTGGCTTGCTGTTGATTGTGGTGCTCTTTACGTATTGGAAATCTACCAAAAGTGGTGCCTACAAGTTTGATGAGATCTTATTAAAGTTTCCCGTGACTGCTTATTTTTCGCGTACCAAAGCTATTGTGCAATTTAGCAAAACGCTGGGCATGCTGATTAACAGCGGCGTTAACCTGGCCGAGGCGCTTGACATTGTGTGTAATATTGTCGAAAATCGAGTACTGGTACAGAAATTGCGCGATGCGCGTGATAAAATTATAAAAGAAGGTAAGATAGCAAAGTATCTTAAGCAGACGGGCATTTTTCCCAGTATTGCAAGCTATATGATTAGCACGGGGGAAGAGTCGGGCAAGCTTGGTGCTATGCTGCTGACCGTTGGGCACGACTACGACGTTGAGCTGAAAGAGTTGACTGACGGCCTGACGGCAAAGATTGGTCCTATCATGACCGTGGTGATGGGGCTTATTGTTGGGTTTATTATCATGTCCATCTTCTTGCCAGTGCTCAAGATGGGTGATATTACTAATTTGTAGCAAATGTATGATTATTTTAATAACGAGGTATGTATGAATTTTGCAAAAAAAAGTAGTGCATTTTCGATGATCGAAATTTTGGTTGTGGTGTTCATTATTGGTTTGTTGGCAACATTGGTTGGTCCAAACGTTATGAAGTTAATGACTGGTGGCCAAACGAGTGCTGCAAAATCAATGGTTACTTCATTTAAAGCAGCATTAGCTGACTATCGTATGGACATGGGCGCTTTGCCAAGTCAGCGCGAAGGCCTGCAAGCGTTGGTTCAAAATATAAACAATAATCCAAAGTGGAATGGCCCATATCTTGAAGGTCAAACTGAAGTACCTAAAGACCCGTGGAGCAACGATTATGTTTATAACAGACCGCCACAAGTTTTTACGAGCAAATATAAAACGTATGAAGTCTTTTCGTACGGCAGTGATGAAGGTCAAGATACTCCTCAAAATAAATGGATTGCATCAGGATCTTAATTGATCATGAAAAAACCTTACGCATTTACGCTGATTGAAATGTTGGTTGTTATTGTGCTGATAGGCATAATAGCAACCATGACAATCCCGCGTCTGATGCGGCGCAGCCCCTCAACTGAGTGGCCAAATATTGTGGACGAGATGAATAATCTCGTCTCTTTTGCTCGTCAAGAAGCCATTTGTACGCAGCGCGTGCACCGCCTGCGCATAAAAGCAGGCAAAGAGACGCCAACGTTTGTGGTGGTTGAAGATGAGCGTACCGATCCAGAAAACCCTCAGAAAAAAATTTATCATCAAGTTGCATCAGACTTTTTTGAAACGCGTTATGACTTGGCGCAAGAAATTGCAGTGAATGCTGTTTTTATAGGCAAGCGCGAGCTTTTTGCTCAAAGTCGAGAAGCCTTTTGTTATATTATTTCAGACGGTTTGGTACAAGATGTTTTGCTGCACCTTTCGCGTCAGGAAGATAAAAAAGTTTCGCAAGTGAGTTTGAAGATGAATCCGTTTTTGGGTACGTTTACGCTGCTAGACGGCCACGTAAAGCCGGAGAAGTAACATGCGTCGTTCACAAGGTTTTACGTTGATTGAAGTGGTGTTGGCGCTGGGCATTTTGGCAACCGTCATGTACACGCTTTCAAGCTTGCAGATCAGATCGCTCTATCGCATTATCAAAGACCGTGAACAAATCGAAAAAGTTTTTCTTACCAAGCAGCATATCTATCGCGCACATGTAAAGCCGCTACCTGCCGGTAAAAGGCTAGTAATTAAAGTTGAGCAGCCGGTGGCAACGTTTACAACTGAAGTCAGCGAACTTGGCAAAAAGTCGGCACTGCGTAAATTTGCACACGACCTGAACTTACTCAAAACTGAATGTTTATGGAAAAGTGAATTTATGAGTGGCCAGCTAGACATGGTAAGTTTTACGCCTAAAACTGAAGAAGAAAAAGAAAAGCAAAAGAAGAAGGGTGCAAAATCATGATGCCAAAGCGTCGCGCATTTGCGCTCATGGAGCTGCTTATTGCTCTTTCACTTTCAAGTTTTGTAATTTTGGGTCTCATGAAGGGCTATCAAAGTTTGATGGACTACCTTGAGCGCAGTCGTGTGATGATGGGTGTTAACCGCACGGTGTGTCTGCTTTTTAACCAGCTTGAGCGCGATATTATGGCTGCGTTTGTAGCACAACCGCAGGAAGAAATTTTTCCTGAAAAAGATAAGGATCACGAAAAGCAGAAGCAAAAAAAACGCGAAGAGCAGGAAAAAGAAAAAACCATGAGCGCTGAAGACAAGAAAAAGGCTCATGAAAAAAAATTAGAAAAATTAAAAGAGTATTTCTTTGGTACGGTTGATGAAGATCAATTTATCCAAATTCAGGGTAAGCGTCGCTATTTATTTAAAAATCTAACGTTTCTTACCACTGGTGCTTTGCAGGTTTATGGCGAGCACAAGGTCCGCTTTGTACGTGTGATGTACGAGCTGGTCAAAGACAAAGAAAACAGTAAAGAGGGGCATGACAAATATCTGCTGATGCGCAAAGAGACGCGCGATATCGAAAATTTTAAGATGCGCATTAGTGACTTTGATTATGAAAAACAACAAAAGCAGCCAATTCAAACGCATGTGGTGGCCGACAATATTAAGCACATGAGCGTGACGTACGTCACGTTTAGAAAGCCAAAACAGCCAAAAGGCCCGGCATCAAAGCAACAAGAAGAAGAGGAAGAGGCGCGCCTTACCAAGTGGGGCGAAGAGCCATTTACCAAGGGCGTGGTACCGCGCTGGGTAGAAATTAGTATCTCTTTTTGGAACCGGACCATGCGCGGTGAAGATACGTTTGAAATTTTGTTTCCAGTTCTTACCTACCCAACGCCGCAAGAAAAACCAGAGCATGAAAAAGATGGTAAGCAGGAGCATGCCGACCAAAAAGAACCGGTTCATGTTGATGGTGGTACCGTGCACGGAGTAGATCAATGAAAAAGCAGCCCGGTTTCATATTAATTTTTTCGCTGATTATTATTTCGATCATGCTGGTGCTTACGCAGCAGCTGGTGCGGGGTGTGTATGTTGGTGCTCATTTTAGCCGCACCATGGTAGACCGCGAGCGTGCTGAAATGTTGGTACTTGGTGCGCTCAATATTGCGTTGGCCAAGTTGACGATTGGCGATGAAAAAGAAGAAGCACAAGCCCTTCGACAGGCTCAGGGCGATCGGGCTTTTGATGAGCCTGAAGCTGACAAAAAAGAAACAAAAGAGAAAAAGAAAGCACAAACGCCTAAACAAAAATTTTTGATGCGCGTGTTGCCGTATTTAAACCGTTGGCAGACGATCAATTTGACGGAAGAACATGATGGCATGGCCGGTCAAGTTAAGATTTGTATTTGCTGTGAGCATGGCAAAATAAATATTAACGAAGCGTATGATTTTGAAAAGCAAGAGTTTAAACCGGTCTATCAAACATTATTAAAAGGTTTGGAGATTAAAGGCAAGTTGGCAGCTGGAGAGATTTTACAGCGCTTGGACGATTTTTTGAAAAAGCGACGTCGCAAGTTGGATGATATTTCTGAATTGGGTCAGATTGAAGACTTTGGTCAGCTCAATGCTTTTTATATGCCGCCTCGCCTTGCACGTGCAAAAGGAGAGAAAAATACACCAAATCTTGACCTTGCGCTCCAAGATATTTTTACGCTATGGACACCGGCAGCAGAAGTTGAACTGCTCTTTCTTTCAGATGCGTTGTGTGCAATTTTGGGAATTCGCAGGCCAATGGCAGACGATGCTCAAACAATGGCAGAAAAATTTAAGAAGGTGGTGAATGAATTTTCAGAAAGTTGGGGACAAAATGTTGATAGTAATTGGCAGCATTTGGAGCCCATTTACGGAGAAAAGCCCAAGTTTCTTTCTGAAGTAAAAGATATTTTTTCTAAACAATTTGGGCCAAAAGTATATTCTGTGTTATGTTATGGAAAAGTTGGCAATGTTGAGCAACAGTTGCTGGCAATTGTGCAAGAAGAGGAAAAAAAAGTAGAGCAGAAAAATTCAAACGATGAAAAACACGCTGATACCAAGCAGCAGCCAGAGCCCGACAAAAAAGCTCCTGCTCAGCCTCAAAAATCTTTCAGAATTGTCAGATCATACTGGCTCTAAAAAAATACTCATTATAACGTAGGGTACCCTCGTGAAAACCGAAACACGCGTCGGATTATTCATTTTAGCAGCCATTGGTATCTTTTTATATTTAAGCATTAACATCAGAGCATTTCGCTTTAACAAAGATAAATATAATGAGTACAAAGCATATTTTGATGATGCTGGTGGTGTTGTATCAAAAGCTGTTGTCAGAATTGCTGGTGTTGAAGTTGGTTGGATAGACCAAGTTAATTTGCTTTCTGGTGGCAAGGCTGAGTTTGTGCTGCGCATTCACAAGAAAAATAAACTAGCAAAAAATTCGTATGCCATGATTAACCAAGATGGTTTGATTGGCACCAAAAATGTTGAAATAGATCCGGGTGACCCCACAACCGGGGTTTTGTTGCCGGGCAGTACGCTCTCTATGCCGGGCAAAACGCCAGCAACGGTGGGCGAACTTCTTGAGCAATTTCGCGATATTGCAACCGGCATTCAAGATATAACGTCGTCGTTTAAAACCGTTTTTGCCTCGCGAAAAGGCGAAGATAACTTGCGTAACACGCTCGAATCGGTTGCTAAAGCCTCCGACCGTATGGCAGATTTTTCAGAAGTTTTGCAGCGGACTTTAAAAAGCAATGAAAACAGTTTGAATATGATTGTTTCAGATTTTAGAGAAACAGTAGTGCATTTAAAGACCAGTATTCCTGCCATTACCAATGATGTTCATGAAGTTGCAGGAACCTTTAAAGAATCTGGAGAAAAAGCAGGTTCTGCGTTTAGCCACCTGGAAGACACGGCAGTACAAGCCCGAGATACTTTTAGAGGTGCTGGTGAAGTTGTCGACAAAATTAATACCGGCAAAGGTGTTATTGGTAAGTTGATTAATGAAGATGAAACGTATGGTGATCTTAAAAAGACCATTCGTGGCTTCAAAAATTATGTCGGTAAAACACAGTCGCTTATGCTCAATATTGACATGCATTCAGAAACAATGTTGCGTCATAGCACTTCAAAGGGATATTTGGAACTTAAGCTGAGACCAAGTTCTGATTATTTCTATCTTGTTCAATTGGTGGGCGATGAGCGTGGGAGTGTCTCTCGTGAGGTTGAGTTTATTACCCGTCGCGATGATAAAGGTACTATCTTGCGCGCCAGCGAGCTGCCTGTTCCAACCGAGCGAAAAATTGAGTGGGCTGACCAAGTTGAACGCACGGTACAGAAAAAAGACGATGTGTTGTTTGGCTTACAATTTGGTAAGCGCTTTAACAAGCTTGCGTTGCGTGTGGGGCTATTTGAAAATACCTTTGGTGCCGGCGTGGACTTTAATGTGCCGCTGTATACCGACAAATTCCATTGGATCACTACGTTTGAAGCATTTGATTTTAGAGGCAGAAATCGTGTAGAGGTTGGTCGCCCTCATGTTAAATGGCTTAACCGTGTCTTCTTCTTAAATAATCTGTATACAACATTCGGTTTGGATGACTTTATTAGTCGTGACAACGCAAACCCATTCTTTGGTGGTGGCTTGCGCTTTGGTGATGACGATTTAAAGTATTTCTTGGGATCGCTGCCAATTGGCGGCTTTAAGCGTGGAAAGTAGAATTGAGAGAAGGCAACGGTATGTGGTTGCCTTCTTGAGCATTTACTGATTCTTCTTCATCATCGCAAAAGACAAAATGCGTACCATACGATGTTTCATAGATTTCGTCGTAAACGTTATCGTAAGAAAACTGGTAAGAAATACTGGGTGTGTTAAGTGTTTCTGGTACGCGGTTCATTTTTGTAGTCTTTCTGGACAATACTTGTTATTACGGGCCCTTGTGGGCTGTTATAAGAGAAATATAGCGCTTGCGTATTTTTTATCAATACTTACAGGCAAAGATTATTTAAATTTTCTATATGAAAATATTAATCATAGGATTTAACGCTTAAAAGTCCGTTTTTTCCAATGGAAATGATGCAGGGCCTGTCTGGGGTGCCGCCTCCGCCTGAAAGTCCTTTTGAGTAATGCAAGACTTTGATACTTGCTGGCTTTCTTGGATTGCTTGAAATAATGTACTGCCAAGAAGCTGGCATTGGGCAAGTCTTTTTTTGATATCCTTCAACGCAATAAATTTTTCCAAGTGGCGTAGTTATTAAAAGATAGCTTGTGGGGAGTTCTGGAAAGGTGAGTTCTTGTTCTGTGGGAAAGCTTGGGAAATAAAAAGGCCAGCTCAATGTTGCTACTGGGTAGTAATCTTCAAATGATTCGGTGCTTGAAGATGTGCTATGGTAGGGTGAGAGAGGGGCCGGTTCGCTAGAAGGTATTGTGTCGTGGGATATTGCTACGGTTGGTAATGAACTTGGCGCAACAAATGTCCCTGCATTGAGTGATGACTGTGCTGGGATTGTTTGTGTGAATATTGATTGTTCGTTGAGCACCAGCTCTATTGTTATTTCTGTTGCCATTTCGTTTTCAATGCCTGCAACGCGCCACGCTTGTGCTGACGATATACAGCTAAAAGCGAGAATGAGTGCAAAGCTGAAGGGGGTAATAGTTGAATGGTTCATGATGAAACTCCTTATGAAAATGGGATAGTGGCAAAAGCTGTTAGTTGTTAATGATGTGTTCTACGCGCTTTAAAAAAAGCTTCAACCTTCTATAATCATTGCCCGACAACAGAGAAAATGTTTGGCAAAAATCATGAAATACCTTCTGTGTGAGTTTCTTTTGTGTCGTTAAGTTGTGCAATATTGCCAACAACAACTCATCCAGGTTAGATATTTTGTGCTGAAAAGAAAACAACATTGGTAAAAAGATCGGATTACTCAGGAACTGAGCGGAAAGTTCCGGTGCGCATTCTTTAACAAATGCGTGAATTTTGCTTGGCTTTGGCGGGAGCGCATATAAAACCTTTTCAAGATTTTCTTTGTCTGCGTAGCCAAGAATTTGTACATCAAAGGTTGTTTTTAAAAATTCAAAAATTTGTGGCTGTTCGGCCAAAAGCTCTTCTTCAGTTTTTTGGTAGGGAAAGGGGTAGCGCATTGGGTCCATGGAGCCGGTTTGAATTTGTACCACGCAGCCCAAAATAATGTGCTCGTTGCTTTCAACTTGTACTAGTGAGCCAAAGTTAGGAAAAAAATTCCATGACCAACATTGAGCGGTAAATGTTTCCAGGCTGCTTTGAATTACTTCTGCAAAATGGTTGTAGGTGCTTGCCTGCATAGCAGGAATTGTTTTAGAAGAGGGGGCTTTGGTGCTCATGGTCCTGCTTGCTTTTGATAATGTTAGACAAATAACTGGTGCGGTGCACAATGCTGGGCCCGTGCTCTTTTATGCTGACAATGTGTTCTGCGGTTGCATAGCCCTTGTGTTGATCAAAGGCATAGGCAGGGAAAAGTTTTTGCGTTGTTGCCATCAGCCGGTCGCGCGTAACTTTTGCTACAATTGAGGCAGCAGCAATAGAGCGTGAGTAACTTTCGCCAAACGTAAAATTATGAAAATCTAAATTGGCATGCTTGTACGGCTCATTCATAAAAACCGGCATGGCGTCTACTACCACGTAGCGCAGTGTTTCAAATTGGCTGCCCATCATGTTGATCAGTTGCACATATGCTTTACGCATAGCGCGCAGCGTTGCCTGATAAATATTGATTGCATCGATAGCGTGATGGTCGGCCTGCGCAATTGAGAAAAGACAGTTTTTTACAATCCAGGCATAGGCCTGTTCGCGCTCTTCTTCGGTCATAATTTTAGAATCTTTGAGTAATTTGTAGGTAGTGTTGGGCGGCAAAACAACTGCTGCTACAACTACCGCCCCTGCTAGTGGGCCGCGACCTGCTTCATCAATGCCGCACACGCGCAAGCCGTTTGCCCAGGCGTCTTTTTCAAAAAACTGCTTGGGGAACAGGTGCTTTTTCTTGGCTGATTGCTGGTGCGACATGGTTTGCTTGGCTCACAAAAAGTTTTCTAAATTCATCAAGTTCATAAAGCTTGCGCTGGTACAGCGAGCTGTTATCAAGAAAGCTAGTATACAACAAAGCAGCCTGTTTACCAAGTGCTGTTGCGTTGCATTCATCTTGCAGTAGCTCAATGCACACGTCCTTGCCGGTGAGTAGGTTTGGCAAGCTTATGTAGGTTGGATTAACGAAGGTTTTGAGAATTTTATGAGAAAGCCATGAAACTTTATACGTAACTATGGTTGGTACGCCCAGTAATGCTAGTTCAAGGGTAATGGTTCCCGGTTTGCTTATTGCCAGGCAGCAAGTACTTAACGCATCTTTTTTTGCTTCTTCATTTTGAACAATCGAAATAATGCTGGTGGGGATCCCTGCTTTATCCAAATACTTTTGCACTGCGCTTGGTTGGAACGATGATGCAATAGGAAACAGATAATGTGTTTGCGGGAACTGTTGTGAAAACTCTTGTATAAATTTTACAAAAATAGGCATCATGGTTTTTAGTTCGCCAAGCCTAGAGCCGGGAAGCAGGGCAATGGTCGGTCTTTTTTCGCGTGGTTCACGCAAATACGGTTCAAATTCGTTAATGTACGGATAACCAAGCCACGTAGTTTGCATGCCAATTGATTGGTACCAGGCAACTTCATGCGGGTACAAAACAATAATGTTGTCGCAATACGCTTTTAAGAATTCGTCAATGTTCCATGAGCCCCAAAACCATAGTTCTGGCGGTGCAATAAACGTAATATTCATGTTTGCGTTGCGTTTTTTAAGTGCGCGTGCAAAGGGGATATTAATGAGTGGAAAGTCAACGAGTACGACTTCGTCAAAATTGTTTGCTAAAACATAGTCAACCAAACGATTAAAATGCTTAAGTTGGCCAGGCAGCGTGAGCGCGAGTGATAAAAGACCGTTGCCAACGTACAGCTCGTCAAAACCTTCAAGTATCTGCGCGTTCTGAGCTTTCAAAAATTTTTGTCCCAGGGCTTGGCACTCAACAGCAACTCCCTGGTCTTTTATTTTTTGCAGGTACCAGGCACCAAGTTTATCGCCCGAAACTTCACCGGTTAACATAAATATTTTCTTTGAGGATTTATTGTCCCCAGGGTTTTTGCTCATTTTTTTGGAAAACTGTTGAGCTTGGCGGACAAGTATGGTTGTATAGGCAAGGGCCGTGATAAGTGAAATGCTGGTAGCTGCAAAGAGTGTTAAAAAAAATATGCGTATAAATTTCTTCATTGTTTTTTTATCTCTCATGTTTTTTGCTCAGACTATCTTGGTATTTGAGCGAGTTTAAAAAAATTTTATGAGTTTTGAAACAAAATTGTCACAAAGAAACATTTTTTTTTATCATTCATCTTGAATTTTTGATAGCATTTCTATTTGACATGGTTTATATTATTTTAACAGATTTATATGGCTAGGCTGTCGAGTTAACACTACATAATCTTTGTCTTGGCTACATTATGTGGAAAGGAGTATTTATGTCATCAACAGAGTTACGGGTTAAAGAGTTGCTGAGGGAACGAGGGTGGACTACCAAAGTTCTTGCAGAAAAGACCGGTATGTCCGAAAGTTATTTGACGCATATCAAAAATGGTACGCGCCGTTGGAATGAGGACGCGTTAAAAAAACTTGCTAATGCGTTTGATATTCATCCTGTCGATTTGTTTGCACAACGTCGAAGCAGAACCGACAATGTAGACACCACGGTCAAAATTCCTGAAACAACTGCAGTTGACCTTCAACTCAAAATTGTTCCGGTGATGGGTGACATTCCGTCAAATCCTTCTCCCTACAACAATCAGTTGACGCAGGTAACAACGGGCTACAAAGATATTTTTGTGCCAGTTTTTAATAGCTCTGATGATTCAATGTTTTGCTTAAATGTTGAAAGCAACGCTATGGCGCCAACGTTTGTAAAAGGAGATTATTTGATTATCTCTCCTGAAACGTGGACTCGCTCTGGTGATATTGCTGCCGTTGAATACGGCAACGAAAACCCTATCAAAGGGATTTTGCAAGTTACCTACATGGAAGATTTTATTGTGCTTGAATCAGTCAACCACAAGCACCCGCCTGTGGCCTTGATTCGTGGTAAAGATAATTTCCGTGTTGTGGGCAAAGTAACGCATCGTTACCAAAAGCTTAGCTAGAAGTTATTCTTTCATTGCTGAAAAAATGAGATTAAAAAAAGCACCCGCTCTTAATTTGAGCGGGTGCTTTTTTTGAGTCTATTATTTTTTTACTTATGTGCGTTGTCGCTTGTTTTTACTTTTTCTATTTTCTTTGGTTGATGTTCGCTCTACTCGTTTGCTTGAATCATCAATAACGGGGGTACTTGTCCCTCGATACGCTTCACAAAGTGGAGCACTCGGGATGAGCGAAGACGAGCTTGAAGAACTTGATGCAGAACTAGCGCTTTTAAAACTTTTTCTTATTGGTTTTTTATATGCTTTTTTAAGTGTTTCAACGACTTCATGTTCATTGCTGAGCGATTTGATTTTTTTATATAGTTCGAATTTTTTTTGAACAACACTGCTCAGTGATTTTTGACTTTGTGCTGGTTTAACTTCAGCCCATTTGTTTTTTGACATTTCTGATCTTGTTTGTTTGTAAATTTGACAAGGTGTTTTTTTTGTAGTTTTTACAAACCTCCAAGGTGTTTGGGTGAGATGATCTAATGAGAACATCCAATGCAGTTCATTAAAAATAAAATAAATGTCGATCCTTGGTGTTGGGGGAGTGTCAAAAGTAATTTCTGATTGATAAACGGTAACATTAAGCAAAGTAATTTCTTGGCCTGCCTTGCCAGCCAAGGTTGTTTCAAATTCAGATGGCGTAGTGCTTCCCGAGGTCGCTCTTAAACCTTCAAGTATGAACGAAAAATCGTTAATACCGGTAAGTTTTTTAATAACAAAAGCGTTAGTGGATTTGTAAGAGGCGCAATCAAGAAATGCGCTGCGAATGAAATCTAAAATACCAACAGTTTGTTGGTTACTTTCAATAATAATTTCTGCAAAGTGATGAACAGCTGAGCCGCGGATCATTGAGATGATTTGAGGAAAATGGATGGTGTGTTGGTCAAAAAATTGGCGGTCGCTTTCATTTAGAACTTTGAAAGAAAGTGGGTAGGCTTTTGGGTTTGCTGTAATGTTGGCTTCAGTTGTTGGATTGTTAAAGATTTCAAGACCCGTTGGTAAATTGACCCAAAAATGATGTGACGATATGGATAATGGGTTATAAGTTGGTGTGTGGGTGGGTTGTGCTTCTTTGCCAATAATCTTTATTGGTGTTTCAATTTTACTTGAGTAGAGTAATAAACCTTCCTTCTTTTCAATAATAAATTGTTTATTGTTTTCTTTGTATATTTGTGCCTTTGCGCGACCAATAACCTCAATTTGCTCATTGAGTTTGAATGTTTGAAAACTGTGGCCGTAGGGTAGCCAAATTTGAGGAAGTGAGTTGGTGCCGTGTGTATTGCCAAATCTTCTTGTGGAGTTAGGATTTAACATAGTGAAAACTGATAAAAATGTATTAATCGAAGCAAATTTTGTTGCCTGGTTGAAGAAATTTTTATTCAATTCTTTTGCATGTGACAAAGTCCAGTAGACGACCGCATCTGTTATTGAAAAAACTATAATTGGGAAACGGTAGCTCTCCAGGGCTGTATTTGCTGTGTCGTTGGTAAATTCTAGCAGGTCAAGGTTTTTTCCTCCTAAATAGCACGACCATAAGCCAACTGTTCCTGTCTTGCTGAGGGGAGTTTCGGTTCTTTTATTAAGGAAATCGAGCAAAGCTTTAATGTTTTCAGGTTTAGTTCCGCAAATGCTGCTCTCAAGCATTCCATGGCCAATAACCATAAAGTCGCGAATGACTCCTTCTGCCATTGGAATAATAATATTTTTTAAAGCAGCAGGATTGAATGCAAGGGATTTTTTTGGTTTACAGGTGGGATGTGTGGGGTCAGTGCTATGTGCGATGAATCCTAAAAGCTTATCGATATTTTGTAAATCTGGTGTTGGTAATAGGTCTGAAAGTTCAATCATCTTTGCTACATCAAATCCTGTAGTGCCGTAAATTGCTTCATACTTTTGGGGGATTAGTAGAAAAAATGGTGTATCTGGAATAGTAAAAATGCGCCATTTTTTCTGATAAAAGTCGATATCTTTAAATCTTCTTTCGGTATGTTCGTGAGTGCTGTAGTCAATGCGAGCGATTGCGTTGAGCAAAATAGAGGCGCTTGTTATAATTGGGCAGTAAGCATTTTCAATAAGGCCAACCAATGCGTATGTGCAGGCTCCTGAGCTTTCAGTGGTGGGGTTTTCGTAGTTATGTTCTTCAATAATTATGGAGCATGGTGCATGTTTAACTTCAGCCGTTTTTATTTTTTCAATATTCTCATCGGCATAATAATAGTCAGCTGGCACGTCAGAGCTGCTTGAGCTTGAACTGCTAGACGAGCTGCTGCTTGAGCTTGCAGCAGGGTGTGCCACTGGTAGGCTGAGCGTGAGAGCGAGCAATAAAAATGATAAAAAGCCTTTCATGATAACCTCTATTTTTTATTTATGTGCGACGACGTTTGGTTGTGTCTTGTTGCTCGAGGGGTTGGTCGCTGCGCTTGGTGAGCATGGCAGGCTCTGCCTGGAGTTCGTTAATTTCGGGTGAGCTGCATGAGGTAGCGCTTGCTGTGACTGTGCCAGATATAGTTGATTCTTCGGTTGTTGCGACGCAATCTGTGCCTTTCTCTAGTTCTGAGCTTTCTGGCTGTGACTCAGCGATCTCGGATGTGAATTCTTCAGAGCGATCGTGCCATGCAAATTGTGGAATGATGTACTCGTAACCTTTTACAAATGCCAGGTTAGGTGTGTAGATTTCTCTCATAAACGCGTGGCCTCTGGTTTTGAAAAATAGTGCCTTCTGGTCGAAGTTGTCTTGAGCGATGTAGACTAATTTATTGATCTTTGCATTGCAGCGGGGGGTAATATCTAATCCAATAGTATTATCGTCATAGCGCTCAACAAGAGCTTGAATTATTGGATCAACTACCGCATTGCGCTCCGCATGTGTTTCGCTGAAAAAATTTTTTACGTAAAGGACCACTATTGGCGCGGGGCTTTTTGACAAACATCCCTTATCATCTGGAAGATGTTGTCCTTTAGTGAAAAGGCGGGCGACTTTGAAGTCGTAAATGTTTCTTAAGCGATAATCGGTCAAAATGAAAGGGAGAAAGTCTGCTAAAAAGGGAAGTAAATAGTTTGGTTTTACTTGCAAATGAATTTTCCATATGCAGCTGCGTACTTTTATTGCTTCTTCTCGTGCTTGCTGTGCCTGATCGAGTGAATATTTTTTTGGGTTGAGCATTTCATTATTAACTATTTTTTCCAGTGCGGCGGATGGTACAAAAAAATTGTATAGGGAGCCAGGTTCAAAATGAGTTGTCACTTTGTTGTCTTTGATCTGGAAAATCAA
This sequence comes from Candidatus Babeliales bacterium, assembly GCA_019749895.1. Classification (NCBI taxonomy): domain Bacteria; class Candidatus Babeliae; order Candidatus Babeliales; species Candidatus Babeliales bacterium. The sequence goes on along the minus strand of JAIEPG010000002.1, from coordinate 1,908 downwards.
ACCAAACTTCTCATGCTTCTCCGCTAGTGTATCGAGTGTTTCTTCAGGAACAAATGTTGAATGTACTGGTAATGTTGGGGTGGCAGTTTCTGTTTTTTTTATGAAAGAGATCCACTGTCCTGGATATTTGTCTGCGTAAGTATTGGTCCCGCTAAGATCTCCATATGCCACTCCGTAGCGAGCATTTAATGCCTCGTATAAAGCATTACGACTTGCATCGTCATAGGCAAACCGGAAGTAGGGAGAATAATGTTGAAATTCTATTCCTGTAGATGCAGCGTCTCCTTGATTTCTGATAAACGTTGAACCAAAAGGGTTTTGAACAATTCTAACTCGTTTCTTTGGGTCCAATTGTAGTGTTCGAGCTGGATGATCAGATTGAGCAGCTGCGTGAGCATTGCTTCCAAGAGTTGCTGTGGCAAGTATAAAAAAGAGTGTTATTCCGTAATGTTTCTTCATAACTTTATTCTCCATCGCGAGAGCGTTTTTCTCGTCCGCTTTGGCGGCCGAGCAATGTATCGTTCGAGTTACTTGGGCCTGAAGAGCTTGGGCCTGAAGAGCTTGGGCCTGAAGAAGAGGCTTCGCCATAGCTACTTGAACTACTCGAGGAGCTTGATGAGCTGCTTGAACTACTTGAAGAACCGGAACTGGTAGCGGCCTGGTCTTCAAGGGTAGGGTCAATAAAACCTATCGATCCTTCAGAATCTTGGTGATGGGAACGTTGTTTTTTTGTAGGGCGAACAACAATTCTTACCAACCTTGGCTCATTGTTTTCGCGAGTGAATTCGGTAGCGTTGCGGCAGTTTGGGCAGGTTGCGGTAGGTTTGAAGTTTGCGCCCATGGTATTTCTGATGTCATCGTTATCGGCAAGTTCTATTCTAGCTGCCGTTTTGATACAGTCGGGGTGAAAGTCGTGTCCGCAACGAAGCGTTGTACAAGAGCCCTGTTCAGCAAAGTTTTCAAAACAGATGGTGCACTGATCTTCTTCATCTTTTTCTACGGTGGTTGCCGCTTGAGAACCACGTTTTTGAATATCATTCAAAAGATATGCAAGTTCATGGTGTCCTTTTTTTGCTGCTATCTCAGCAGGGGTTTTACGAGTAAGATCGACGATATCGACGGTAGCGCCTGCTTTGATGAGTTCTCGTAGGCAGTCAAGACGGTCATTTAGTGCGGCAATATGCAGGGGGGTAAAGCCTGCGTGAAGGCCAGCATTGACGTTGGCACCTCTCGTGATTAGTTCTTGTAGGCAGTCAAGATGGCCATGGAGTGTGGCCAAATGCAGGGGGGTGAAGCCTTCGTATTGTCCTGTAGTCGGAGCAGCATCGACGTTGGCGCCTCTCGTGATTAGTTCTTGTAGGCAGTTAAGATGGCCATGTTGTGCGGCAAAATACAGGGGGGTGTTGCCTTTAATAGTCGCAGCATTGACGTTGGCACCTCTCGCGATGAGTTCTTGTAGGCAGTCAAAACGGCCATGTTTTGCGGCAAAATGCAGGGGGGTTTTGCCTTTGATAGTCGCAGCATTGACGTTGGCACCTCTCGCGATGAGTTCTTGTAGGCAGTCAAAACGGCCATTTAGTGCGGCCGAATGCAGGGGGGTGACGCCTTCGCTTGGTCCTGTAGTCGGAGCAGCATTGACGTTGGCACCTCTCGTGATGAGTTCTTGTAGGCAGTCAAAACGGCCATATTTTGCGGCCGAATGCAGGGGGGTGACGCCTTGGTATGGTCCTGTAGTCGGAGCAGCATTGACGTTGGCACCTCTCGTGATTAGTTCTTGTAGGCAGTTAAGATGGCCATCGTGTGCGGCCGAATGCAGGGGGGTGAAGCCTTGGTATGGTCCTGTAGTTGGAGCAGCATTGACGTTGGCACCTCTCGTGATGAGTTCTTGTAGGCAGTTAAGATGGCCAT